>NZ_JBBLZC010000002.1:0-321868 GCF_037908215.1 Benzoatithermus flavus | reverse complement strand
CGCGCGGGCGGGATGGCGGTGGCCGGGCGGCGCGCCCGGGCCAGCACCGCCTCGGCCAGGCTCTCGGCCGGGTCGCGGCCCCGGGCGTCCTCGGCGAGCACGAACAGCGCGGCACCGGCGTCCCAGTCGGAGAGCGCGTTCTCGAGCGCGAGCCGGGCGAGCCGGACCAGCCGCGTGCGCTGCTCCGCGGCCGGGCGGGCGATCAGCTTCTCGAAGCTCTCGACCAGGCCCCGGAACGCGCGCTGCTGGAGCAGGCACGCGACCGCTTCGGGCGTGGTGCCCTCGGCGCGGGCGACCGCCTCGGGGCTCATGCCGAGGGCGAGGCGCTGCGAGATGCGGAGCCAGTCGCGGCGGCGGTAGGGGTTGGCGGGCCGGCGGCGGCCGAGCAGCGCCGCCGCGAGCAGGCGGCGGGTCGGCTGCGGGAACGCGGAAGCGAGCGCTTGGACCATGCGCCCCAGAATATAGGTTTTCTGTCCTGAATGCAAGGCGATCTATGGGATGAGATTCAATCTCATGCCAGTGGAATGCATGAACCCCATCCTCGCAACCCTCACGGATCGGGGAGTATCTTGCGTTCGAGTGCTCCCACGGCCGGCGTGCCTCGTAGCAGACCTTCCGTACCCAGATCCTCGCCGATATCGGGCCAGCGAATGCCATAGCCAGCGCCAGCGATCTCCCGGTTGGCGCGCTGCGCCGGGCTGGCATCGAGGAGGCGCGGGAACCAGGCGAGCGGGACCGTGATCGTCCGGCCGTCCATGAGCGCGACAGTCGGCGTATCGTCCTCGATGCGCACGCCGCGCACGCGTTCGTCGGCGCTAGGGGTGTACCCCCTTGTTTCGGCAGGCAAAGGCTCGGACGAAGAGACTGTCTCAAGCCTGCCGGAACGCCTCCCGGTCCATGGCGGTCCGCGCCAGCACGATCGCGCGTACCTCCTCGCCCGTGAGGGTCTCGCGCTCGAGCAGGCTCTGCGCCAGCGCCTCGAGCTGGTCGCGCGCCGCGGTCAGGCAGGCCAGCGCCTGGCGGTAGGCCTCATCGATCCGGGTCTTGACCCGCTCGTCGATCCGGCGGCGCGTCGCCTCGCCCAAGGCGATCGGCTCGCCCGTACGCGGGTCGGCCTCGGTCAGGCGAACCATGCCGAGCTCGTCGTCCATGCCCCATTCGGTGATCATCTTGCGCACGATCCGGGTCGCCTGGTCGATGTCGCCCGCCGCACCGGCGGTGACGGCGTCCTCGCCGAAGATCAGGGCCTCGGCGGCGCGGCCCGCCATGGCGACGACGAGGTCGGCCTCGAGCTTCCTGCGGCTGACCGAGACGCGGTCGTTCTCGGGCAGGCGCACCACCATGCCGAGCGCCCCGCCATGCGGCACGATCGTGGCCTTGTGGATCGGATCGCTGTCGGGAAGCATGGCGGCGACCAGCGCATGGCCGGCCTCGTGGTAGGCGGTGAGCCGGCGCTCCTGCTCGCTCAGGGCCAGCGACGGGCGGGCGACGCCCATCATCTGCAGGTCGATCGCGCGGTAGAGATCCTCCGGCAGCACCTCGCGGCGGCCGGCGCGCGCCGCGGCCAGGGCCGCCTCGTTCATCACGTTGGCGAGGTCGGCACCCGAAAAGCCCGGCGTGGCGCGGGCGATCCGGGAGAGATCGACCTCGGGGGCGAGCGGCAGGCTGCCGGCGTGGACGCGCAGGATCTGCTCGCGGCCGCGCACGTCGGGCATCGGCACGGTGATCTTACGGTCGAACCGGCCGGGGCGGGTCAGCGCCGGATCGAGAATATCGGGCCGGTTGGTGGCGGCGATGACGATGACCCCGTCCTTGCCGTCGAAGCCGTCCATCTCGACCAGAATCTGGTTCAAGGTCTGCTCGCGCTCGTCGTTGCCGCTGCCGCCGATGGCGGCACGGCGCCGGCCGATGGCGTCGATCTCGTCGATGAAGACGATGGCGGGTGCCTGGGCGCGGGCGCGCTTGAACAGGTCGCGCACGCGAGCAGCGCCCACGCCCACGAACATCTCGACGAACTCGGCAGCGGACGCCGAGAAGAACGGCACGTGCGCCTCGCCGGCGATGGCGCGCGCGAGCAGCGTCTTGCCGCAGCCGGGAGGACCCGAGAGCAGGACCCCCTTCGGGATCCTGGCGCCGAACGCCTTGAAGCGCTGCGGATCGCGCAAGAAAGCGGCGATCTCCTCGACCTGGTCGCGGACCTCGTCGATGCCGGCCACGTCGGAAAAGCGTACCCCTACCCTCTCGCCGTTGACGCGCTGGGCGCGGCTCCGGGCGAGGTCGGTGCGCTGGGCGAGCTGTTGTTGGCTGCGGCCGGCCACGAGCTGATAGATCATGAGGCCCAGGATCGCGAGCATGAGCAGGCTGCTCGCGACCTCGCCGGCGGAGATCGAGCCGCCGGCGACCTGGAGATCGACCTTGGCCGCGCGCAGCTCCCTGATCAGCTCCGGGTCCTGCGGTGCGTTCACCTCGATCTCGTGGCCGTCCGCGAGCTTCGCCTCGATCGTGTCGCCGGAGAGCACGACGCTTCTCACCGCACCGTGCTCGACCCGGTCGAGGAAGGCGCTGTAGGACAGGCGCTCGACGTTCGGCCACAAGGAGGCGGCGAAACCGGGCTCGGCCGGAAGCGGCGGGTGAAGATAGCGGACCACGAAGCCGTAGACCAGCAGGCCCACGAACAGGACCACCGCCGCGATCAGCCCCCACATCGTGAGCTTCTCGAGGCTGAACCGTGCGCGACGCAGCTCGGGCATGCGCGTTCGTTCCCCGCGAAAGACGACGACCAATGGCAAAGGGGCGGGGCCGGCGCTCGACCCGTCCTGCCATGCTCAAGGTAGTCACTCCGGGCGATAGGACACCTTGTGACATGACGGCGCGGTGCCCGCCGTCGCACCCTGGCCGGCGGCGCGGCGTTCGGGCAGAGTACGCGCCCGGCGGACGCATCATGCAGGACGGGCAGGGACATGCGGCAGGGCTCGGGGCGGATCACCACGGTCGAGATGCACACAGGGGGCGAGCCCGTGCGGATCGTCACGGGCGGCTGGCCGCCGATCGAGGGCAGGACGATCCTCGACAAGCGACGCTTCGTCCGCGCCGAGCAGGACCGCTGGCGGCGCGTGCTGATGGCCGAGCCGCGCGGTCATGCCGACATGTATGGCGCTCTTCTGGTCGAGCCCGACCTGCCCGAGGCCGATCTGGCCGTCCTGTTCCTCCACAACGAGGGCTGGTCGACCATGTGCGGCCATGCGGTGATCGCGCTGGGCCGCTACGCCGTGGACCGAGGGCTCGTGCCGGTGCAGGAGCCCGAGACCCTGGTCCGCATCCAGTGCCCGTGCGGGCTCGTGACCGCGAAGGTGACGGTGACGAACGGCCGGGCCGGGCGGGTGCGGTTCGAGAGCGTTCCGGCGTTCGCGTATGCGCGCGACGCCGTGGTGCTGGCCGACCCGTTCGGGCCGGTCGGCATGGACATCGGCTATGGCGGGGCCTTCTACGGCATCCTGCCCGCGGCCGAGATCGGGCTCGATCTCGAGGCGAGCCCGCTGGGGCGGATCGTCGAGGCGGCGCTGGCGCTGAAGCGGGCGGCAGCGGAGCAGATCCCGCTCTCGCATCCGGGCGAGCCCGATCTCGCCTTCCTCTATGGCATCATCCTCACGGATGGCTTCGATGGCGGCGGCGGCCGGCCGAGCGCCAACATCTGCGTGTTCGCCGACGGCCAGATCGACCGCAGCCCTACGGGCTCGGGGGTCACGGCGCGCATGGCCGTCATGCACCGGCGGCGGCAGGTGGGCCTGGGCGAGCCCCGGCGCTTTCGCAGCATCACCGGGGCCGAGTTCACGGCCGCGGTCCTCGCCGAGACCAGAGCCGGGCCGCATCCGGCGGTGACGGTCGAGGTCGGGGGCGAGGCCTTCTACACCGGCGAGGCCGGCTACTGGGTCGAGCCCGAGGATCCGCTCGGCGAAGGCTTTCTTCTCCGCCGCTGAGCCCCATCGATCCGCCTTGCGCTGCAACATGGGCCGGCTTAAGCGGGGCGTCGGCTCGCCCGCGGGGCGCGTGACACCTTCAGCCGCCACGGAGCCTCCATGCTCACGATGTTCCTGCGCGGCCAGCGCGATCGGGTCGCGGTCGATCTCTCGGCCGACGGCCTGCCCGAGGATGCCATCTGGCTCGACATGCGCGATCCTTCGCCCGAGGAGGCGGGCTTCGTGCGCCGGACGGTCGGCATCGAGATGCCGACGCGCGAGGAGATGCGCGAGATCGAGGCCTCGGCGCGGGTCTACGAGGAGGACGGCGCTCTGTTCCTCACCGCCACCGTGCTGGTCAACGCCGACACGCCGCCACCCGGCACCACCGAGATCACCTTCATCCTGAAGGGCGACCGGCTCGTCACCCTGCGTTATGCCGATCCGCAGCCCTTCCGCACCATGCCGGCGCGCCTCGAGCGGCAGGGCGCCGGCCTCGGAAGCGCGCAAGGGGTGCTGTTCTGGCTGATCGAGCTCGTCGTGGCGCGGATCGCCGACGTGCTCGAGCGCGCCTCGCTCGACATCGACACGCTCTCGGGCGAGATCTTCGGCGCTGCCAACGCCAAGCCCAAGGACGAGCGGCCGGATCTCCTGCGCGCGATCGAGCGCATCGGCCGGGCCGGCGACACGGCGGCGCGGGCGCGCGAGAGCCTGCTCACGCTTGCCCGCATCCTCCTGAGCCTCGGCGCCACCGACCTGCTGCCGCCCGGCAGCCGGAAGGAGGCGCGCGCAAGAGCCAAGCTCTTGAACCGCGACGTCGCCTCGCTCACCGACCACGCCGCGTTCCTCTCGGGGAAAATCAGCCTTCTGCTCGAGGCCACGCTCGGCATGATCAACATCGAGCAGAACGCGATCATCAAGATCTTCTCCGTGGTGGCGGTGGTGTTCATGCCGCCCACCATGATCGCGAGCATCTACGGCATGAACTTCAAGTTTCTCCCCGAGCTCGACTGGCCTCTGGGCTATCCGATGGCGCTGCTTCTGATGGCGCTCTCCGCCGTGATCCCCCTTCTCTACTTCCGCAAGCGAGGCTGGCTGTGAGTCCGGCCTACGACCCGCACCGGCCTTTGAGCGCGGAGGAGCTCGAGGCGCTCGTCGCCCGGCTGCGCCGGGGCGAGCTCGGCCCCGTGACCGGGCCGTTCGAGACGCTCGTGGGCTATCGCGTCGGTCACGACCCCGAGCACGGCACCCATCTCGAGCTCGAGGTCGCCGAGCAGCATCTGAGCCATTACGGCATCGCCCATGGCGGGGTGACGCTGGTCCTCCTCGACACGGTGGGCGGTGTGGCCTGCTTCTTCCGGACGCCGGGCCTGCATCGCATCGCCACGATCAGCCTCGCCTGCAACTTCGTGCGCGCCGTCGAGCGCGGCCGGGTGGTGGCCACCGCACGGCTCGTCCATGTCGGCGGCTCGGTGGCGCACGTCACGATGAGCCTGCACGAGCGCGACTTCGACGGGCCGCTCCTAGCCACCGGCAGCGCGGCCTACCGCCTGTTCCGCGCCAGGCCCTGAGCCGGAGGCGGCGCCGTCCGCCCGCTGGCGCGGGCTGCGGAACCGGTCCCGGCGCCGGCCGTTGACCAGCGAGCCCCGGAGAGGAAAGTGATGATCCCGTACCGCCTCGCGATCCAGCCGACGCCGCAGCCGCCGCCCGAGATGCCGCCGCCTGCGCCCGACCAGATCCCGCCCGCCCCCGGACCCGACATCCAGCCGGAGCCGACCGCGCCCGAGATCCCGAACCAGCCGCGCCAGCCCGACATCGGGCCGCCGGGCCCGGACACGATCCCCGATCCCGGACCCGACATGGTTCCTCCCCCGACCAGCGATCCGACGTCGACGATGCTGCACTGACGAGGTGCGACGTTCTGCGAGGGAAGGAAAGGTCGGCGCCGACGTCTATCCTGTGGTAGTGTAGCAACCCCATCGGGACAGCATCGGGTAGCATGGCCCGACGGACGGCCATGGGCGACGAGGCCACGGCGAAAAGCCGTGGCGCAGCGGGGAACGAGACGATGCGGAGCGGACACGCAGGGCGATACCGCAGCCTGGCGCTGGCCGGATGCCTGGCGCTCGCGAGTTGCGCCGGCGTCGAGCCGGAGGGGACGGCACCGCTCACTCTGCCGGTGCCTGCGCTGCCGGCGGCGGAGGCAGCGCCACCGGAGCCCGTCGTCGTACCCGAGGCGGTGCATCTTGGTGCCACCCGCGAGGCGATCGAGGCGGTTCTGGGCGAGCCCACGCGGGTGGTGGAGGACGCGAGCGGCGTCGAGACCGTGCACCTCCTGGGCCTTCCCGAGCCGGTGGTGCCGGCCTCGTCGCGGGCGGTCCTGGCGCGCCGGGCAGTGAGCACGGTGGGCAGCCTGCTCGGCCCGGTGGGGGCGATCGGCAGCGGCCTCGCGAGCCAGGCGCTGGGCGGGGCCGCGCCCGAAGCCGAACGCGACCTGAGTCGGGCGGTGATGATCACGATCGACTACCGGAACGGCAAGGCGACCCGGATCAGCCGGCAGAAGCTCGGCGTTCTGGAGCTCGCACGGATACCGGCATCCTGAGCGGCAGGCGCGGCGGCCGAGGATCGACGAACGACCACAGGGGAACGAAATCGAGCCATGACGACACAAGATCACCGGCCACCCGGCAAGATCCCGCCGCCTCTCCGGCCCGAGGGCGAGAGCGAGCACCGGGACGAGCTCCTTCAGCCGACGGAGGACGCCACCGTCTGCCTGCCCGAGGCCGACCCGGCCGACGTGAGCATCGTGCGGCAGGTGTTTCATCTCTCGCTCGCCCAGCTCGCCGCGATCTTCGGCATCCCTTTCCGCAAGGCGAAGGAGTAGCCGAGCCTCAGCAGGAGCGGTCGGGGGGCATGCTCCCATTGCAGCCGGAAAGGTCATGGTTCGGGTTGCCGTGCAGGCCATGCGCACTACTATGTGCGCCATGCTTGCCGGGAGCGCCGGGCCATGCGACGTGGCTACGGTCGGATGGGGAGGACCAGGACCAATGAAATTCGGAATCGGCCAGCCCGTGCGTCGGGTCGAGGACCAGCGCCTGATCACGGGCCAGGGTCGCTATACCGACGACATCAACCTGCCGGGTCAGGTCTATGGCTACGTGCTGCGCTCGCCGGTGGCGCATGCGCGGATCACGCGTCTCGACGCGAGCGCCGCCAAGGCGGCCCCCGGCGTGCTGCTCGTGCTCACCGGCGACGAGCTCGACGCCTCCATTCCCTGCCTGATCCCGATCCGGAACCGCGACGGGACCGGCCGTGCCGATCCCAAGCACCCGATCCTGTGCAAGGACGAGGTCAACTATGTCGGCGACTACGTCGCCTTCGTCGTCGCCGAGACCAGAGAGCAGGCCAAGGACGCGGCCGAGCTGATCGAGGTCGAGTACGACGAGCTGCCGGCGGTGGCCGACACCGCGAAGGCGCTCGCGGCCGGCGCGGCGCAGGTCCATCCCGAAGCGCCGGGCAACCTCGCCTTCGACTGGCACTTCGGCGACGAGGCCGCGGTGCAGGCGGCCTTCGCCAAGGCCGCGCGGGTGGTGAAGCTGGAGCTCGTCAACAATCGGGTCATCTGCAACGCGATGGAACCGCGCGCCTGCGTCGCCGAGTATGACCCGGCCGCGGACAAGCTCACCGTGCACACCTGCACCCAGGGCGGCTGGGGGCACCGCGACGTGCTGGCCCAGAATCTCGGCATGGCGCCCGAGAAGGTGCGGGTGATCACGCCCGACGTAGGCGGCGGGTTCGGGATGAAGGGCTTCTTCTATCCCGAGTACACGATGGCGGCGTTCGCGGCACGCGCGCTGCGGCGGCCGGTGAAGTGGACCGGCGAGCGCGGCGAGAGCTTCCTCTCCGACACGATGGGCCGCGACCACGTGACGGTGGCCGAGATCGGCTTCGACGCGGATCACCGCATCGTGGGCCTGCGCGTCGACGTCGTCGCCAACATGGGCGCCTACTACTACGCCTATGCGCCCTACATCCCGACCGGAGCGGCGCTCAAGGTGCTGCCCGGCGTCTACGACGTGAAGACGCTGAGCTACGGCGTGAAGGGTGTGTTCACCAACACCGTGCCGGTGGATGCCTATCGCGGCGCGGGCCGTCCGGAATCGATCTACTGCATCGAGCGGCTGATGGACTATGCCGCCGACGAGCTCGGGGTCGATCCGGTCGAGCTCCGGCGCAAGAACTTCATCCGCCCCGAGCAGATGCCGTTCAAGACCGCGGCCGGCGAGGTCTACGACTCCGGCGACTTCGCGCGGGTCATGGACGCCTGCCTCGAGAAGGCGGACTGGGCCGGGATCGACCGGCGGCGGGCCGAGGCCAAGGCGCGCGGGAAGCTGCGCGGCATCGGCATGTGCTACTATATCGAATCGACCATGGGCGATCCCACCGAGCACGCCTCGATCCGCTTCGAGCAGGACGGGACGGTCTCGGTGCTGGTCGGCACGCAGTCGAACGGCCAGGGCCACGAGACGGCTTACGCCCAGGTGCTGCACGCACGGCTCGGCGTGCCGTTCGAGCAGATCCGGATCGTCCAGGGCGACACCGACCGGATCAAGGCCGGCGGCGGAACGGGCGGCTCGCGCTCGCTGACGGCGCAGGGCATGGCGATCGCCGACTGCTCGGACATCGTGATCGAGCGCGGCAAGGCCTACGCCGCCCAGCTCTTCGAGACGGCGGCGGCCGACATCCAGTTCCATGACGGTACCTTCCGGGTCGCCGGCACCGACCGCGCGATCGGGATCATGGAGCTGGCCGAGAAGGCGCGCGCCATGGCGCCGATCCCCGGCATGGAGGGCGGGCTCGACGCCGATGCCACGACCAAGCTCCAGGCCTGGACCTTCCCCAACGGCTGCCACATCGCCGAGGTCGAGATCGACCCCGACACGGGCATCACGCAGGTGGTGAACTACAACATCGTCGACGATTTCGGCGTGGTCCTGAACCCGCTCCTGGTCGAGGGACAGGTGCATGGCGGCATCGTCCAGGGCATCGGCCAGGCGCTGCTCGAGGGGGCCGTCTACGACGAGAGCGGCCAGCTCCTGACCGGCTCGTTCATGGACTACACCATGCCGCGCGCCGACAACATGCCGTCGTTCAACTTCTCGACGGTCGAGATCCCGTGCAAGAACAACGCGCTCGGGGTCAAGGGCTGCGGCGAGGCCGGCTCGGTGGGCTCGCCCGCCGCGGTGATCAACGCCATCGTCGATGCGCTCTCGGCGCGCGGCATCCGTCACGTCGACATGCCGGCGACACCCGAGAAGATCTGGCGGCTCCTGCAGATGCGCAAGGCGGCCTGACGGGGGCTGCGCTCCCGCCCTCTCGCAAGCGGCGAACGCCCTCCGGATCGAGCCGGAGGGCGTTTCTCATGGAGCCGTCCGATCGCCACCGGCCTCGCGGTGCCGGCGCAGCACGTCCAGAAGGGCCCGCACCTCGACGGCGCTGTAAGGCTTTGCCAGCACCGGGACGTCGGCGCATTCCGGCGGCAGCACGTCGTCGGGGCTGTAGCCGGTGGCGAACGCGAACGGAATCGAGCGCTGCCTCAGATCATCGACCAGCGCCAGGGCATTCTCCTCGCCCAGATTGATATCGAGGATGACAGCCTCGATGCTGGCGTCGCCGAGCGCGGCGATGGCATCCCGCACCGACGCGACCGGCCCGACCGGCTCGGCTCCCGCTTCCCGGACCAAGCCCGCGAGATCGAGAGCGATGATGAAGTTGTCCTCGACCAGCAGCACGCGCATCGTTCGCAGCGCCTCGATCCCACTTGTTGGCCATGACGCCGCACGGCGTCACGTCTCCCCCGACTATTCCCATGTACGCTAGGCGCTTGTTCCGATTCTGCCAATAGCCAACAGATGCGCCACCGACGGAAGCGGCCGACACGAGGGGCGGCCGGTCGGCCACATGCTCCCGCCGATCGCAAGGAACGATGGAACCTCGCTTCAGGCAATACGTTCTAGGGACATCGTCGGGCCTCATGACCGTTCGATCAAAGATCGTCGAAAGGTGCCAGCAATGTTGCATCGGATTGCGATAGCCTAGAGTGTGGCGGCAATGGATGATCTTTCCGGCTTCATCGGCAGCGCTGCAACGAATCTGGGCATGGCGCAAACTCTGTTCTTCATTGCTCTGCTCTTTTTGGCGTCTTGTCTCCTCGCCGTCTTTTTCCAGCGCCGAGATGCTTAGCTGATCCGGGCTGGCGGCTTTTTTCTGGGTTCGACTTTCGTTCTTTCCTCTCCCTCGTGCCAACTCGGCCCCTGATCATCAGGGGCCTTTTCTTTTGTCCTTCGGAGACGCTGCCTCCTTTTTTGCTGGAACCGGAGCGGACGACGCCGGTTGTTTGAGTACCTCCCTGCAGTCGTCTCGAACTAGAAGCCACCCGAGCCCGGGTGGCTCTTTTTTCCAGGGCTGCCACTCCGCCTCCGAGGCCGCTTCCCTGAACGGCAGCAGGCTTTGCGAATGCGGCGTCGGTGGGAGGAGCCGTAGTCGGGTAACGTTCGACGGCGATGCAACGGCATCGGGCATCGCGGCGCGATCTCGCCCGGGATGTCCTTTCAGCGAAAGGATCGTCGACGCGGCGTGTCGGAGCATCCGGCTTGGCCCGGGTACGGGAGGTGCGGGGAACCGCTCTCTTTCTCGCACGTTGATGAGCCAACGTAAGGCGATCCATGCCGACCCGAGAGGGCTGCTGCTTCGCTGGCGCGGAACGGACGATGCCGGATGGTCAGGACAAGGATGGTGTGCGAGCACCGATGCTGCGGGGAGATGGTCGAGCCGATCTCGGACTCACGGCCATGAGTGTCGATCCTCGTTTCGATCGCTGGCTGAGCCGGCGGCTGCACGAAGCTTACGACAGCGTCCTCAAGGAGGCCCTGCCGGCAGAGCTGGAGCGGCTGGTCCTGCAGTTCGCGGCACAGGAGGATGCTGCTCCTCGCAGCAGCGTGGACCGGCCCGAGAAGCCCGAGGTCGGACTTCAATGCGACGAGAACTCCTCATCCGGGCCGACCGTGCGCGATGCCTGGTCGCTGCGGAGCTAGAACCGATATGCTCGAACCTCGAAGCCGGGATCGGTCCGATGGCTGAGCTGGCCTGGGAGGTCGCACGACATCTCCCCTATCTACGGCGCTATGCCCGCGCCATTCTGGGTGATCGCATGCGCGGCGACGCATCGGTGCGCGCCTGTCTCGAGAGACTCCTGCCATGGGCGGCCGAGCTCGATACGGACGCTGTCAAGCTGCAGCTCTATCGGACGCTCCACCATTTCTGGAGCGAGGCGGCGGACGGCGTCCCCGAACGGGAGCCGATCCCGACGCTCGTGGAGAACCAGGCGATCGTCGCGGCACGTGTCGGCCATCTGAGCCCGACCAAGCGACAGATCCTGGTGCTTACCGCCCTCGAGGGCTTCACCCTGGCCGAGGCCGCCACGGTCGTGGGGATATCCGTCGCCGCGGCGCAAGCGCTCCTCGATCAGGCCAAGGAGGAAATGCGCTCGCAGCGGGCGAGCCGGATCCTGATCATCGAGGACGAGCCGGTCATAGCGCTCGACATCGCGGCCACCGTGCGGCAGAGCGGGCATACCGTGGTCGGGATCGCCTCTACCCATCGCGACGCGGTGAAGGTGGCCGGCAAGGAAACACCGGAGCTGATCCTGGCCGACATCCAGCTCGCCGACGACAGCTCGGGCCTCGAGGCCGTGCAGGAGATCCTGCGCGACCGCTACGTGCCGGTGGTATTCATCACCGCGTTCCCCGAGCGGCTCCTCACCGGTGCCCGACCCGAGCCCACCTTCCTGATCACCAAGCCCTTCGACACCGACACGCTCAGGGTCTCGATCTCGCAGGCGCTCTCGGTGGGGATGGTCGAACACTTGGCGCTGCAGTGACCGTCTTTCGGCTTGATCTTCATTAAGATCAGCGAATATAGTTGGCTTTTTAGAATTCAATGCTGAATTAGATTTCGCCCAAAAGCTAAAACGTTTTCCCTGTGTACGCCCCCGAGAGCGCCGTGCTAAGGTGATCTCAGTCGGGGGAGAGGCGAGACACATGTCGATTTTTCGCGACGAGATCGCTGCGCTCGTACCTCATCTGAGGGCATTCGCGCGCACGCTTACCAACGGCGACACCAGCTTGGCCGACGATCTGGTGCAGGACACCATCGTCAATGCGCTCCAGGCTAAGGACCAGTTCACCGAGGGTACCAACCTCAAGGCTTGGTTGTTCACCATCCTCCGCAACCGCTTCCGCAGCATCATCGGACGCAAGCATGTCACGGCCGAGGTTGCGCTCGAGGACGATCTCGAGCACCTGTCCTGGGTTCCGGCCGAGCAGGAGGCACGGATCGAGGTCGTAGCCTTCAAGCGCGCTTTCCGCAGGCTGAAGCCGAGCCAGCGTGAGGTGCTGGTCCTCGTGGCGGTACACGGCCTGTCTTACGAGCGAGTCGCCGAGATCTGCGGCTGCGAGGTCGGCACGGTGAAGAGCCGGGTCAGCCGGGCACGCGCGATGCTCAAGGACATGCTGCTGGGCGAGGAGCCCGCGACCGTGGCGGTCCGTCCGGAAGCGAAGGAGCGTGTGGCGGCCCGTGGCTCGGGATCGCCCGAGACGGCTGCGCTCGGCTATGTCGTCCCGCCCGCGCACGCCGGCTTCCGACCGCTTCAGCACGGTCGCTGCTGACGAACGGGCCGCCCCGACGGGCTCAGCACGGTGTCGCCGCGCCCACGGGCAGAGCCGTGAGCGGGAGAGGGTGTTCGACCGTCTCCTCCACCCGCATCGCTCCGCCGTGCCCCTGCCCGTGAGCCTCGAGGTCGCGCCGCTTGGCGGCGAGACATTCCCCGAGTGCTGCGGGCAGCCGCAGCCCGCCCGACAAAGCCCGGTCGATCAGGCGCACGAGCTCGCGATCGTAGGAGCATGCCTCCGCGAGCGCATTCTCGAAGCGCGCATGGCGGGCCGGATCGGTGTCGAGGCGCTCGAGCATGGCGCGCATGCCTTCGGCCGCCATACCGTGCTCGAGAAGGAAACCCAGAAGATGCTCGAGAAGGGCGTAGCGCTCCGTACAACGGTCGAGAAGATGCCGCTCGAGACGGGAAATCGGGGTGAGCATGAAAGCGGCTTTGTAGGCGGCCGCGCTACGCGAGCACAACTCGACGGCACGCCGCAGCCAATCCACCTCGCCCCCCGAGCTCATCGACCCGTCTCCTCGCCGGTCATGCTCCATGCAGCCGTTGCCAAGGAACAACATCGGCAGCCTGCATTTGTTCCATGCTGCAATGCAAAATCCGTTCGCAGGCGCATCATCGCTGCCCGCGCCCCCGGCTCGGACCAACAGCCTCGGCCACGGCGTCGGCCAGGATCCGGCGCAGCAGGGCCCGCAGGACCGAAACGGGCTGTACGGAGCGGGAGGCCTCCGGCGTCGCGACGCCACCGAGCATCCGATGCCCGATCAGCTCGAGATGATTGGCGCGGATCGAGACCGCGAGCGGCCCGCGCATGGCCGAGCGCAGCGACACCACCCCGTCGTTGGGTCCCTCGTCCTGCATCACCCGCTCGGCCATACGCCGGAACGTGCTACCGAGCCGATCGGCCGGACAGATCCCGGCCAGCGACACGTAGCCGACATCCTCGCGGTCCGGCATCGCCGCGTTCAAGCGTTCCGCACCTTCGAGCGAGAGGTCGAGGAGAGCGCCCCGGTCGATGCAGCGCGCGAAGCGGGTGAGCCAGACCGTGTCGCGCAGCGCCCAGTCGGCGACGGCCGTGCCGCGATGCGGCGTGCCGATGGTGACGACATGGCTGATCCGGTGCTCGGGATCGAGCCGGCTCGCGGCATAGCGTGCGTCGAGGCCGCCCATGCTGTGCCCGATCAGGATCAGGCGACGATAGGGAAGGGCATCCAGGAAGCTCGCGAGCCGACGGGCCCGCGCGGCGACCGGTCCGGTGCGCGGCTGGCAGCTCCCGACCACCGAGCAGCCACGCACGGCGAGCTCGCACCGCAAGGGCAGCAGCCCCTGCCAGTACAAGGAGCGCGACATGCACAGATAACCGTGGACGAGAACCACGGCCACCGCGCAGCCCGAGCCGTGCGCCGACACGAACTGCCGCCACGCGCCGTCCGCGCGCCACGAACGGGGAATCATCGAGCGGGATCCAAAGGAGCAGAGCCGCCGATGCCGGCGGACACGATGAGAATAAAGGAGAGGCCGGCACGGTTCCCCGCGCGATCGGGCATGCCCTCGGCATCCCGCTCTCCGTGGCCGGGTCGGCGAGCTTTCGGCTGCTGCGATCGCGAAAGCCGCCGACCCGGCCTCAAAGGTCCGTCGACGGCCTGCGGGCAGCCAGCTTCATCGCGACCTGCGTTCGATTGATGGCACCCAGCCTGCGCATGATCTGCCGCGCATAGACCTTGACCGTGCTCATCGGGAGGCCGAGCTCGTCCGCGATCGCCCTGTTCGACTTGCCCCGGCAGAGCAGATCGACCACCGCGAGCTGACGGCGGCTCAGGCCGGCCAAGGCGGGGTCCGCCGGATCGGCCGTCCTGCCCTCGTCGGGCAATGCGGACAGAGCCAGCCGTCGCACCGGCGCGTCGTCGTGCGCGAGGCTCGCGAGGAGCGGCTCGGCCGGGACGAACGTCCCGCCCATGAGTACGAGGCGCAGCGCCCCGGCCACGAGGTGCGGCGCGAGGCGCGCGGGCACGTAGCCGCGAATGCCGCTCTCGAACGCCGCCAGGATGTCGGTGACGATCTCGTGGTCCACGAGGATTGCTACCGGCACATCCGGAAGCTGTGCTCGGGTCGAGGTGATCATCCAGGCGACCGGGGAATCGTGGAGGCGTCCGGCTCCGACGTCGAGCAGAACCAGGGTCGGCTCGACGCCTCGGGCCACCGATGCCAGCGCCCCTAGGTTCGGAAGCGGCAGAACGCGGAGTTCCGGGGCGCATTCCTCCAGCGCGCGGACCAGGCCCGCACGCATCGCCGATCTCTGGGCGAGGTAAAGGACGAGCATCTGCGTACGGCTACGCTCGCCGTCGCCGTCCGCCGGCCCGGCTTCGATCGGCGCGGGAGCATGGCGTGCGGAACGGGACGGCGCCGCTCCGGCCATGACACGGGGAATTGCCACCATCTTCAACCGTCAGCTTAGCTTCCAACCTCACAAATCAATCAGCAAACATGCCGTGCATATCAGAAACTGACCCGAGGTCGCAATAATTTTTAAACCGAAAATCTTTGCACGTGCAACACCGGACCAGCAGATACCATACGAGATATCTCTACTGGCTCCTGCAATTATATTGATCCACAGCGCCTTTCATACTATACAAAATTGAATTTAAAGTCGTCGATACGAACCCTCAGCCCGCAGCAGTGCGGCGATTCAGCGGCATGATCTTGAACCTGACCAATGAAGAACAGGCACGCCTCAAGGCGATCATCGCCAGCACACGCGACGCCCGTGTCTGGCAGCGTGCTCAGGCGCTGCTCGACTTGGCGGCCGGTGACAGCCCCACGGCTGTGGCGCAGCGCTATCGGGTCGCGCGCTCGAGCGTCTACAATTGGATCAATCGTTATCGAAGCCACGGCGTCAGCGAGACGGCGCTCCGGGACCTGCCCCGTCCGGGGCGGCCGCGCCGCTCGGCCTCCTGAACGCCGCGCCCCGACAGCCATCGTCTCTAGGCCACCATGGACCTGGCGGCTGCCGGCTTCCGCTCCGCCTCGCACGGCTCGTCTTGGCCTATGATGCCGAGCTCGGCGGCGCGCAGCGCGGCTTCGGTCCGGTTCGCGGCAGCGAGCTTGCGCATGATGTGCCAGACATGCACCTTGACCGTGCTCTCCTCCATGCCGAGCGTGCGGGCGATCTCCTTGTTGGCCCTGCCCTGCGCCAGGAGGCGGAGCACCGCGAGCTGCCGCGGCGGCCAGCGCTCGCGTCCGATGTCGGGCCGCAGCATGGCGACCGGCTGCGGTCGTGCGATCCTGTGATGGCTGCCGATCAGGGCGCCGGCTGGAAAGAAGCTGCCGCCGGCCCGAACGAGCCGCAGCGCCTCGACCGCGACCTTGGGGTCGAGGCTGGTGGGAATCAGGCCGCGCGCGCCGAGGCGGAACGCGGCGGCCACTTCGTCGATCGTCTCGAGATCCGATAGGACGGCCAGCGGCACCGCCGGGAACGTGTCGCGGATCAGCCGAAGCTCGCGGGAAGCGGTCGCGTCGTCGAGGGAGCGCCCCCCGACCGCGAGCAGGATGCAGGACAGCCTGTTGCGGAGCGATCGGGCGCGGGCCACGAGCTCGGCTGCTCCCGCCAGGCCCACGGCCGGCTCCTGCAGATGCAGCTCCAGGAGATGCAGCGTGCTCGCACGCCGCAGCGGCAGCTCGTCGACGAGCGCCATCTTCCTGCTCTGCCGGCTGCCCTGGTGCCCGGCACCGTGCCCGTCGGCCGGAACGGCCCTCGAAGCGACAGGATCGTCGCCTTGCGAGCTGGACGCGAAAGCGAACCTCGCACCGCGAGCCTCCTCCGACCGCAACATCCCTTCTCCCGTGCTGATCCCTCATGATGGACCGATGACGTCTCACCCATGAGGCATATTCCACTGATCTCTGTGCTCGTTTCGGGCAAGCCGCCGGAACGGGTGCTTGGTCATGCATGAACGCAACGGCTCAGGCCAGCATATTATTCTTCATGGATATCCGCTCATGTTTCCTCAACATTCGTCTATTTCTTCTGCGGCCCCGGCCGGAGATCCGCCATCCGGCACATCTGAAACGCCCGGGCGCGGCAAGGGATCCGAGGTGGATCGGACGGACCGCCGGGCAGCCCTCCCCGGCATGCCGGGGAGGCCGCCGGTGCCAAACGGGATGACGGCTGGCCGGCTCGCGGCTACGGTCCGAGCCGGGATCGACCTCCGGCAGCGCTTCTCGGCGAACGCCGCCGGCGGGTCGCGTCACGAGCCTTGCCGAGAGAGCGAACATTGCCCCAGCCCCTTTCCCGACCGATCCGCCGGGCCAGCCGTTCCGTCCCGCAACGGGGCCGAGAGCGATGAGCGAGGGTGTCGTGATCATCGGCGGCGGGCAGGCCGGCTTTCAGGTCGCCGCCTCCTTGCGCGCCGAAGGCTATGCGGAGCCGATCCGGCTGATCGCTGCCGAGAAGCATCCGCCCTACCAGCGCCCACCGCTCTCGAAAGCCTTCCTTCTCGGCAAGATGGACAAAGCCCGGCTGCTGTTCCGTCAGCCCGCCTTCTACGAGGCGCAGGCGATCGACCTCTTTCTCGGCGAGCGGGCGGAAGCGATCGATCCGGCGGCGCGCACGGTACGGACGGCGAGCGGCCGCACCTTGACCTATGACCGGCTGGTGCTCGCCACCGGCACGCGGGTCCGTCCCTTGCCGGTGGCGGGCACCGGGCTCGGCGGCGTGGTCTATCTGCGGACGATCGAGGAATCCGAGGCGCTCGCCGAGCGCATCGCCGCGGCCGGGCGGGTGGTGGTGATCGGCGGCGGCTTCATCGGGCTCGAGGTCGCGGCCGCCGTCCGGATGCTGGGCAGGCCCGTGACCGTGCTCGAGGCGGCCGACCGGCCGATGGGCCGCGTGGTGGCACCGGTGATCTCGCGCTTCTTCGCGGATCTGCACCGGGAGCGCGGGGTCGAGCTGATCGTGAACGCGCGCATCGCCCGGCTCGAGGGCGAGGACGGCCGGGTACGAACGGTCGTCATGGAGGACGGCACGCGCCATCCCGCCGATCTCGTCGTGATCGGCATCGGCGTCGTGCCCAACGTCGAGCTCGCGCAAGCAGCGGGCCTTGCCTGTGCCGACGGGATCGTGGTCGACGAGCACGGGCGCACGAGCGCCCCCTTCATCCATGCCGCGGGCGAGTGCACGAGCCACCCGAGCCGCTTCGCCGGCGGGCGCGTGCGGCTGGAATCGGTGCAGAACGCCGTCGATCAGGCGAAGGCGGTGGCGGCCGCGATCCTCGGCCGGGACGAGCCTTACGACGCGGTACCCTGGTTCTGGAGCGACCAGTACGAGATCAAGCTGCAGATGGTCGGCATCTCGCGCGGGCACGATCGGGAGGTCGTGCGCGGCGACCCGGCGAGCGGCCGGTTCTCGGTGTTCTACTTCAAGGACGGCCGGTTGATCGCGATCGATTCGGTGAACCGCCCGAGCGATCACATGACCGGCCGCAAGCTGCTCGCCACCGGAACCTCGCTCACGCCTGCGGAGGCCGCCGACGGGGCGTTCGACCTGAAGGCGGCGGTCGGACGATAGCCGCGGGCTAGCCATTCGACAGCGAGCCGGCATTTCCGCGGCGGGCAGAATTGCCCGACCTTGGCGGCGAGGCGGCGGCGGTGGTTCCGCCCCGGCCGAAGCCAAGGGAGACGAGAGACGATGATCGCCCAGAGAAAGCCGTTGGTCGTGGCCAGGCACCTGTCCGTTCTCGCCGTGACGCTCGCCGGCATCCTGCTCGTGGTGACGGGCGCCCAGGCCGGCCAGTGTCCGGCCGGCAAGACGGTGGCAAGCGGCGCGGGCCAGACGGCCGGCGTCACCATGCCCAAGAACGTGGCCGATACCGTGATCGGCATGATCAAGCTCGCCGACGAGCCCGGGGTCGGGGTGGCGGACCGGCTGTTCCGGCTCAGGAAGCTCGTGATCGGGCCCGGCGGCGAGGTTCCCTGGCACAGCCACGAGGATCGCCCGGCCATCATCTACATCGTCCAGGGCGAGGTAACGGAATATGCCAGCACCTGCGCCGTTCCGATCGTGCACAAAGCTGGCGACGTGGCACCCGAGACCCACGCCACGACGCACTGGTGGCGCAACACCGGCAGGAAGACCGCCGTGCTGCTCTCGGCCGACCTTCTCCACGAGACGGCCGAGGACCCGCACGTGATGTAGCGGGAGCGCCGGCCCTCCGCTTCCATCCCCGGCAGAGGGCCGGCAGCATTCTCATCCGATGGTGCCGTTGAGGCGCTGCGGGAAGAAGCCGAAGCGCGCGCCGGCGCCGCCCAGATAGACGATGTTCAGCACCTCGCCCGGGCCGCGCGAGAACGCGATTCCGTTCCGGTCGGCCGGGACGACGTTGGCGACTTCGGAATTGCCGATCCCCTGATCCTTGTCCCCCGGACCGTCCAGGCCGTCACGCGCATCCGAGATAGCCTTGACCTGGTCGAACAGACCCAGGCCATAGAGGAGCGTGCGGATCTCGCCCGCATGGTAGGCCTCGACGGCGAGAATGCCAGCCGCGGCCTCGAGCACGTCCTTGTTTCCGATCAGGCGCGCGGCACCTTTGTAAGCCGTGACGCCGACATCCTCGAAGATGAAGGCAGCGAGCAGGAAGTTGGTCTCATTGGCGAATGCGTCGAATCTCGCGCCCGGCCCGATCAGGCCCGCAGCTCGGGCTGCGACGGTGAATGCCCAGTCGAGGTCGATCGCGGGCCGCGCCACGGCGGCCGAGCCCAGCGCCTGCCTGATGAACCGGACATGGTCGGCCTCGTCGCCGGCAATCTCCCGGGCATAATTGCGGAAAGCCCTGGTCCGGAACGGCACCCTGCGGCCGCCCGTGACCGGTCCGAGCCTGCCCCGCCCGTCGATGTCGCTGCTGCTGAGGCCGTGGCCGGTGACGGCTCGCAGGTAGAACTCGGCCTCGAGATATTCGAGGTTGAGCGCGAAGTTCAGAATATCGACGTCGCTCGGGCCCGTCTCGGCCCCGGCGCCGAGGGCTGCCGGCACCGTGAGCGAGCCGAAGGCCGCCAGGCTCATGGCCCCGAGCACGCCACGGCGGCCGAGGGTCGAGGCGGAAACGATGCTCGCCTGCCGATCTTGTCTGGTCACGGACACACCTCTTCCATGAAGTCGTTGTGCCGGGCGGAGCTCCGGGGCCGGGACGGCAATCGGCGCGCAACCCGTCATCGGCCTTACGGTCGACCGTGCCGCGCAGTTGCAGGCGTGGACCGACTCACGCATCCGTGATCGGGGATCCGCTCAAGTCGGGTCGCGGACCAGCACGCCGGTCGATACCACGGGGCCGGTAGGCTGGCCCGTGGGCGAGCCGCCGGGCGGCTCAAGACTGACTGCCAGCGTCGCGCCGGGCTGGAGCTGCATCGGCCGAGTCAGGGCGTGCCTGCTCGGCCCGGCCTGCTCGAGCACGCCCAACGAGACCGGCGCTCGACCGGGCGCCAGGAGCCAGAGCTCGGGCACGCGCTGCGCCGGCGTGGCGATGTCGAGCGCCTGCGCGAGATAGCCACGACCCTCGGCGGAGACCCGCACCACCCAGGCCGGGCGGCCCTGCGGGTCGGTGAGAACAGCGACGAGGCCGGGGGTCGGCGGCGTCAGGAGCAGGAGGGCCGCGAGGCCTGCCGCGGCCCCGGTCGCCGCGACGGCCCAGCCGCGCCAGAAGCCCAGCCGCTGCCACCAGCGCGGCTCGGGCGGGCGCCGCCGGCCGGCGATGGTCCGACGCAGCCGCCACCACAGCTCCGGTCGGGGCATCACCGGCGGCAGGTCGTCGGCGAGCGGAGCCAGTCGCGCCTCCCATTCGGCTACCCGCCGGGCGAGCTCGGGATCGTCGAGCAGGTGCCGCTGCACCGCGAGATGCTCGTCGTGCGAGAGCACGCCCAGCACGTACTCGCCCGCGAGCGCGTCGAGATCCTCCGCCCCCGCCATCACTCGGCTTCCAGACAGGCGCGCAGGCGCGCGAGGCTGCGCCTGATCCAGCTCTTGATGGTGTTCACGGGCCGGTCGAGCCGCCGGGCCAGATCGTCGTAGGTGAGGCCGTCCCGATAAGCCAGGATCACGCAGCGACGCGGCTCGGGCTCCAGCCGCTCGAGGCAGGCTTGCAGCGCCAGGCGCGCGGTCGAGGCCCGAGCGAGATCCGCAAGGTCGGGTAGCTCCACCTGTTCCGGGCCGTCCGCGAACGCCACCTCGCGCCGCTGCCGGCGGAGATGATCGAGCGCCGCGTTGCGCGCGATTCCGATAAGCCACGCCATGACCGGGCCCTTCACCGGATCATAGGCGTCGGCCCGATCCCAGACCCGCACGTAGACGTCGTGCAAGATCTCCTCGGCGAGGTCGCGCCGCCTCAAGAGCCGGATCAGCACCGCCAGGAGGCGCGAACTTGTCCGGCCATAGAGCAGGGCAAGAGCATCGGTGTTCCGGTGCGCCACGTCCGCGACCCAGCTGGCCAGCGCCGCTTCGTCGAACGCCTCGTCGGCTCGATCCCGCAGCATGCTCTCCCCGTGGTCCCCGAACCCGGTCGCGGGGCCGGCCTCCTGCCCCGACGAGGGAGATAGCGTCCATCCGCCGACCCGACCAGGGCGGCGGGCGACGCCGAAGCTCCCGTGATTCAGGCCCGTATCGGGCGGCCCTCGTCGAGATCGTGGGGACGCTCATGGGCCATCTCCTCGACGACGAGCACCCGCTCCGGGTCGTCCGCCTCCTCCTCGGTCTCGGCGCTGAGATGCTGCTGCAGCCGCGCCTCGTCGAGCGCTCCCTCCCATTTCGCGACCACGACCGTGGCCACACCGTTGCCGATCAGGTTGGTCAATGCCCGCGCTTCGGACATGAACCGGTCCACACCCAGGATCAACGCGATGCTCGCGACCGGGATGTGGCCGACTGCGGCGAGCGTGGAGGCGAGGACGATGAAGCCCGAGCCGGTGACGCCCGCCGCCCCCTTCGAGGTGAGGAGGAGCACGGCCAGGATACCGAGCTGCTGCCACAGGGTGAGCTCGGTGTTGGTGGCCTGCGCCAGGAACAGCGCGGCCATGGTGAGATAGATGCAGGTGCCGTCGAGGTTGAACGAATAGCCGGTCGGGATCACCAAACCGACCACGGACTTGTCGCAGCCCAGGATCTCCATCTTGGCCAGCATCCGCGGCAGCACCGACTCCGAGGAGGAGGTGCCGAGCACGATCAGGAGCTCCTCCTTGATGTAGCGGATGAACCGGAGCACGCTGAACCCGGCCAGCCGGCACACGATGCCGAGCACGCCGAAGATGAAGATGAGGCATGTGGTGTAGAAGCCCGCCATCAGAGCGCCCAGCGAGAGCAGGGTGCCGATGCCGTACTTGCCGATGGTGAACGCCATGGCGCCGAAGGCGCCGATAGGGGCTACGCGCATCACGATGCCGACGATGCCGAAGAAGACGTGCGCGGTCTGGTCGACGAGATGGAGGAGCGGCCTGCCGCGCTCGCCCAGCATGTGGAGCGCGAAGGCGAACAGGACGGCGAAGAACAGGACCTGCAGGATGTCGCCCTCGGCGAAGGCGCCGACTACCGTGTTCGGGATGATGTGCAAGAAATAGTCGACCGTGCTCTGCTGCTCCGCCTGGGCGGTGTAGGTCTGGATGGCCTTGGTGTCGATCGTGGCGGGATCGACGTTCATGCCGGCGCCGGGCCGCCACAGATTGACGACGACGAGGCCGACGATCAGCGCCAGCGTGGTCATCACCTCGAAATAGACCAGCGCCTTGACGCCGACCCGGCCGACCTTCTTCATGTCCTCCATGCTGGCGATGCCGTGCACCACCGTGCAGAAGATGATCGGGGCGATCAGCATCTTGATGAGCTTGATGAAGGCGTCGCCCAGAGGCTTCATCTGCGTGGCGACGCCGGGATAGAAGTAGCCGAGGAGCACGCCGAGCAGGATCGCGCACAGGACCTGGGCGTAGAGGTGCCGATACCAGGGCCTGCGGTGGGCCGTGGGCGCCATTCCGACCGCTGGAACCGCCATCTTCTCCTCCCTCTCTCCCGGCCGGGCCCGCCCGGCCCGCCGCCAGAAAGGCTTCACCTAGTTTATCCAATAGACCATGACGGCGCACAATTCCACCGTCTCGTCCGTTCGGGTCGGTGACGGGCTTTCGGAAAGCCTTTCGGCAGCCCAGATAAAGGGTCGTCCGTCGTCGACCGCGCTTGCGAAAGGCACGGAGGTGCCGCAGTAGCAGGTCTGCGACAGCCGCGGGTCGATCTGGTATCGTTCGTGCGGCGCAACCCGAGGCGGCACGGCACACCCGCCCTCCCGCCCATGACCCTGGACCGCCATGAATCTCCTCCCCGTTCTCCTCCTCCTGGCGATGCTGGCCACGGCCGGCGTGCTGATGGTCGGCCTCGTCGGCTTCTTCCGCGGCGGCGCCTTCAACGAAAAGTACGGCAACAAGCTGATGCGGGCCCGCGTCGGGCTGCAGCTTCTGGCCGTGGTGCTCCTCGGCCTCCTGTTCCTGACCCAGCGCTGAGCTGCCGACGATGGTGACATTGACCAGGATCTACACCAGGGGTGGCGATCAGGGGCGGACCTCCCTGGGCGACGGCACGCGGGTCGCCAAGCACACGCTGCGCGTCTCGGCCTACGGCACGGTGGACGAGGCCAACGCGACGATCGGCCTCGCCCGGCTGCACACGAGCGGCGAGGCGGACGCCATGCTGGCGCGGATCCAGAACGATCTCTTCGATCTCGGTGCCGATCTCTGCCGCCCCGGCGCCGACTTCGCCGATCCCGGCACGCTGCGCATCCAGGACAGCCAGGTGGAGCGGCTCGAGCGCGAGATCGATGCCATGAACGCCGAGCTCCTGCCGCTGCGGTCCTTCGTCCTGCCGGGCGGTACGCCGGCTGCGGCGCATCTCCATCTCGCCCGCACGGTATCACGACGCGCCGAGCGCCTGGTGTGCGAGCTGGCCGAGGCAGAGGCGGTCAATCCCGCGGCGATCCGATATCTGAATCGTCTATCGGATCATTTGTTCGTCCTCTCGCGCCGGCTCAACGACAAGGGTGCGCAGGACGTGCTCTGGGTGCCCGGCGCTAACCGTTAAAACGATGTCGCATCCATAATTGACATCCCCGTGACCGGGTCCTATCCCTGCTGCGTTGCACAATCAGCAGGGCCTCGCCCGGTTCGCCCCCTGCCGAGCCGGGTCAATTGCGCGCAACGAAGGCGGAGCAGATGAAAATACTCGTGCCGGTGAAGCGGGTGGTCGACTACAACGTCAAGGTCCGGGTCAAGGCGGACGGGAGCGGGGTCGACATCGCCAACGTCAAGATGTCGATGAATCCGTTCGACGAGATCGCGACCGAAGAGGCGATCCGGCTCAAGGAGAAGGGCACCGCCACCGAGGTCGTCGCCGTCTCGCTGGGCGACGCCAAGTGCCAGGAGACCCTGCGCACGGCGCTCGCCATGGGTGCCGACCGCGCCATCCTGGTCGAGACCGGAACCGAGCTCCAGCCGCTCGCGGTCGCGAAGCTCCTGAGGGCCATCGTCGAGAAGGAGCAACCCGGCCTCGTCATCCTGGGCAAGCAGGCGATCGACGACGACAGCAACCAGACCGGGCAGATGCTGGCTGCCCTTTTGGGCTGGCCGCAGGCCACCTTCGTCTCGAAGCTGCAGATCGAAGGTGGCGCGGCCATGGTGAGCCGCGAGGTCGACGAAGGCCTCGAGCAGCTCGAGGTGAAGCTGCCGGCGATCGTCACGGTCGATCTCCGCCTGAACGAACCGCGCTACGCGTCGCTGCCCAACATCATGAAGGCGAAGAAGAAGCCGATCGACACGCTGAAGCCCGAGGAGCTGGGCGTCGATGTGGCCCCCCGGCTCCAGTATCTCCGCTTCGAGGAGCCGCCGCGGCGCCAGGCCGGGATCAAGGTCGCCTCGGTGCAGGATCTCGTCCAGAAGCTCAAGAACGACGCGGGAGTGCTCTGATGGCCGTTCTCGTTCTCGCCCAGCACGACAACGCGAGCCTCGACAAGGCCACGCTGCACGCCGTTGCCGCCGCGAGCAAGCTCGGGCCCGAGGTCGACATCCTGGTGGCGGGCCAGGGGGCCGCGGCCGTAGCCCAGGCCGCCGCCAAGGTTCAGGGCGTGCGCCGGGTGCTGCACGTCGACGCCGAGCCTTACGCCCATCCGGTCGCCGAGGATCTGGCCGCCCTCATCCTCTCGGTGGCCGACGGTTACGATTATCTCGTCGCCGCCTCGACCACGACCGGCAAGAACGTGATGCCCCGGGTGGCAGCGCTGCTCGACACGGCGCAGATCAGCGACATCGTCGACGTGCTCGGCCCCGACACGTTCAAGCGCTACATCTACGCCGGCAATGCGCTCGCGACCGTGAAGAGCACGGACCAGAAGCGTGTGATAACGGTGCGCACCACGGCGTTCCCAGCCGCCGAGGCCGAAGGCGGCCAGGCCGAGATCGTGACGGTCGCGGCCGTGCCGGCAATGGGCCTCGCCCGGTTCCTCGGCCGCGAGGTCAGCCGGTCCGACCGCCCCGACCTCACCAGTGCCAGGATCGTGGTCTCGGGCGGGCGCGGCGTGGGCTCGGCCGAGAACTTCAAGCTGATCGAGCAGCTCGCCGATGCGCTCGGGGCCGCCGTGGGCGCGTCGCGAGCGGCGGTGGACGCGGGCTTCGCGCCCAACGACTGGCAGGTCGGGCAGACCGGCAAGATCGTGGCACCCGAACTCTACGTGGCGGTGGGGATCTCGGGCGCGATCCAGCATCTGGCGGGGATGAAGGACAGCAAGGTGATCGTCGCGATCAACAAGGACGAGGAGGCGCCGATCTTCCAGGTCGCCGACTACGGCCTCGTCGGCGATCTCTTCAAGCTGGTGCCCGAACTCGCCGAAGAATTGAAGCGCGCCAAATCGGCCTGAACGCGCTAGCGCACCCGACGGAGCTCCTTCCATGGCGACGACTTATGCCCAGCGTGACTATCCGCCGATCCCGGAGATCAAGCGGATCGGCGTGATCGGCGCGGGCCAGATGGGCGCCGGCATCGCGCAGGTGGCCGCGGAGTCCGGCTTCGAGGTGCGGCTCAACGACATCTCGCGCCAGGCGCTCGATGCGGCCATGAGCCGGATCGACTTCTTCCTCGGCCGCCATGTCAGCAAGGGTGTCCTGACCGAGGAGGGCAAGCAGCAGGCTCTCGCCCGGATCGTCACCACCGAGAGCCTCGAGCCCTTCCGCGACTGCGAGCTCGTCATCGAGGCGGCGACCGAGAACGAGGAGCTCAAGCGCAAGATCTTCGCCGCCCTCGTCCCGCACCTGAAGCCCGAGGCGATCATCGCCTCCAACACCTCCTCGATCTCGATCACGCGGCTCGCGGCCTGCACCGACCGGCCCGAGCGCTTCATCGGCATGCACTTCATGAACCCGGTGCCGGCGATGAAGCTCGTCGAGATCATCCGGGGCATCGCCACCGAGGAGGACACCTACCAGGCGATCCGCGGCGTGTGCGAGAAGCTGGGCAAGCAGGCGGTCACCGCCGAGGACTTCCCGGCCTTCATCGTCAACCGCATCCTGCTGCCGATGATCAACGAAGCCGTCTATACCCTCTACGAGGGCGTCGGCACGGTCGAGTCCATCGACAACGCGATGAAGCTCGGCGCCAACCACCCGATGGGACCGCTCGAGCTCGCCGACTTCATCGGCCTCGACACCTGCCTCGCCATCATGCAGGTGCTCTACGAGGGGCTCGCGGACAGCAAGTACCGCCCGTGCCCGCTCCTCGTGAAGTACGTCGAGGCCGGCTGGCTCGGCCGGAAAGTGAAGCGCGGCTTCTACGACTATCGCGGCGAGACACCCGTCCCGACGCGCTGACCTCGATACCCTCATCCCGTCGTGCCGCGGCCGAAAGGCCGGCGGTGCGCAGCAGGTCGCGGCGGAAACCATCCATGCGCTTGATCGAGAAGCTCCGCCGCCGTCTGGACGACGTCTCCTCCCCTGCCAGCGTGCGCATCGAGGAGGCCGTCGTCCCGATAAGCCCGGACACGCCGAGAAGCCTGCGCCGGGCCTTGCAGCGCGGCACCTACGAGGGTGCGGAGCGCCGCATGCTCGCGGCCGTGCTGCGCCCCGACGACACCGTGCTCGAGCTCGGCACCGGCATCGGCCTGATCGCCACCTTGTGCGCGAAGCGCATCGGCGGCGAGCGGGTGTGGACCTTCGAGGCCAACCCCGCCATGGCGGAGCCGATCCGGGCCACGTTCGCCCTGAACGGTGTCTCGCCCCGGTTCGAGATCGCCTTCGTGGGCGACGCCGACGGTACCCGGCCTTTCTTCGTCAACGCGAGCGCGCCGCAGTCGTCCTCGTTCACCGGCCGCCCCGGTGCCGAGCGGGCCAGCGAGGTGCGGCAGGTCGCGTTCCGGGATATCATGGAGCGGATCAGGCCCACCGTCCTCGTCGTCGACGTCGAAGGCTACGAGGCCGAGCTGTTCGACCATGCCGAGCTGGACGGTGTCCGGGCCGTCTGCATCGAGATGCATCCCGACATCATCGGCGATGCAGGCTGCGGCAAGGTCGTCCGCCGGCTGCTCGCAGCCGGGTTCGAGCTCGCGATCGACCTCTGCGAGCGCCGCGGGCTGCTGTTCCGGCGCGCTATGGCGTGAGCCCCGGCCCGCGTCCGCCGTGCTGCCGGCGCCACAGCCGGGCGGCGCCGGCGCTCACGACCAGCGCTGCCGCGAACGCGAGCCAGCTCCGGCCACCCTCGTGGAGCAAGGGATAGTGGCCGCCCAGCATGGCGAGCACGGCGGCCAGCGCCAGGTGGTCGTTGTGCGCCGCGCGCGTCCGCGCCCGCTCCAGGTCCGCGGCATCCGGCTCCCTGCCCTCGCCCCAGGCGGCGAGCGCCCGGCGCTGGATCGGGATCATGATGTGAGCGACGTTCGCGACCATGATCGTGCCGACCAAGGCACCGTCGAGGAGCAGCGCGGCGCGGCCGTCGAGCAGCAGGGCGTGCAGCCAGGCGAAGGCCGTGAGCAGGAGGAAGCAGGCGAGCGCCAGCACCCGGGGCCGGCGGGTGGGGGCCGCGCGGCACAGGCCCTCGTAGAGCGTGTAGCCCAGGGTGAGCGACGCGAGGGTGAGCAGAACGGCGGGCACGGGCGACAGCCCGGTCGCATCCGGTCCGGTCAGGCGCAACGTGGCCTCGACGTAGTAAAGGACCGCCAGGAGGAGGAAGCCCGAGATCCAGGTGGTGTAGGCAGGCCAGCGGAAGCGGGCGAAACCTGCTCCCGGCGGGGGCTCGCCCCCGGGCACGACGCCTTCGATGTGATAGAAGCCGCCGCCGTGCACCTGCCAGGCCTCTCCCTTGCCGTCTTCCGGCCGACGTGCCGGCCGGCGCCGCAGCTCCTGGTCGAGGCCCATGAAGTAGAAGGCCGTGCCGAGCCAGACGATGGCGGCCATCACGTGCAGCCAGCGCAGGCCGAGCCGGAGCCAGTCCAGGAGCAGCGTATCGAAGCCCATGATCCCCTTCCCGTCGTGGCGGATCGGGAGGGTTAGTGGCCGGGTCGGCGCCGGCGCGCAAGCCCGACCACGACGCTGGGGAGCCCCATCGGGCGCCGGATGCCCTAATGGCGCAGCACCGTCAGCAGCAGGCCGACCGTGACCACCGACACCAGGGTGGAAAGCAGGATGGTGCTGGTCGCTTCCGGCACCGCGGCGCGGTAGCGGGCCGCGAACAGATAGGCGTTGATGCCCGACGGCAGGGCGCCGATCGTGACGGCGATCGCGGTCGACAGCGGCGGCAGGGCGAAGGCCCCCTTTGCCAGGAGCCAGATCAGCGCGGGCTGCGCCAGGATCTTGAGGAAGGTCAAAAGCAGCGCCTCGCGCAGGCTGCCCATGAGCCGAAAGCGGCTCAGATTGGCGCCGAGCGCGAACAGCGCCGCCGGCAGGGCAGCGGCGCCCAGCGTCGTGGCGAGCCGGTCGAGCACCGACGGCAGGGCAAGGCCCAGATGGTTGAGGACGAGCCCGATACCGATGCCCCACAAGATCGGGTTGGTGACGAGCCCTTTCAGGATGTTCGCGAGCATCCGCCCGAGCGAGCTTCCCGCCCCGACCCCGAGCTCCGCCACCACGGTCGTGAGGGTGAACAGAAGCGCGCTGTGAAACCCCAAGATCAGCGACAGCGGTACCGCCGCGGGCTCGCCATAAGCCTGGAGGATGAGCGGAATGCCGAGGATGGTGGTGTTGGAGAAGGCGGCAGTGATGCCGAAGATCGCGGGCTCGGCACGTTCACGCCCGAACAGCCGCCGGGCGAGGAAGGCGGCGAGGCCGAAGTTCGCGAAAGCGCCGCCGAAATAGGCGAGGACGAAGCGCCATTCCGGATGCGGCGGCAGCGCCGCCTCGGCCAGCGTGCGCACCAGCATGACCGGGATGGCGAAGTTGAACGCGAACAGCGACAGCCCGCGGCCCGCCGCCTCGTCGATGGCGCCGAAGCGTGCGGCGAGCCAGCCGATGAGGACGATGCCGAAGATCGGCGCGATGATGTCGATGACGACGGCGATCGGGGGAACCTCGGACGGAGAATGAAGCTGTTGGTAGCGCAGCCGCCGACGGGGCTCAAGCGATGGGCCGGATACTTCCTTTTGCCGTTGAACCCGGCGCCGGCCCCGCCGATGATCGCGCCCGAGCATTCATCGCCTCCGTTCGGACGGCAGGGCGCCGGCCCCGTTGCTCGGCGTCGCGACGTCGCGGCGAGAGGACCGAAGGAAAGACGATCATGGATCAACGCCTCGCTCCCACACCCTTGCGGCTGGACCCGCCGCTGCGTCGGCGCATCTACGACAGCATCGCGGAGACGATCGGCAACACGCCGCTGGTGCGCGCACGCCGGCTCGCCGCCGAGGAGGGCCTGAGCGCCGATCTCCTGCTCAAGCTGGAGTTCTTCAACCCGCTCGCCAGCGTGAAGGACCGGATCGGTGTCGCGATGATCGAGGCGCTCGAGGCCGAGGGCAGGCTGAAGCCCGGCGCTCTCCTGGTCGAGCCGACCTCGGGCAACACCGGCATCGCCCTTGCCTTCGTGTGCGCGGCGCGCGGCTATCGCCTCATCCTCACCATGCCGGAATCGGTCTCGATCGAGCGGCGCAAGATGCTGCGCTTTCTGGGGGCCGAGGTCGAACTCACCCCGCGCGAGAAGGGTATGAAGGGCGCCATCGCCCGGGCGGAAGAGATCCTGGCCGCCAATCCGGGGGCGATCATGCCGAACCAGTTCGCCAATCCGGCCAACCCCAAGATCCACCGCAAGACCACAGCCGAGGAAATCTGGGTCGACACCGAGGGCCGGGTGGATGTGATCGTGTCCGGCATCGGCACCGGCGGCACGCTTACCGGCTGCGGCCAGGTGCTGAAGCCGAGGAAGCCCTCCTTGCGCATGGTGGCGGTCGAGCCCGAAGCGAGCCCGGTGCTCTCGGGCGGACAGCCCGCCCCGCACCCGATCCAGGGCATCGGAGCCGGCTTCGTGCCCGAGATCCTGGACACGAGCCTGATCGACGAGATCGTCACGGTCGGCAACGACGAGGCCTTCCAGGAGGCGCGCCGCCTCGCCCGGCTCGAGGGCATCCCGGGCGGCATCTCCTCGGGCGCCGCGGTGGCAGCCGCGCTCAAGGTGGCGAAGCGGCCGGAGATGGCGGACAAGATGATCGTGGTCGTCATTCCTTCCTTCGCCGAGCGCTATCTCTCCACCCCGCTGTTCGCGGAGGCCTAGGCGGGCCGGCGCCGCGCCGGCAGGAGATGCGGCCAGAGGACGGAGAGGATGGGCGGCAGCGAGCGCCGGTGCTCGAGCCCGAGATGGGCCGGTAGAGGATGCCGGCTGGCGCTCGCGGCGCTGGCAGGCTCGTGCCTGCTCGCTCTCCTCGCGGGCGCCGGATGGGCCGAGACGTCGATCGAGGCGCAGAGCGCCGAGATCGTCCACGAGGGCTCGCATCTCCTCGAGCGCTGGGGCTATGCCGCGATCTTCGGCATCGTCACCGTCGACTTCCTGGGCGTGCCGGTACCGGCCACCTCGGTGATGGTGGCAGCCGCCGTCGCTGCCATGCATGGCAAGCTGTGGCTGCCGACCGTGATCCTGCTCTCGTTCCTGGGGGTCATCGTCGGCAGCCAGCTCGGCTACGTCGCCGGCCGGTTCGGCGGCGCCTACGCCCTCCATCACCTGCCGATCTCGGAGGAGCGCCTCGCCAAGGTCGACCGGAGCTACGCGCGCTGGGGGATCTGGATCGTGGTGCTGGCTCCCTACATCGACGGGCTGAGGCAGCTCAACGCGTTCGTGGCCGGGATGCTCGAGCTGCCCTGGTGGCGGTTCGCGATCGCCAATCTCGCGGGCAGCATCATCTGGGTCGGCGGCTGGGTCGGCGGCGTCTATCTGATCGACGAGCACCTGCCGGGCATCGTTCCCGCACTCAAGGCCATGGCGCCGCTCCTTCTCGCCATGGCGGCGGCGGCGCTGATAACGCTGTTCATCTATCTGTTCAGGGTGCCGCCCGAACCGGGCAGGAAGGAGCGGCGCGCGCCGCCGTCGCGGCTGCCTCTCTCACGCGCGCCAGAACGCCGGCGTGAAGGGCAGGACGAGAAGCAGGATCTCGAGCCGGCCGGCCAGCATGCCGAACACGAGCAGCCACTTCGCGGAATCGGCGATCCCGGCGAACGTGCAGCACGGACCGATGCGGGGCCCCAGCCCCGGCCCGACGCCGCCCAGGGAGGTGGCCGCGGCCCCTAGGCTCTCCTCGAAGCCGAGGCCGGCGAAGGCGAGCGCCAGCGCCAGGAGGGAGAAGGTGGCGAGATAGGCGAAGGCGTAGGTGACGACCGCCGCCACGATGGCGGGCGGCACCGGTGCCCGGTTGTAGCGCACCGTGAACACGCCGTTCGGGTAGATCTGTCGGCCGATCTGCGCCTTCAGCGCCTCGAGCAGGACGTAGAGGCGGAACATCTTGATCCCGCCCGCGGTCGAGCCGGTGCAGCCGCCCATCAGCATGGCGCAGAACAGGACCAGGGAGGCGAAGCCGCCCCACTGGCCGAAATCGTGGCTCGTGAACCCGGTCGTGCTGATGATCGAGACGACGTTGAACGCGGCCTCGCGCACCGCCTGCTCGACCGTGAGGGCGCCACCCTTCAGGCGCCAGATCGCAAGCAGAAGGACGCCCGCGCCGATGACGACGAGGAACAGCCGCACCTGGTAATCGCCCAGCAGCGGTCCGGGTTGGCCGCGCAGGAGATGGATGTAGAGCGCGAACGGCATGGCGCCCAGGAGCATGAACAGCGTCGCGATCCACTCGACCGCGGGGCTCTCGAAGTGGCCGATCCCAGCATCGTGCGAGGAAAAGCCGCCGGTCGCCAGCGCCGCCATGGCATGACCCACGGCATCTAGCGTGCTCATGCCGGCAGCCCCGAAGGCGATCGCGCACAGGAGCGTCAGCAGGACGTAGACGAAAGCGATCTGCGCCACCACCTCGGCGGTCTTGGGCACGAACTTGCCCGGCCGAGCCGAGAGGTCGACCATGAAGAGCTGGAGCCCGCCGACCCGCAGATAGGGCAGGACGAGGACGGCGAAGGTGACGAGGCCGAACCCGCCCATCCAGGTGAGCAGGAAGCGCCACAAGAGGATGCCCCGCGGCGCCCGGTCGAGGCCGACATAGACGGTCGAGCCCGTGGCGGTGAGGCCGGAGACGGTCTCGAAGACCGCATCCGTGAAGGAAAGCGGCCGGGCGGCGAACATGAATGGCAGGGCGCCGAAGAAGCTCGCCCCGATCCAGGTGAGGATCACGGCGAGCACTCCCTGGCGCAGATTGATGCGGAGTTCCTCGCCGGCGAAGCTCAAGGTCAGCGTGACGCCCGTGAACACGGTCGCCGCCGCGGCGATCAGGAAGACCGAAGCGTCGGCGCTGCGGTCGACGAAATCGACGGCGGCCGGCACCAGCATCACCCCGCCGAGGCCACAGAGGATGATGCCGAGAAAGTGGAGGACCGGGGCGAGACCGAAGAGGGTTGCGGTCTGGGGCGGGCCGATGCGAATTCTGGGTGCTGCCGCTCTCCTCTCCGGCATGCTCGGCGCTCCGTCTCGCTCCATGGACAGCGGCTCTCGGGACCGCCGCGGGCTGGCGCGTGCTTTGCCCGTTCGCTCCAGAGAGCGCACGGGCCGGATCGCCCGCAAGCCCCGAGCCGCCGTCTGAAGCCGTGCGAATGTGGCGCGGAACCCACAGATGCGGGGGCTCGTTGATAGGACAGCTAGCTCGATTGCCTCCCCTCGACGGTCGGCGTTGGACCGGACCGGTGACGACGGCCCGACGCGACCGCTTTCGGCGGGAACGCTGGAGATGGAGCGATGGAACACCGTATCGTGCGTCGGCCGGTGGCGGCGTTGCTGGCCCTGGGTTTCGCCGGCTCCGCCCCGGCCGCTTCGGTGGCGCAGGCCGATCCGGCCGCTCCGCCGGCGATGCCAGGACCCGATGCCCCGATGTGCGGCGCCTATGACGAGCTGCGCAGTTTCCTGAACGAGCGCTTCGGCGAGCAGCCGGCCTCCATGGGCCTCGCCGACGACGGCACCGTGATGCAGGTCTTCGCCTCCTCCGCCGCCGGCACCTGGACCATGGTGAGCGTGGACAGCAAGGGCCATGCTTGCGTGCTGGCCACGGGCCAGGCCTGGCAGCAGGAAGCCCTCGCCCGACAGGGCCAGCCCACCTGACGGAAGGCCCGTCCTCACGGACCGGGGCCGCTGCGGTCCACCTGCCTTCGTGACATGAGGAGAGGATCGATGCGTGTGACAAACCCGCGTTTCACGGTCGCCGCTGGTGTCATGCTGTTCGGGATCAGCCTGCTCGGCCCCCCGGTGCACGCCCAGGACAACGGCCAGGGCGCCACCAACGCGATCACCCCGCCGAGCACGCAGCAGGATCCGACCGTGCTGAGGCCCAAGCCCAGTCCCCTCCCCGGCCGCCCGGACGCGGGCACGGCGCAGACGCATCAGAACGACACGGCCTCGCCCGGCGGCGGCACGGGTACGACCACCGGCACTACCGGCAGCGGCGTAGCCGGCGGGACGACGCGCGATCAGAACGGCGAGAAGAGCGACGGCGGCACCACCATCCTCGTACCGCCTCCGCCGAGCAACCATCCGGGCCAGCCGAACGGCACCAACCGGCAATAGCCGATGCGCAAGACGATGGCCGCGAAAGGGACGAATGGTGGGCGCTGCAAGGTTTGAACTTGCGACCCCCGCCGTGTGAAGACGGTGCTCTACCGCTGAGCTAAGCGCCCTATGCGGCCCCGCATCTAGTGACCCGGAGCCGGCCTGTCAAGCGCCCGCGAGCGCGGGGGAGGTCCCCGACATACCGCGGCGGCCTCAGACTGCCCGCCCCGCCCGCAGCCGTACCAACGCTTCCGGCAGGTCGGCCAGCCGATCGATCACCGCGTCCGCACCGAGCTCGCGTGCGGGCACGGACGTGTAGCCGAAGCTCACGAGAACGCAGGGCACCTCGAGCCCTCGCGCTGTGAGCAGGTCGTTGCGGCTGTCGCCGACCATGACGGCGGCCGCGGGTGTCGCGCCGAGATCCGCCAGCACGGCCGCGAGATGGCCGGGATCGGGCTTGCGCACGGGTAGGCGGTCGCCGCCGATCGCCGAAGCGAAGAACGGCGCGAGATCGAGGGCTGCGAGCAGGCCCTCGGTCGCGGCTTGCGGCTTGTTGGTGCACAGGCCCATCCGGATGCCCCGCTCCCGCATCGTTCGCAGCAGCTCCCGCGCACCCGGATAGGGCGTGCTCGCCCGGCACGGTTCTTCCGCATAGCGCTCGCGGAAGCGGGCGAAGAGGCGGTCGACCAGCACGGGCTCGGCGGGGGCTCCGATCATGGCGAGCGCTCGCTCGATCAGCACCCTCGCCCCGTCGCCGATCATGCCGCGCACGGCGGCGAGCGGCGGGGCCGCGAGGCCGACCTCGCTCAAGATCTCCTCGAGCACGAGATGGAGATCGGCCGCCGTCTCGACGAGGGTGCCGTCGAGGTCGAACACCAGGGCTTCGAGGCCGTCAGGCAAGGAAGTCGCTCCGGGTTGAGCAGGAAGGGGAAATCGCTAAAGTCCGCTGCGTGCGCTGGGCCGCCGCCTTCTCCACCAGCATGCCGGAGCATCCCCCCGCATGGCCGTCCCTCTATGCGTGACCATCCTTGCCGCCGGCAAGGGGACACGGATGAAGAATGCGTTGCCGAAGGTCCTCCATCCTCTGGCCGGGCGGACGCTGATCGAGCACGTGCTCGCCACCGCCGCAGCGCTCGAGCCGGCCCGCACCGTGGTCGTGCTGGCCCCCGGGATGGAGGATGTCGCCGGGATCGTCGGCCGCACCGCACCGGCGGCCGTGATCGCGATCCAGGAGCCGCAGCTCGGCACCGGCCACGCGTTGATGGCGGCCCGGCCGCGCCTGCCCGAGACGGGTACGGTGCTCGTGATGTTCGGCGACACGCCGCTCATCACCGCAGATACGCTGCGCCGGCTCGTCGGCGCGCTGGAAGCCGAAGCCGCAGCCGTCGCGGTGCTCGGCATACGGCCGAGTGATCCTGCCGGCTACGGGCGGCTCAGGGTCGAGGGCGGGCAACTCCTCGAGATCGTCGAGGACCGCCACGCCGGCGACGCCCTCAAACAGGAGGCGGCCTGCAACTCGGGCGTCATGGCGTTCGATGCGGCCCGCCTCGGTCCGCTGCTCGAAGCCCTGCCGCTGCACGCCGAAAAGAACGAGCACTACCTCACCGACACCGTGGCGGCGGCGGTGAAGCGGGGCTGGCGCTGCGTGGCGATCGAAGCCCCGACCGAGGAGGGCCTCGGCGTGAACTCGCAGGCCCAGCTTGCCGACGCCGCCCGGATCCTCCAGGACCGGCTGCGCGCGGCCGCCTTGAACCGCGGCGTCATCATGCCGGCGCCGGAGACCGTGCACCTCTCGGCCGACACCGAGATCGCTCCCGGGGCCATGATCGAGCCCTATGTCGTGTTCGGACCCGGCGTGCGAATCGGGGCCGGGGCGATCGTCCGTTCCTTCTCGCACCTCGAGAAGGCGGTCGTCGCGGCCAAGGCCGAGATCGGCCCGTTTGCTCGCCTGCGGCCGGGCTCGGAGATCGGCGAAGGGGCCAAGATCGGCAACTTCGTCGAGACGAAGAACACGAAGCTCGCCCCCGGTGCCAAGGCCAACCATCTCACATATCTCGGCGACGCCAGCATCGGCGCCAAGGCCAACATCGGTGCCGGCACCATCACCTGCAACTACGACGGATTCGGCAAGTACCCGACCCGGATCGGCGAGGGCGCCTTCATCGGCTCGAACACGGCGCTCGTGGCCCCGGTCACCGTGGGAGCGCAGGCAATCGTGGCCGCCGGCAGCGTGGTGACGCGCGACGTGCCCGACGACGGCTTCGCCGTGGCGCGGGCCCGGCAGGAGACCAAGGAGAACCGGGCCGGGTGGTTGCGGGAGCGTTTGCGGCGCCGCAAGAACGGCTGAGCAGACGCGACACGAAGCCGCGAAAGGGGCGGCCCGGCCTCGCCGCCCGGCAACGAGAAGAGGAGGAGAACCCATGCGGCGCCTCATCACGGTCATCGGCCTTGCGGCCCTGCTCGCGGGCGGCGAAGCTGCCGCCGACAGCCTGGGCGACGTCCGCACCGGCAATGCCGCCTTCGGCGACGGTCGGTACGAAGCCGCCGTCGATGCCTACACCCGCGCCATCCTCGCGGGCGACCTCGATCCCGAGGCGCTCGCCGTCACCTTCAACAATCGCGGCGTCGCCTACAGCGAGCTCGGCGACTACGACCGCGCGATCCAGGACTACACCAAGACCCTCGAGCTCAAGCCGGGCGACAGGACGGCGATCAAGAACCTGCGCATCGCCCATATCCGGCGCGCCGCGGCCTCGACCAACCTCGGCGACCAGGATGCGGCGCTCGCCGACTACGCCAAGGCCATCGAGCTCGATCCGCAGCACCCCCTCGCCTACATGCGGCGCGGGCAGCTCCTGCTCGATCGTGGCGACGTCAAGGCAGCGCTCGACGACCTGCACCGGGCGCAGGTGCTCGATCCGGGCAACAAGGACATCGCCGCGCTCCTGAACGACGCGAAGCAGGCAGCGGCCGCGACCGAGGAGTCCACGCGGCCCGCCAGCCCTGCCACGGCAGCGAACCGGCCCGAGCCACCGTCCGACAAGGCGCTGGTGGAGGCGGCGCCGCCCGCTGCGGCGAGCGCTGCCGAGCCGGCGCCGGCACGACCCGAGGCTCCCTCCGCCGTCGAGCCGACGGCCGGGCCGAGGACGCCCGCAGCCGTCGCCGAGGGAGAGGATGCTGCCGGCAAGCCTTATCGCGTGCTGGCCGACGTCAATCTCAGGGAGGGGCCGGGCAACGAGTTTCCCCGCAGCGGCTCGCTCGCCCGCGGTACCACGGTGCGTGTGGTCGGCCAGAACAAAGGATGGCTGCAGATTCGCCTCAAGAACGGTGGCGCCGGCTTCGTGTACAAGAAGTGGCTGGAACCGGTGGACGGTGGCAACGCGCCGCAATGACCGCCGGGCGCGGTTGAGGCATCAGAGCGACGTTGCAGCCGCGCCTTTTCAACTGTTATGCATGGACTTCACCCAAATTTCCCCTTCAGCGTGCCATCAAAGTCGTTTAAGTGAATTGTTAACGTTTTCCACTAAGATACAGCGAGAGGCCGTTCGTCTCGGGAGAGGGCTCCCACCGCGCTACGGCCTCGGGCAGGAACTGGACCATGCGCTGGGGCGAACGAGCTTGGTTTGTCCTCCTCTGGCTGGCCCTTCTCGTCAGCGCCCTGGCATCGCCGGCCTCCGCCCGGCAGGAGGCCTACATCCTCCTGGACCATGCCAGCGGCGAGGTCCTCGACGCGCGTAACGCCGACGAGCCGGCCTATCCTGCTTCGCTCACCAAGATGATGACCCTCTATCTCACCTTCCGCGCGCTCGAGTCGGGACAGATCACGCTCGATTCCCGCTTTCGGGTGTCACCCCGCGCCGCAGCGATGGCGCCGACCAAGCTCGGCCTCAAGCCCAACTCCACCATCCGGGTCGAGGACGCGATCCTCGGGCTCGTCACCAAGTCGGCGAACGATGCGGCGGCGACGCTGGCCGAAGGGCTCGGCGGCAGCGAGGACCAGTTTGCGCTCCTCATGACCCGCACGGCGCGCGAGCTCGGCATGACGCGCACCGTGTTCCGCAACGCGAGCGGACTGCCCAATCCGGAGCAGCGCACGACGGCGCGCGACCTGGCGCGGCTCGCGACCCGGCTGATCAACGATTTCCCGCAATATTACGGCTACTTCTCACGCAGGAGCTTCAGCTACGGCGGTCGGGTGCACGGCAACCACAACCGCCTCCTGTTCTCCTATGCCGGCATGGACGGGCTCAAGACCGGCTATACCCAGGCTTCCGGCTTCAATCTGGCCGCTTCGGCGGTGCGCGGTGGCCGGCGCCTCGTCGCCGTGGTCCTGGGCGGCCCAACGGCGCGGGCGCGCGACGTCGAGATGGCGCAGCTCCTGGACGCGGGATTCGAGAAGCTCGACCGGGAGCGTCGCTCGGGTCCGGTCGAGGTCGCCCGTGCCCAGCCCTCGCCCGAGCGGCCGATGCTGGCCGCTGCGGCCTACGGCTCGGACGAGGCCGCCGGCGATGCCGGCGATGTCGTCGCGGCGAGCCTGACGCCGCCGGCGAAGCGGTCGGCCGCGACCCGCAAGCAGGAGGAGATCGCTGCGGAGCTCGAGCCGGCGCGACCCGGCAAGAAAGCCGCCAAGATCGGCGCGGCGCGAAACGTAGCCCGCAAGCGCGCGGCCTCGCCTTACGGCATCCAGGTCGGCGCCTACCAGAAGGCGCCGCAGGCTCGCGAGGCGGCCCAGCGCGCCATGCAGCGCGCGCCCGAGCTCCTGCGCAGCACCTTCGTCAGTGTCAGCAGCCAGAAGATGCGCCGCAAGACGGTGTTCCGGGCGACGCTCGTGGGCCTGACCGAGGAGGATGCCCGAGCGGCCTGCCGGCGGCTGAAGAAGTCCAAGCAGGATTGCCTCGTCGTCCGCACCGGCCCGGTCGCCGTCGCGGAACGCTGAGAAGGAGCGCCGCCGGCGGCCTCGCGGCTGCCCCTTCTCCGCTCCGGGCCCTTCTCTCCATGCAAGCGGCAGGACGGCCATGCATCGATCGGAGAGCATCGACGGCCACGCGGCGGCCGTTATGATCGGCGGCGGCCAAGCGTCGCATGGCTTCGCGGGGCAGGTATCGCCACGGTCGGGCCCGCCCGCGTTCGACCGGCTGCCGCAGGCGAGCGGAACGAACACGCGGGGCGCCGGCGAGCGCTGAAGGAATCCCCGGCACCGGCGGTGCGCGGGGCGAACGCCTCGGTGAGAACAGGAGCAATCGATCATGCAAAAGGCGCTGCAGATCTACTTCCACGGCATGGAAGCATCCGAAGCCCTGGAAGCGCGGATTCGCGAGAAAGTCGCGGAGCTGGAGCGCCGCTGCCCCGACGCGACGAGCTGTCGGGTCACGGTCGAGAAGGAGAGCCGCAACCACGTCAAGGGCAACCTGTTCCGTATCAGCCTCGTGCTGCACCGGCCCGGCCGCGACATCGTCGTCAACCGCAACGGCCCCAAGGACCACGGCCACGAGGACGTCTATGTGGCGCTGCGCGACACGTTCGACGCCGCGCTGCGCCAGATCGAGGAGCTGGACCGCTGACGACGGCGGCAGGCCGGCCCGTCCGATCCTTCAGGAGCTGAAGGCGAGCCGCACGCCGTAGGGCGTCGGCCGCAGCTCCCATTCGATGCCGCGCCGCGCGGTGGTGGTCGGAAAGGCGGCGCGGTCGTCGTCGAGATCCCGGCCGGCCCGCCAGGGTCGCGACCAGATCTGCGCCTCGCCGACGGCGATCCCGCTCAGGGTCGACACGATCGCGTCGTTCCGGTCGCCGAACGCCCAGATGGGCCCACCAGGATGTCCTCGCCACGGGCGAGCCCGGCCGTCGTCGGCAGCAGAGCGGCAACGGCCGCCATGATCCCTGATATCCGCATCTCGGCGGTCCCGCGATCCCGTCCCGTGGCCCGCCGGGCGGCGCCGGCCGGCGCGGCGCTCCCCGGTCCTCGCCGGTTGTAGCATCGAGGGGGACGGTGCCGGAAGAAAGCGGCCGGCTCAGTACTCGTCGTGCAGCTTCTTCGCACGCTCGGTGAGATAGTCCATGAGCGCCAGGAGCACGCCCGAGACCACGAAAGCCATGTGGGTGACGACCAGCCACATCATGTCGGTCTTGTCGGCCTGCTCGATGTTCATGAACTTCTTGAGCAGATCGATACCCGAGATCGCGACGATCGAGCCGATCAGCTTGAGCTTGATGCCGCTGAAATCGAGGGTGCCCATCCAGGTCGGCCGCTCGCCGAGCCCGGTATCGAGCCGCGAGACGAAGTTCTCGTAGCCTGAGAACACCATCATGAGGACGAGGCTCGCCACGAGGGTGACGTCGAGCAGGGAGAGCGCCATCAGGATGACGTCGGTCTCGCTGAGCTCCGCGACCTTCGGCAACATGCCCCAGAGCTCGCGCGCGAAGTTCACGAGAAGGACGACGAGGACGCCGATGAGCCCGAGATGGAACGGCACCATCAGCCAGCGGCTCACGAAGATCAGCCGCTCGAGCGCTCTCTCGATCATTCCGTCGTTCCCCTCGACCGCAGCACCGGGCCGGCCTTCTCTAGCCCAGAAACAGGAGCCTACCCAGCCCCGGCGCGAGCCGCCTTCCCCTCGTTCCCGAGGAGACGGCGCCCCGTCTTCCCGGCTATGCTGCCCCTCACGGGACGATCCCGCCGCGGAAGGGGAAAGGTGCATGCAGGACTGGATCGCGAGCCTCGACCGGATCGTGGCGGCACTCGAGGAGACGCCCGAAGGCAAGCGGTTTCATTACCCGATCCGGCACGGCAGCATGCGGGTCGGGGTCTATGCGCCCCGCCCGCCGCACGATCCGCAAGCCCCGCACGAGCAGGACGAGCTCTACATCGTGATCAGCGGCAGCGGCACCTTCGTCAAGGGCGACGAGCGGCGGCCGTTCCGGCCGGGCGACGCGATCTTCGTCGAGGCCGGCGTGCCGCACCGCTTCGAGGACTACGACGCAGGCTTCGCCACCTGGGTCGTGTTCTGGGGGCCGCGCGGCGGTGAGCGGGATGCGACGGCGAGCGAGGGCGCATGACGGCGGCTTACAAGCGAACCCGCGGCACGACGGCGCGCACCCGGCCCGAGCCGACCGGACGGGCGGCACCGGCCGGCTCGGGCGTCACCCTCCCCTCGCCCACCTGGCTCCTCGAGCGGATCCTCTACCGCGACGGGCTGATCCTGATCGTCGACAAGCCCGCCGGCGTGCCGGTCCACGCCGGCCCCGGCGGCGGGATCAACCTCGAGCACTATTTCGAGGCGCTCCGCTTCGGCCTGCCCGACCCGCCGGCCCTGGCGCACCGACTCGATCGCGACACGAGCGGCTGCCTCGTGCTCGGCCGGCACCGGAAGGCGCTGGCGCGGCTCGGGCGCCTGTTCGCAGGCGGAAGTGTGGAGAAGGTCTACTGGGCGATCGTCGCGGGTGCTCCGCCCCGGCCGGAGGGCCGGATCGAGCTCGCTTTGAAGAAACGCTCGGAGGTCAGGGGCTGGTGGATGCAGGTCGACGCGCAGGGCCAGCCCGCCGTCACCGACTACCGTGTGCTCGGGCAGGCGGAAGGCATCGCCTGGCTCGAATGCCGGCCGCGCACGGGCCGCACCCACCAGATCCGGGTGCACTGCGCGGCGCTCGACTGCCCGATCCTGGGCGACCCGATCTACGGCGACAAGGCCGCGGCCGCGAACGGGATCAGGCTCCATCTCCACGCCCGCGCGATCAGCCTGCCGCTCTATCCGAAGCGGCCGCCGATCACGGTCTCGGCCCTGCCGCCGCCTCACATGCTGGCTGCGCTGCAGCGCTGCGGCTACCGGCCCGAGGACGATCCCGCCGTCGGAACCGGATCCGCCGTCGCCGGGGCGCCGGCCGCGATGTCGCCGTAGCCGAGCCGCCGAAACGCGCTAAACTCCCCGGGTATCGAGCGAGCACGGGCCAGAAGCCACCGTGCCGGGTCACCGCGGAGGAACGTGGATGTTCAGCCTGATCTTGAGCCTGATCATCGCCGGCATCGCCGGCTGGATCGCCGGCAACATCATGAAGAGCGGCGGCTTCGGCGTGCTCGGCAACGTGCTCTTGGGGATCGTCGGCGGCTTCGTCGGCCAGGCCATGCTCTGGCTGATCGGTCTCGGCGCACGCAACATCGTCGGCAGCCTGATCGCCGCCGTGCTCGGCGCCATCGTCGTGCTCTACGTGCTCGACTACCTCAAGAAGCGCTGAAACAGCAGCGTGGCCGCCGAGCACGGCCGCGTCCGTCTCGGGCCGCTCAGGCGGCCTTGCCGTCGTTGTTGGTCGTGGTGGCGCTGGTGACGCGGGCGGGCTCGTCCTCCTCCTTGAGGCCGGCCTTGAAGTTCTTGATGCCCTTGGCGACGTCGCCCATCACGTTGGGCAGCTTGCCGGCACCGAACACGATGACGACGATCAAGAGAACGATGATCCAGTGCCAGGCGCTGGTGAAACCCATGGGTGCTCTCCGCGAAGCAGACTGACGGGGAGGCTAGTGCAGAACCCTCGGCGTGTGAAGCCGCTCCCGATCCTCCCACATCTGGCGCCCCACCCCGTCCGACGCAACCGCCCGAAAGGTGCCCGGAGCACAGCTGCGACCATTGTCGTCACCGCTAGGCCGCGGCGGCCAGGGATTTCCTGGCTCCGCCGCCGACATTGCCGCCGGAGATCAGCACGGTCACATCCGCGAGCACCGCCGCGAGCGCCAGCCCTCCCGGAGCGGCGAGATAACGCGGCTCCCAGACCGGCCGGAACTTGTCCTTGTACCGCCGGAGCCCCTCGAAATTGTAGAACTGCTCGCCGTACTGGAAGACCAGCGCCCCGGCGCGGACCCAGAATGGCGACAGGGCCCGCCGCTGCAGGCCCGAGAGCGGCGCCATGCCGAGATCGAAGCGCCCGTAACCTTCCTTTTTACCCCAGAGCATGAGCTCGACGAAGAGGTAGTCCATCACATCCCTGAGAGCGCCCTCGCGGTAGCGCATGAGATCGATCGACAGCTCGCGTCGGTCGGCGGTCGTCCAGATGTTGGCGAAGGCGACGATCTCCCCGCGTTTACGCACGAGCGCCGTCGGGAACTGGCGCAGGTAGTCGGGGTCGAACCGCCCGAGCGAGAAGCTCTTCTCCCGCGCGTTCTTCTGCTCGAGCCAGGCGTCGGAGATCGCCCGGAGCTGCGGGAGGATCTCGTCGAACCGCTCGGGCGGGACGATCTCGAAGCCGGCTCCGTCGCGCTGCGCCCGGCGCCAGGACTGCCGCAGGTTGGCACGGGCCGAGCCTTCGAGGCCGAAGCCCGCGAGTGGGACGAATGCCTGCTCGCCGAGCTTGTAGAAGGTGAGGCCGAGCTCGACGAGCTCCGGCATCAGCTCCGGGCCGATCTCGTAGAACACGGTGCGCCCGCCGAACGCATCGCACAGCTCGCGAAACCGCCACAGGAGCTCCAGCCGTTCGGCGCGCAGGCCCACGGGCTCGCCCATCACGATCCAGCTCCGGCCCTGCACGCCGTACATGAGGAAGGTGCGGTCGCTCTCGCTGAACAGGAAGCGCTTGTCGCCGAGGAGCGCCAGGTTGGCACCGGCGGAGGACGCCTCCGCCGAAGCCAGCACGCGCCGGACGGCATCGAGCCCGGCCTCGCTCGCGGCTTCGCTCGCCCGGCGCGGTGCCGCGAACCGCACGAGCTGCAGCCCGCCCAGCACCACCATGCCGATGACCACGCCGGCGGTGGCTCTGAGGAAGCGCGGCGCGTCGTCCTCGAGTACGAACTGCCACCAGAGCTGGTTGGCGTATTCGACGTGCCGGTAGGAGAAGAAGCCGAGCCAGGTCGTGCCCAGCACGACCGCGAGGACCGCGAGCAGCCAGGAGGGCGAGAAGCGCTGCGCCAGAAGATGGCTCTTGCGGTAGAAGGCGCTGTGGGATGGTGCCAGAGCGGCGAGCACGAGAGCCAGATAGAGCGCCTCCTCCCAGTCGAAGCCCTTGACCAGCGAGAACACGATCCCCGCTGGCAGGACGAAGCAGGCGGCCCAATAGGCCCCGTCCAGCCGGCGGCGCAGGCCCAGCGCCAGGAAGAGCAGGGCGAGGCCGGCGAGGCTGCCGAGAAAGTGCGAGAGCTCGATCAGGGCCACAGGGGCCAGCGGTGCGAGCCAGGCCAGCCGGTCGGCCATGCTCGGCGTGGCGCCGGAGACGAGGAGCACCACGCCGCCGATGAAGACCAGAGTGGCGAGCAGGTTCGGCAGGACGAGCTGGGTCGCCTTGTGCATGAGCGCCATGCGCGCCGCCATCACGCCGCGGCTGCCCGCGGTCTGGTGCCAGGCGAACAGGAGCGCCGCCACGAGCAGCGGCAGGACGTAGTAGATCAGGCGATAGGCCAGGAGCGCTGCGGCGACGCTCGGCAGATGCGCCTCCTGGGGCAGGGCGACGAGCAGGACGGCCTCGAACACGCCCAGGCCCGCCGGAACGTGGCTCACGATGCCCACGACGTTGGCGGCGGTGAACAGGCAGGCGAACGCGAAGAAACCGACGCCGAGCGGGGGCAGCAGGATCCAGAGCACGGCAGCGGCCAGCATCCAGTCGACGATGGCGAGCCCCACCTGCAGGAGGGCGAGCGACGGCCGCGGCACGCGGATCCGCCAGGCGCGCAGCCTGAAGGGTTCCCGAAACACCCGGCCGGCTGTGCCATAGGCCGCGAGCAGAAGCGCCAGCGCCAGGCCCGCCCCGAAAGCCAGGGACGGCGTCGTGCCGAACAGGCGGCCCACGTCGGCCGGTGCGGCGAGGCCGCCCAGAGCCAGCATGCCGGCGATGCCGACCCAGAGCGAGACGCTGTTGAAGGCCACGATCGAGGCGATCTCGACCGCGGACAGACCCCAGGCCGTGTAGAGCCGGTAGCGCACGGCACCGCCCGTGAGCAGCGGCAGACCGATCGTGTGGCTGAAGGCATAGCCGACGAAGCCGGCGAGGGCGGCGCGCTGCACCGGGACGGGCTTCTCCAGGTAGCGGAGCGCCAGCGCATCGTAGAGTGCGAGGAAACCGTAGCCGAGCCCGGTCGCCAGAACGGCGGCGAGGAGCTGGCCCGCGCCGAAGCCGTCGATCGCGGCCAGTACGTCGGCGAGCGGCCAGCTCGCGAGCTCGCGGTGAATCGCCCAGACGGCGGCGAGGAACAGGAGCAGGCTGAGACCGGGCAGGAAGAACGGCCGGAGCCGGGAAGGCATGTCCCGCGAGAATGAGGCGATCGCCATGCGAGGATCCGTGATGATCGACTCCCGACCGAGCCACCAGCCAGGTTCAGATAGGCGCTCCCCCGGTCTCTGTCGATGCGTGACGGGACCATCGGGCGAATCGGCGCATGCTGCGCCACGACGCCACTCGCCCGCGCCCCCTCGGCTGCAGGCGGGGAGCGCGTGGGCACTCTGCCGACCCGGCGCTGATGGATATATCGCTTGGCAGGAGCGCACCCGGCCTGGCGGCATCTGTCTGCCGACCACATGCCGCCGCTACGGAGAATCCGTGGCATCGGCCTGCACCGCGATGCCGGCGGGATTGATCCAAGACAGCGATTTCCAGGGTGAAGCGCGGCCGGGCTCCGGTCGCTTCGGCCACCTCGAGCAGGGTACGGGTGCTCGACGGGGAGCCGCCCCGGTTCGCCTGACAGCACTGTGAGTCACCGGCCCGGAAGATTGCGTTGTCCGTGCCATCCTTTAGAGAGAGGCCTCGCCTGCCCGGAGATGCCACATGGTCCGCCTCGTCGGCGCTGCTGTCGTCCTTCTGCTCGCTCTCGTCGCCGGAGCGTCCCTCGCCCCGGCCCGTGCCAGGACGGTGGACGGGCTCAATCTCGGCCATCTGGAGCTGATCGAGCCCGAGGGCGAGCCGCGCGGCCTCGTGTTCCTCCTGTCCGACGCGGACGGCCTCACGCCGGGGCTCGAGGCGGCGGCCACGAAGCTCGCCGGGGAGCTGGGCGTCATCGTCGCTCCCGTCGACCTGCCCGGCTCCCTGCGGCGCCTCGAGGCGGAGGCCGAGAGCGACGGCAGCGAGTGCCTCTACCTCGTCGGCGACATCGAGGAGGCGAGCCAGCGGATTCAGGCGCAGGGCAAGCGGGAGCGCTACCTCACCCCCATCGTCGCCGGCACGGGCGCCGGTGCCGCCGTCGCCTACGTGGCGCTGGCCCAGTCGCCCGATGCGACGATCGACGGCGCTGCGAGCGACGGCTTCTCCACCCGCATCGTCACGCAGAAGCCCTTCTGCGGCGAAGCCCCGCCGCATCCCGCCGCCGAAGGCGGCTTCGCCTACGGGCCGAGCGAGCGCCCGCTGCCGGGCTGGTGGCGCGTCGCCGTGCCGCCGGAGGATGCGACCGCCGCGCGCTCCTTCGCCGCCGCGGTCGCGAGCAACCAGGAGAAGACCGTGCTCGAGGCGTCCGCCGGCAGCGATCTCGCCGCCCGGCTCGTGCTCCTCCTGCGCCCGCCGGTCGAGGCGGCGCAGGCCGAATCGCAGACCGTCGCCGACCTGCCGCTGGTGGAGCTGCCGGTCGCGGGTAAGGGCAGGTACATGGCCGTGATCTATTCCGGCGATGGCGGCTGGCGCGACATCGACAAGGACATCGCCGGCCGGCTGCAGGCCTCGGGCATCCCGGTCGTCGGCGTGGACTCCTTGCGCTATTTCTGGTCGGCGAAGACGCCCGAGCAGGTCGGATCCGATCTGGCGCTGATCCTCGATCATTACCGCGAGGCCTGGGGGCGTCCCGACGTCGTCCTGGCCGGCTATTCCTTCGGCGCCGACATCCTGCCGTTCGCCTACAACCGCCTGCCACCCGACCAGAAGCAGCACGTCCGCCGGCTGTCGCTTTTGGGCGTCTCGAGCAGCGCCGACTTCGAGATCCACGTCACGGGCTGGCTCGGCGTCAACGAGCACGAGGGCTCGCTGCCGACGCTCCCGGAGCTTCGGGCCATCCCGCACGGGCTGATCCAGTGCTTCTACGGCGAGGAGGAGGAGGACCCGGTCTGCGCCCGGCCGGAGCTCGCCGACACGCAACTCGTCAAGACCGGCGGCGGGCACCACTTCGACGGCAACTACGAGAAGCTCGCGGATGAGATCCTGGCCGGCCTGCCGCAGCGCCCGTGACCCCGGCGACGCCCGCATCGAGCTCGGCCCCTGCCCGATCTGCGGTCGGCCGATGATCGAGGGCGGAAGCGTCAACCGGCACCATTTCGTCCCGCGCTCGGAAGGCGGGCGGGAAGCCGTGCCGGTTCACCGCATCTGCCACCGCAAGCTCCACTCCTTGTGGACCGAGCGCGAGCTCGCGACACTGTTCAGCACGCCCGAGGCGATCCGCGCCCACCCCGAGATGCAGCGCTTCATCGCTTGGCTGCGCCGCAAGCCGCCCGAGTTCTGGATCCGGACCGAGGAGGCCAGGAACAAGGGCCGGCGGCGGCCCTGATCAGAGCGTCACGCTGATGCCGCCGTCCACGGCGAGCACGTGGCCGGTGACGTAGGAGGCGGCGTCCGAGGCCAGGAAGACGACCGCCCCGCCCAGCTCGTGCGGCTCGGCCCAGCGGCCGAGCGGCGTTCTCTGCCGGACCCAGGCCGAGAACGCCTCGTCCTGGAGGAGCGCCGTGTTGAGCTCGGTGGCGAAGTAGCCCGGTGCGAGCGCGTTGACCGTGATCCCGTGGCGGCCGAGCTCGGCCGCGAGCGAGCGGGTGAGGCCGTGCAGCCCGGCCTTCGCGGCCGTGTAGGCGTGAATCGTGGGCCGGCCCAGGATGGCGCTCACCGAGCCCGTGTTGATGATCCGGCCCCATTTCTGCGCCAGCATGAGCGGCACCACCTCGCGGGCGAGCCTGAAGCAGGAGGTGAGGTTGGTCGCGATCACGCGCTCGAAGTCGGCGTCGGTCCATTCCGTGACCGGTACGCGGTGCTGCATGCCGGCATTGTTCACGAGGATGTCGAGCCGCCCGTGCACCTCGCGGATCCGCTCGATCGCATCGGCGCTGGCCGCCGGGTCGGTGACGTCGAAGGCGAGCGGCTCGGCCTGGTAGCCCAAGGACCGCAGCCGGGTCGCAGCCTCACCGACGGTCGCAGGATCGCGGCCGTTCAGGATCACGCGGCTCCCGTGCGCCGCCAGCGCCTCGGCCATGGCGAAGCCGAGGCCACGCGAGGCGCCGGTGACGAGCGCTATGCGCCCTTCGAGCCAGAACAGGCTGGACATGCTTCTCCCCTTCCCCACGCTCTCGACGCGCCGCCCCGGCTCGGGCAAGAACGGGCCCGGTGGAACAGCAGCGGGTGAGCGGCAAGGTGCAGCGGGAACGCGGGCGGATCAAGGCGGCGGGACGGGAACTCGCCTACGAGCGGCTGCGGCCGGAAGAGGCCACGGGCGGGTTGCCCATCGTCTTCCTCCACGAGGGCCTGGGCTCGATCAGCCTGTGGCGCGACTTCCCGCAAGCGCTCTGCCGGCGCGCGGGCCGCGAGGGCATCGTCTACGATCGCTGGGGCCATGGCGGTTCCGAGCCGCTCGACCGGCCGCGGAGCTTCCGCTACCTGCACGACGAGGCCCGGATCTTCCTGCCCGCGGTCCTGGACGCGCTGGGCGTGGAGCGCGCCGTCGCGTTCGGCCACAGCGACGGCGGCACGATCGCTCTCCTGTTCGCGGCGCATTGCCAGAAGCGCGCCGCCGCCATCGTCACCGAGGCGGCCCACGTCTTCGTCGAGGACGTGACGCTCGAAGGCATTCGCGCCGCCGTCCGGGCCTACGAGACCACCGATTTCCGGCGCCGCCTCGCCCGCCATCATGGCGAGAAGACCGATGCCGTGTTCCGCGCCTGGCACGAGACCTGGCTCTCGCCCGCGTTCCGGGACTGGAACATCGAGGCGGAGCTGCCGCTTATCACCTGCCCTGCCCTCATCCTCCAGGGCGAGGACGACGAGTACGGCACGCCGGCTCAGGTGGACGCCATCGTGCGCGGCGTGAGGGGCCCGGTCGAGAGCACCCTGCTGCCGGGCTGCACCCACGTCCCGCACCAGCAGGCGCGCGACGTCGTGCTCGAACTCGCGGCCGGCTTCATCGCGCGTCGTATCGGTCAGACCATGTCGGGCATCGACCGCGCGGCCGACAGCCTCTAGTTTGCCCAGCCTCGACACACGGGAGGAGAGACACGGATGACGATTCAGCGGATTCAGCCCGGCAAGCGGATGAGCCAGGCCGTGGTTCACGGCAACATGGTCTTTCTCGCGGGCCAGGTCGCCGTCGACAAGCCGGGCGCTTCGGTGGCCGAGCAGACGCGCAACATCTTGGAGCGCATCGACGCTCTCCTGAAGGAGGCCGGCACCGACAAGACCAGACTGCTCTCGGCCAATATCTGGCTCGCCGACATCGCTCGCTTCGACGAGATGAACGGCGTGTGGGATGCCTGGGTGGCCGAGGGCTGCGCGCCGGCGCGCGCCACGGTCGAGGCCAAGCTCGCCTCGCCGCAGTACACGGTCGAGATCGCCGTGATCGCCGCGAAGTAAGCCACCGTTCAGAGCCGGGCGGCGAGGCGGTCCACCCGCGCGAGGAACGCCGCCCGGCTTTCCGGCGTCGAGCTGTCCATGCGGTAGTGGCCGAGCCAGAAGGTCCGGCACCGCGCGTGGCACAAGGGCTTGATGCCGCGCATCACGATCCGCCTGCCCGGATCGCCGATGACGAAACGAACCCACCACCACGGCGAGCCGTAGGTCGAGATTCCGCCCAGGAGCCGAATGTTCTGCATCCTGCCGCGGACCGGCTGCCGTCCTTCCGGCAGGTCGAAGGTGACGAACGGAACCCAGACTCGGTCGATCCAGCCCTTGAGCATGGCGGGCAGGCTGTACCACCAGGTCGGGTAGACGAAGATCAGCCCCTCGGCCCAACGCACATGATCGAGCTGCTCCCGCACCCGGACGGCGTTGAGCTCCGGCATGTGATAGTGGCGGCGCTCCTCGGCGCTCATCACCGGATCGAAGCCGATGGCGTAGAGATCGAGGCCGCGCACCTCGTGCCCGGCGCGCGCGAGCCCGTCGAGCAGCCGCCGGTAGACGGCCGCCCCGAAGCTCTCCTCTACCGGATGCGAGAACACAACCAGGATGCGCATCGCGGAATTCCATGCTCAGGCAGGAGCACCCAGCGTCAGGAGCGCGATCTCGGGCGGACGCCAGAAGCGGATCGGCAGCGCCGAGGTGCCGATGCCGCCGCTGACGTAGAGATGGCGGCCGTCGATCTCGTGCAGGCCGTAGGCCAGCCGGCGCGGCAGGCGCGTGCACACCCGCAGCGGCCCCAGGCCCGGCACGCAGACCTGACCGCCGTGGGTGTGGCCCGCCACCGTGAGCGCGATCTCGGGCGGCAAGACCGGGAACACGTCCGGGAGATGGCTCAGCATGACGGCGGGAGCGCTCCGGTCGAGGTTCCGCAAGGTGCGGGCGAGATCGGCCCGGCCGGTCCAGATGTCGTCGAGGCCGGCGACCCAGAGCCGCCCCTGCGCCGTCTCGACGCGTGTGGCCGCGTTGCGGAGCACGGCGATGCCGGCGCGCTCGAGCGCGCTTGCGATCCGCTCGCCGCCGTAATGCCAGTCGTGGTTGCCCAGAACCGCGAGCGTGGGCACGGCCCGTGCGAGACGGGCCAGGGCCTCGGCCACGGGCTCGATCGGGATGCGGCGCACGAGCAGCGTGTGGGTCGTGACGAAATCGCCGGGCAAGAGCACGAGATCGGGCCGGGCGGCCAGGAGACGGGCCACGATCCGTCCGATCCGCCCCAGCGTGACGTGTGGCCAGGCGGCGTGCAGGTCCGAGAGCACGCCGATCCTGAGCGGCGGATCACCCGCCGGCCAGGCGGCCACCCTGACGCGGGGCTGGCGCAGGCACAGGCGGCGGGGCTCCACCGCGGCCGCGTAGAGACCGGCGGCGCCGGCCGCTCCGAGCGCCAGCGCGGCGAGGCTCATGCGAGAGGCTCGAAGACAATCGTGGCGTTGCCCGAGACCATCGGCTCGCCAGCGGCCGGGGGCTGGCCCCTCGTGCCGCAGAGGCCGCACCGGGCGATGCCGCTCGCACCGAGGAGGTTGGACGCGCTCGCGTTCATGACGCTTCTCCGTTCGATCACGGGAATTCTAGCGGCAGATCCCGCAACATGGAGACCGGTGCGTCCTTATCGCGCTCGCCGCAAGGCCGCAGGGGCCCGCTGCGAGCGGCGGGCCCTGCCGATCCTCTCGCGTCAGACCTGGAGCTGGGCGAAGTTCTGGAAGCCGATCTGCTCGATCAGGTCGAGCTCGATCCGGTAGTGGTCCTGGTGCTGCTCCTCGTCGGCCAGAAGCGCGATCAGGAGATCGCGGGTGACGTAGTCGAAGGCGGCTTCGGCCGTGCGGATCGCCTGGCGGTAATGGGCGATGGCCTCGAGCTCGAGCTTGAGGTCGTTCTCGATCACCTCGCGCAGATTCTTGCCGATATAGGTCTGGCCCACCGACTCCAGGTCGGGCTCGCCGCCGAGGAGGAGAATGCGCTCGGCCAGACGGTCGGCGTGGCCCTTCTCCTCCTGTGCCTCCTCGAGCTCGGCCTGGCTGCGCTTCGTGAAGCCCCAGTCCGCGAGCAGATGCCCGTGCTTCAGATACTGATGGATGGCGGTGAGCTCGTTCTTGAGCGCCTGGTTCAAAGCGGCCAAAACCTCGGGCGTGCCTTTGACGCCGTGTTCCATGAGATCGACCTCCGTCTCCGTTCTGCGCCGTCAGCCGGCGAAGCGTGGCTGCGGCAACCCGGTCACACCCGGCACCCTCAGCGCGAAGATGCCGCCGGCCCGGGGCTGCCGGCCCTCGCTGCCGGGTGTCAGGCTACCGCCGATGCTGGTGACATAGAGCACGTCGAGATCCTTGCCACCGAACGCGATCTTGGTGGGCTTCTCCACGGGCATGTCAATGATGCGATCGACCTTGCCCGCGGGCGTGAACCGGACGAGCTGCCAGCCGCCGACACCGGCCATCCAATAACACCCGAGCGCATCGACCGTACCGCCGTCGGGCCGGCCGGCGAGCCCGTGCGTGTCGACGAAGACGCGCCGGTTCGTGATGGCGCCGCTGTCGGGATCGTAGTCGCAGGCCCAGATCGTGCGGATGTGGGCCTCGGAATCGGAGAAGTAGAAGATCCGCCCGTCCGGGCTGAAGGCGGTGCCGTTGGTGACGGTGAGGCCATCGAACAGCTTCTCGCAGCGCAGATCCGGCCACAAGCGCCAGAACGCGGCCACGGGCTCGCGCTTGCCCATCGGCATGGTGCCGGCGATGAAGCGGCCGCGCGGGTCGGTGGTGCCGTCGTTGAAGCGGTTGCCGGGCCTGTCGGCCTCGGGATCGGCGACGGGCTCGAGGGTGCCCGTGGCGAGGTCGAGGAAGTGGAACCCGTCCTCGAGCGCCACCACCGCTCCGCCCCGCTCGCGCAGCGCCACGCAGCCGATCCGCTTCGGCATGGCCCAGCTCCGGTCCTCACCCGTGGCGGGATCGAACCGGTGCAGCGCCTTGCCCTCGATGTCGACCCACCACAGCACCTGCTCGCGCGCGCACCAGACTGCCCCCTCGCCCAGCGCCGCCTTCGCGTCGAGCACGCAATCGACCCGCATCGTCCTGCCTCCCGGACCTCACTCCCGACCGGCGGCGGAGCCTAGCACCATGGCCGTCCGGCGTGCAGCCCGAAGCAGAAGCCACGGCACCGTGGCTTTCGCTTCCTTCTGCCGCGACCCGATCTGCACGCCATGGCCCTTCGGCGAGCGGCTCGCGCGAGAGGCCGGCCGCAACCTCGTCGACTATCCGCGCATGCCCGGCTACGAGCCGGGATCACAGCAGGAGACAGGACGATGACCGACAGCTTCATGCTCGACCCGCGCCTCGAGGCGACGAGCGTGCCCGTGGCCGACTGGCCGCTCTCGCAGCTTAGGCTCAAGGACGATGCGCGCTTCCACTGGCTCCTGCTCGTGCCGCGCCGGCCCGGCGTCGCCGAGCTCACCGACCTCGACGAGGACGCTTACGCCCAGCTCGCCGCCGAGGTGCTGGCGGCGACCAGGGTCGTCCAGGCGGTGGCGCGGCCCGACAAGGTGAACGTCGCCATGCTCGGCAACGTCGTGCGGCAGATGCACGTGCACGTGGTCGGACGCTTCCAGAGCGACGCGGCCTGGCCGGACCCGATCTGGTGCAAGGGTGCGGGACCCACCTACCCGCCGCACGCGCTGGCCGTGCTCCGGGAGCGCTATGCCGAGGCGGCGCGGCTCCACTTCGCCGCCCTCTGACGAGGGCGGGGCGGCGCCTCGGAGCGGATTCGGCGGTCGAAGAAGGGTCGAAGCGCACGAGCCACGAGATCTCGACGGCCGCAGGTTGGCTCGCATGACGATCCCATGCTAACCTGCGCGGCCTCGGGGCTGCGGGCCACGATCAACCGCGATCAGGAGATCGTCGATGAGCCAGCACGACGCCTATCTCGACCGCATGACCACCCGCCTCGGCGAGCTGGAGCGGGAGCTCAAGATCCTGTCCGAGAAGGTCGCCCACGCCGGCGAGGAACGGCACGAGCGGGAGATACGCGAGCTCGAGGCGAGCCTCGCGGTGGCCAAGGAGCGCCTGCAGATGCTGCGCCGCTGCGGCGCCGACTGCAACGAGGAGATGACCCAGAGTTTTGCCCAGTCCTTCGAGCGGCTGAACGGCTCGTTCGGCCGGACGCGCGCGGCACTCGCGGGTGGCTCGCACCCCGCGTGAGCGGCGCGTCGTGCCCGGACGGGCTTCAGCCTCTCTTAACCGTTCGGGCACAGAATGGGGCTGGTCAGCGGGAGCATGCTCGTGCGCACCTGCCAGCCCCTCCTCTCGTTCGTCGCCGGTCTCGCCGTGCTCGCGATGACCGGCTCGATCCTGCCGCCGCCGGCTTTGGCGCAGGCTCCCGTCTGCTCGCTCGAGACGATGGACAGCGTAGCCTGCATCGCCGGACGGCTCTGCACCTGCATCTTCGCCCGCGGTAGCCCGGCCACCGGCCTGCCCGACGGATTCCGTTGGGACTGCGGCATCCTGCGTCCTGCCTGCGGCGAGCCTTTGCCCGCCACGATCGACGCCTATCGCGGCCCGCTGCCGGAATCGCTCGCGATCGAACGCTCGAACACCAGTATCACCACGATCCAGAGCAGCCGCAACCGCGCCGTCGTCGACGAGCGCGAGGGAAAGCCGAAGCCATGAGCCGAGCGCCGCCACGGCTGGCGCCGTGCGCCGCCGTCCTCGCCTTTCTCGTCTCGGCGACCGGCACGCCGTCGCCGGGCGTGGCCCAGCAGGACGACCTCCTCGATCCCGGCGCGGCGCAATTGCAGCGCGAGCTGCGCAGCCTGCAGAACCGGGGTCCCTCTCCGGGCAGCGGGATGCAGCTCGACCGGGCGCGCCGCGAGCTGCTCCGTCAGGGTGGCGGCGTCTACTTCACACCGGAGCAGGCGCGCATCAATCGGGAGCTCGGGCGGCTCCGGCGCGATCTCGAACAACGGGCGCCGCCGCCGGCGCAGAAGCCGCCCGCTCTCCCGGACGAAGGGCTGCCGCGCAGCTACGGCCGGAACCAGGACGACGCGCTGCCGAGCACGACGCGGCAGGGGCTGTTCACGGCGGGCCGGCTCGTGGATCGGGCCGAGGCCGCGTTCCGCGCCGGCCGGGTGCAGCAGGCCCGCTCCGATCTCGCGGCGGCCAGGGGCTTTCTCGGCGATGGCGCCGGGGGCGATGCGGCGCTGGCTCGCCTGCGGGCCCGGATCGACGGGCTCGAAACGCGGCTCGCCGCCGATGGGACGGCCGAGGGCCGGTGATGACAGGCTTGCGGCCGCAGCGGCTCGCCCGTGGCGCATGTCTGGGCTAAGAGCGGCCGACGAGCGCGACCTGCAGCCGAGACGACATCATGCGACCCGAGATCCGCCTGCGGCCGGCGGAGCCGGCCGATCTGCCCGCGATCCATGCGATCTACGCGCCCGAGGTGCTCGAGGGCACGGCCACCTTCGAGCTCGAGCCGCCCGACGTGGAGGAGCTCGGGCGGCGACTCGCCAAGGTGCGGGCGCTGGGTCTTCCCTGGCTCGTGGCCGAGCTGGAGGGCAAGGTCGCGGGCTATGCCTATGCCGCCCCCCATCGCGACCGCCCGGCCTATCGCTTCACCATGGAGGACTCGGTCTACATCGCGCGGCCGGCGCGCGGGCGCGGCATCGGCCGGGCGCTGCTGGCCGCCGTGGTCGAGGAGTCGCGCCGCGCCGGCATCCGGCAGATGGTGGCGGTGATCGGCGATTCCGCCAACGCCGGCTCGATCGCGCTGCATGCGGCCTGCGGCTTCGTTCATGCCGGGACCTTGCGCGCCGTCGGCTACAAGTTCGGGCGCTGGATCGACACCATCCTCATGCAGCGCGCTCTTTGATGTCGCTTGCGCCCGAATCGACCCGAGTCGTATCCGGCGATCAGGAAGCGCGCAGCCGCAGAAGCCGAGGTCTGCCCAGGCTGCCGAGACATCGGCTCGCTTCCATGCTCCGGGCGGCGCAAAGGTCACGCATTCGGTCGCGCCATCACCGCGGCACGGCGTCACGACACGGCAAGGTTGGGAGGCATGCACGTTTCATGTTACGCTTCGTGGGCTGCCCGTCGCGGGTGACGCACACCCGCGGCGAGCGGCCTCTCGCAGCAGCGCCGTCGTTGTGGCGTGTCAGGGGCCGACGCCGGGCCGGCCCGAGCCCGAAGGAGCATCATCATGATCCGACGAAGGGACGTGCTCCTGGCCCTCGGCACCCTGGCGCTGCCGACGGTCCTCCTCGCGCCGTCCATCGTTGCCGCCAAGCCGCCCGACGGTCAGCAGGCGATCCTGGCCCGGCTGGTCGGCACGACCTGGCGGGCCGTGAGCATTCTCGGCCAGCCCGTGCGCCCCGTCACCGGCACGGACTTTCTCGGCCGTCCGGTCACGGTCACCGTCGCCTCGACCCTGACCTTCGTGAGCACGGTTGCGATCGCTGGCGGCGCCGGCTGCAACCGCTATGGAGGCCCGGTGCGCGTCGACGGAGGGCGGCTCCGGATCGGGCCGATCGTGACCACCCTGATCGCCTGCGCACCGGCGAGGGTCATGACCCAGGAGAAGCGGTTCCTCGCCGCGCTCCTGCAGGGCGAGCGCCTAGCCTTGCGCGGCTTCTTCCTGCTGCTCTACTCGACGGGCCAGCCTGCACCCACGCGGTTCGTCCGGGTCGGACGGGTGGAGCCGGGCTGAGACCCCGGCGAAGGGCCGCGGAGCGGATGACGCAAGGGGCCTCCCCCGCCACGCCGGCTCATCGTGTCCGGTCGGCGAAGAGCTGGATCACCTCCGCGGCCGACAGGGCGCGGTTGTAGATGTTGATGTTGTCGATGGCGCCCTTGAAGAAGCTCGCGAGGTCCTTGGTGCCGATGCGGATCGGCGCCGTGCCGTTGCGCGGGCGAACATGGTACGGGCTGCGGATGAACGGATCCTGGTCTCTGCGCACGCCGTTCTTGTACCAGGTGATGGTGTCGGCGGCCGCGTCCACGACGGCGACGTAGTGATGCCATGTCCCGGGTATCACCCTGTCCTGGACGTAGCTGCCCGCCCCCAGGCCGCCGGCGGGGTTGAACAGATAGAAGCTGGTCCGGTTCTCCCGGCCTTCGGTGTTGTCGGAGCCGTACATCCGAAACGTCCATTCCTGCTGGCCCGCCGTCCCTTTGCCGAGCCAGTGCACGTACCCCGTCCCCTCCTCGTGGGGAAACCGCAGCGTGCCGGGTCGCATCCACACCGAGATCGACAGCCTGCCGGTCGTGGTCACGCTGAAGTCGTCGTGGTCCGGGATCTCGATCCAGGCATCGTTGCCGTTGAAGGAAAAGGCGCTGCTGCCGTTGCCGAGGCGGTTCGAGGTCGGGGTCACGTTGTGCAGGATGCCGTGATGGCCATGGCCGGACGAGTCGTTCGCATTGCCGTTGAGATCGTAGCTGGCGACGAGGCCGTTGCGGGGCACCCCGGCGCGACCCGACGCCGCTCCGGCGAGAAGCAGCAGGACGGCCAGGGCGGAGACGGTGGCGAGGCTGGATCGCAGGCATGTCATCCGGCATCTCCCGGCGAGAGGTGGCATCCGGCGTTGGACCGACCGGCCGGACGAGGCATGATGCCATCGAGGACGGCTCGCCGTCCGTGGGCTTTCGCACGGCCGGCCGGGGCGCGCCGCGCGCAACGGGGTTCCGCTCGCCCATCCGTGCGGGGCGCCGCGCCCGATAGATTTCGTCGATGGCGGCTCGCTGCGCTCGCCCATCCGTGTGCGGGGCGCCGGCGATGCTCCGCCCCCTCGCAACGTCGCGCAGGAGATCGACATGCCTCATGACATCGACCGTCGGCCGAATACATCCGTCGAGAGCCTCGCGTTGCTGCTCGGCCGTCTCGCCCTGGCGGCCATTTTTCTGCAGAGCGGATTCGGCAAGCTCATGAACCTCGGCGGGTTCACGCAGATGCTGGCGAGCCAGGGCGTGCCGGCGCCGAGCCTGCTGGGGCCGGTGGGCGCTTGCATCGAGTTCTTCGGCGCTCTCGCCGTGGCACTCGGCTTCAAGGCCCGCTGGGCGGCGCTTCTCATGATCGCCTTCACGATCGCCGCGACCTTGACCGCGCACCGGTTCTGGGCGGTCCCGGACGCCGAGCGGGCCCTGCAGCAGATTCAGTTCTTCAAGAACCTCGCCATCCTGGGCGGCTTTCTCCTCCTGTTCGCCCGAGGTGCAGGGCCGATCAGCGTCGATGATGCGGTCTGGCCCGGAAGAGCCGGCGCGAGCCGGCCGGCATCGTAGCTTCGTCCCGGTGGTCCGCCCGCCCCGCTACGGCAGCCTCGACGGCCCGGCCTGCGGCGGCTGGCGCGGCTTGCCTTTCGCCTTGAGGCCGCCGCGGCGGGAACGGGCGATGCGCGACGGTTGGATGCCGATGATCTCGCGCTCGATGCCGTCCGGGTCGTAGTCCTCGCCGTACCAGTCCGGCGCCGCCTCGTGCCCGGGATGGCTCGGGTCGGTGACGGCGGCGAGGAACGCCGCGTAGCCGTCCGGCCCGCCGGTTGCGGCACTCGTCTCGAGTGCACCCGCGTTATAGGTTAATTTTCCTGTTCGGCCTGTCTCCGGGCCTCGACGGGAAACGCACGTGCGATGCAAGCGAAATTGCACGAACGAATTCGAGAAATCTTTTGGAAACAAAGACTAACATATTTGGTGTTGGCGTTGCCGCACTACCTCGCCTGCGGGTCCTACAGCCTTCCCGCCTCGATGATCCGCTTCAGGAACGCCCGCGTGCGCTCGCTCGCCGGCTCCTTGAAGATCCGCTCGGGCGGGCCCTCCTCGTGAACCACGCCACCCTCGAGGAAGCAGATCTTGCTCGCGACCTCGCGGGCGAAGCCCATTTCGTGGGTGGCGAGCAGCATGGTCATGCCGTCGGTGGCGAGGTCGCGGACGATGTTCAGGACCTCGGCCACGAGTTCCGGATCCAGCGCCGAGGTGATCTCGTCGAGCAGCAGCACCATGGGCTCCATGGCGAGGGCGCGGACGATCGCCACCCGCTGCTGCTGCCCGCCCGAGAGCCGGTCGGGATATTCCCGTGCCTTGTGGTCGAGGCCGATCCGGCCGAGGAGCGTCATCGCCCGCTCTTCCGCCTCGGCCTTCGGCACGCCCCGGACCCGGATCGGGGCGAGTGTCACGTTCTCGAGCACCGTCATGTGCGGAAACAGGTTGAAGCTCTGGAAGACGATGCCGACGTCGCGCCGGAGCGCGTTCACGTCGACACCCGGCCCGCTCACCCGGTCGCCGTGCAGCCGGATCTCGCCGCCCTGGATCGGCTCGAGGCCGTTGATGCAGCGCAAGAGCGTCGACTTCCCGCAGCCCGAGGGGCCGATCAGGCACACGACCTGGTGCGGCTCGACCTCGAGGCTGAGCCCCTTCAGCACCTCGAACGGGCCGTAGCGTTTGACGACGTCCCGGACCTCCACGAGCGCCATGGGCGAACCTCAGCCGCTGCCCGCCCGCGTACGCCGCTGGTCGCGCTCGATCAGCCGGTCGACGAAGCGGGCCTGGGGGATGGTGATGAGCACGAACAGGAAAGCCACCGTCGTCACGGAAGAGAGATTGAAGTGGTTGCTGGCGACGATCTTGGCTTGGTTGAAGGCGTCGATGGCCCCGATGACGTTGACCAGCGCCGTGTCCTTCTGAAGCGAGATGAAGTCGTTGAGCAGGGGCGGGATGATCCGGCGCACGGCTTGGGGCACCACGACGAAGCGGAGCGTCTGGGCGAAGGAGAGGCCAAGAGAGCGCGCGGCCGCGACCTGGCTCGGGTGCACGCTCTCGATCCCGGCCCGGTAGACTTCGGCGACATAGGCGCCGTAGGTGAGCGTCAGGGCCAGGATCGCGTACCACTCGGGCGGCCAGTTGCCCAGAAGCGGCAGGCTCGTGAGCGGCAGGCCGAAGCCCACGAGGTAGATGCAGATGATCGCCGGCAGCCCGCGGAAGACGTCGGTGTAGGCCGTGGCCATGAGGCGGATCGGCTGACCGGCGGGACCCGGGATCAGACGGGCGATGGCGACGACGAGGCCCCAGATCAGGACCAGGATCTCGGCGATCACGAAGATGTAGACGTTGGTCCAGAATGCGTCGAAGACGAGCCAGAACGATTCCCGCATCAGGGGCAGGAACACGAAGGTCTTGGCGACAGCGGCGTCGTTCGCGATCACGAACACGGCGACGCCAAGGACCACGAGGACGGCGGCGGCGTAGCCCACGGCGACACCGGCCGCCGAGCGCGAGGCGGCGGTCTCGACGCGGGCGGCGACGAGATCCGCCGGCAGCGCCGCCCGCGCCCGGCGCGCGGCCCGGACCGAGGCCGTGGCCGGAAGCAGGAGCAGGAGCGTGAGCGCGCCGAAGCCGTAGAGGAGCGCATCGGCCAGGACGGATTCGATCGCGGCGGCGGCCATGGCCCGGCGCACCGCCGCGATCGCCCAGAACGTCGCGGCGATCACGGCGAGCACCGTGGCGAGAGCGCCCAGCGAGAGCCCCACCGGCGGCACCGGGACCGAGGGCGGCCGCGCGCTCGCGTCGTAGCAGGGCTCGTGCGCGACGAGTCCTTTGCGCGGGGCAGCCGGCGCGGCCGCCCGTTCCGCCTCGACGCTCACGGCTGGAAGTAGGGGATGGCGGTAGGATCGGCGCCCCAGGCGGCGGCGAGATACTTGGCCGAGAGCTTCTTGAGCGTGCCGTCGTCGATCATGGACTGGATGACCTTGTCGATCGTGTCCTTGCTCTTCGAGCCCTTGGGGTAGATGCCGCCATAGGTCTCGCCGGTCGAGTACTGGCCCACGACCTCGAAGCGGCCGTTCGAGGCCGCGGCCTGGCCGAGCACGATCGCCGTGTCGGTCATGGCAACGTCGATCTGGTTGGCCTGGAGCGCCGTGAACATCGAGGGCGTGTCGGGGAACACCTTGGCCGGGATCTTGGGTTTCAGCTTCTCGTCGACGAACGTGGCGCCCGTGGTCGCCTGCTGCACGCCGATGCGCATGTTCTTGATCGACTGCGAATCGACCTTGGTGCCCTTCTTCACGAGCACGCCGATGTCCGAGGAGAAGTAGGGGACCGAGAAGTCGACGACCTTCTTGCGCTCGTCGGTGATCGAGGCTTGCGAGAGCGCGATGTCGTAATTTCGGGTCTGGCCGGCCACGAGCGCGTCCCAGGCGACGTTGACCACCTCCACCTTGTCGAGCCCGAGCCGGTGGGCGATGTTGGCCGCCATGCAGTACTCGAAGCCGTCCTTGATGGTTTCGGGCGTGTCGCCGTTCCACCAGCCCGGTGCCGGCAGGTTGACCTCGACCGTGAGCCGGCCCGGCCGGGCGGGGGTGATCGAGTACTGGCCCTTTTGCCCGTAGAGCTCGCAGTTGCCGATCTTGTCGGCGGCAGTCGCCGGTGCCGGCGACGAGGCCGCGACGACGAGCCCCGTCGCGGCAAGAAGCACCCCGAGCGCGATACGCCTGCTGTTCATCGCTGCCTTCCCTCTCCACCGCTTCGTCGTTCGGGCCTCGAGGGCCTCCCATGGCGGTCTCGTGGACGCCATCCTGGCACCGCCTTCGCCCGACGACCAGACCCGTCGCGCAGGCTCGTGCAGGAACGTGGCCGGGAAGGCAGCCGGTGCGGATCAGGCCGTGGCGAGAGCCTCCGCGACGGCGGCCGGCGGAGCAGCCTCGACGGGCTCGAGCCACACGGCCGTGTCGTGGATGGCGGCACCGCCGTTGGGCGGGGCCGGATCGGCGCCGAGCAGGAGGTTGATGCCGACCCCCTCGACCCAGTAGCGGTTGGGCCAGATGCTCTCGACGACGATGGTGCCCCGGTGCTGGCCGGGACGCGCCTTCGCATGCACGAGGACGGAGCCGCGCTCGTTGCCGAGGCGGACGAGATCGCCGTCCTCGAGGCCGAGCCGGGCCATGGTCGCGGGATGGAGAAGGGCGGTGGGCCGCTCCTCGCGCTTCAAGGAGGTCGGCATCTCGGTGAAGGTCGAGTTCAGGAACTGGCGCGAGGGGGCGGCCACGAGGCGGTAGGGCTTCTCGGGCGTGATCTCGTCGGTCGCCGGCATGTGGTCCGGAAGCTTCGGCATCAGGTGCCCGCGTGCGCCGAGGCTCGCCCAGTCCGGCGCGAAGCGGAACCTTCCGTCCGGCGTCGGGAAGCCGGCGAGGTGATGCGCCGTCGCGAAATCGGGCAAGACCTCCCAGCCGCCGGCCGCATGGATCGTCTCGGCGTCGGGCCAGCCGGAGCGGCGGCAGAGATCGTCGATCAGCTCCCATTCGCTCATCAAAAAGCCCGGATGCTCCGCACCCAGCCGCTTCGCGAGCTCGCAGATCACGACATGGTTGGGCCGGCACTCGGCGTAAGGCGCGAAGATCGCTTTATGGATCTGGATCGTCGGGTGGGCGGCGGCGCTGTAGATGTCGGCATGCTCGAGGAACATGGTGGCCGGCAGCACGATGTCGGCCATGCGTGCCGTGTCGGTCATGAACTGCTCGTGCACCGCCACGAACAGGTCGTCCCGCGCGAAGCCCCGATGCACCTTGCCGAGGTCGGGGGCGATCGCGACGGGGTTGGTGTTCTGGACGAGGAGCGCCGTCACCGGCGGGCCGCCCTGGAGCGCCTCGGCATCGCCCACGAGGATCGGGCCGATCTGCGACTGGTCCAGGAGCCGGACCGACGGATCGACCGCATCCAGGCCCTCGATCATCGTCTTGTCGAAGCGGTAGAGGTCGCCGAAGTTGTAGAGGGCACCGCCCCCTGCGTGCGCCCAGGCACCGGTCACGACCGGCAGGCACGAGGCCGCGTGCATGTTGGCAGCACCGTTGCGCGAGCGCGTGAAGCCGTAGCCGAGCCGCAGGAAAGCGCGCCTGGTCGAGCCCCAGAGCCGGGCGAAGGCCACGATCTCCGCAGGCTCGAGGCCGGTGATGGCAGCGGCCCATTCCGGGGTGCGGGAGCGCAGATGCCGCTCCAGCTCGTCCGGCACGTCGCTGAAGCGCGCCAGATAGTCCCGGTCGGCCAGGCCCTCCGCGAACAGGACGTGCATGACCCCGCAAGCCAGTGCCCCGTCGGTGCCGGGCCGGAGCGGAAGATGCAGGTCGGCCTGCTCGGCGGTGGCGGAGCGGTAGGGATCGACCACGACGAGCTTCGCCCCGCGCTCCTTGCGGGCACGGGCGATGTGGCTCATCAGGTTGACGTGGGTGTGGACCGGGTTGCAGCCCCAGACCACGATCACTTCCGAATGCTCGCCGATCTCGGTCGCGGGCACGCCCCAGCGTAGCCCATGCCCGGCCTTGAAGCCCGTGTCTGAGAGCATGACGCAGATCGTGCTCTTGAAGCGCGAGTACTTCTTGACGTGGGTCAGGCGCTGGATGCCGTCGCGCTGCACGAGGCCCATGGTGCCGGCATACCAGTAGGGCCAGACCGTCTCCGGGCCGAAGCGCTGCTCGGCGCGGGTCAGGCCCTCCGCGATCGCATCCAGCGCGTCCTCCCAGGAGATCCGCTCGAACGCGCCCGAGCCCTTGGGTCCTTTGCGCCGCAAAGGATAGGCGAGCCGCTCGGGATGGTGGAAGCGCTCATGGTAGCGGGCGACCTTGGCGCAGACGACACCGGCCGTGTAGGCGTTGCGCAGCGAGCCTCTGACCTTGCCGAGCCTGCCGTCGGCGCGCTTCTCGACCTCGAGCGCGCAGACCGAGGGGCAGTCGTGAGGGCAGACGGACGGGTGCCAGGAGGACATGAAGGACGCCTTCGTGGGAACGCAAGCAGGGGAGCGACGATACGGCCCTTCGAGAAGGGCTCTCACGATCGGCTACGCAAGATTGCCCGTGAACGCAAGCCGGTCTCGGGCGTTGGAAAGGAGCAGGCCTCCCTGCGGGATCGACCGTGCGCCTCGCAGTCGCCTTTTTCTGCTCGCGATCGGCGCTTGCGGAGCCTGTCACGGCCCGGCGCGCTCGAGCCGAACCCGTGCTTGCCTCGGCCGGCGGCCTGGCGGTAGGCCGATCCATCGTCCGGGTTCGGGGAAGGCGGTACGACCAGGAGAGATCGGCCATGCGACGGAACAGCGATGGACACGAGACCGGACGTGACGGGCCGACGCATGGCCGGAGCCGTCTGCCATGGACGCTCTGCCTCGTCGCCACGGTGGCTCTCGCCGGTCCGGCATCCATCCGCGCGCAAGGGGAAGGATCGACCAGCGCAATCGTCGAGGATGCACTCAAGAATGTCGAGAAGGATCAGGCACGCGACGCCGAGCGGGTGCGGCGCATGGTCGAGGAGGCGGTGAAGGGGGCGGAGCAGGCGCCGTCGGGCCAGGACGCGGTCAACCCGACAGCCCCCGAGGAGCTGCGCTCGCTCGGAAGCGATCGGCCCGACGCCCTGCCCGTGGGCCTGCAGCCGCAGGACCTCCTGAACAAGCCCGTACGCGACGGCACCGGTGCCCGGATCGGCACGGTGCAGGATCTCGTCGTCGACGAGCCGAGCGGCGCGGCGCGGGCGATCGTGGCGTTCCAGCCACTGTTCGGCCTGCCCGGCAAGACCTCGGTGCTCGAGCTCGAGGCGCTGGTCCCGGTCAGGGGCCAGAGCGACGGCTTCGTCGTCGAGCTGACGCCCGTGGAGTACGAAAGGATGCCGGACTATCGGCGCGACCAAGCGGTCTGGCGTCGCGCCGGCACCTGACCGCCTTCCCGGGTGCGGCTACTCGATCACGCCGCAGGCGATGCGGGCACCGCCGCCGCCCAAGGGCTTGGGCTGATCGCTGTAATTGTCGCCGCCGGCGTGGATCATCAGCGCCTTGCCCTTGAGGGCGGCGACGTCCTTGATCCGCGGCGCGAGGGCGTCCCCCTTGGCGGAGCCATCCGCCTGGACGGACAGCACCGGCAGGTCGCCCATATGACCCCGTCCCTCGGGGCCCATGTGCGCCTTCCTGCCTTCCGGGTCCCAGTGGCCGCCGGCTGCCATGCCGGCTGCCATCCTGCCCTCGGTGTTCGGCGCCGGACCGCAGTCGCCCTTCTCGTGGATGTGGAAGCCGTGCTCGCCGCTCGGCAGGCCCCTCAGATCGGTCACGAATCTCGCCCCGGCGTCGGTCTGGACGATGGCGACGCTGCCGATGGCGTCGCCCACGCCCCGATCGGTGATCTGGTGCACGACGGCCTTCAGCTCCTCCGCCTGCGCGGTGGCGATCAGGGCGCCGCCGGTCAGGATCGTGGCGATCAGCTTGCGCATCCTTGCTACCTCCCTGTCGTGATCGTCCGGGCCATCTCGGGCCGGGTCTCGAAGCTAGTAGGGATAGGCCCTTCAGGCGAGAGGCACGGACTGGAGCGACGCGACGGGCAGCCATGCTCCACGCCGCCGGCACCCGCAGCACCCCACCATGGCACCGAGCGCGAGAGCATCTCGGGGGCGAGCCGGCCATCTCGACCGGTCGATGCGGTGCACGAGCCCGGTCGAAGTGGCGCGATTCGACCATCATCCGGACAAGGGCCGCCCTTTTCACGTCACGGACCAGCTTGACGCTTGCCTTGAACCTTCGCCTTCCTTTATCGTTCGAACGGTTAAACTCAAGGTTATATCCTTCTCGGCGTGGTGGGTACGACGCGAGAGGTCGGATGGCGAAGATCGCGGTCATCGACGACCGTGTCACCAACCGCAACATCCTGACGCGGCTCGCCGCGTCGGTGGAGGAAGGGCTTTCCGTCCATGCGTTCCCGAGCGCGCTGACGGCGCTCGAGGCGTTCGACGGCGGCCTCGCCCCCGACCTGATCGTCACCGACTTCAACATGCCGGAGATGGACGGCGCGAGCTTCGTGCGCGCACTCCGCAGCCGGCAGGTGCTCGTCGACGTGCCGATCATCGTCGTCACGGTCTACGAGGACCGCGAGTTCCGCTATCGGGCCCTCGAGGCCGGCGCCACCGACTTTCTCCTGAGCCCGGTCGACCATCTCGAGTTCCGGGCGCGCGCCCGCAACCTTCTGACCCTGCACCGGCAGCAGCTCCTTCTCGCCGAGAAGGCGGCCGACCTCGAGCGCACCCTCGAGACGCAGACGAACGGGCCGGCCGAGGACCGGCTGCAGCAGATCCTCGACGCCATGCCCGCCGCCGTGTCGATCGTCGATGCGCATGGCCGGATCAAGCTCGTGAACCGCGGCTACGAACGGCTCCTCGGGATCGACCGTGCGGCAATGCTGGGCCGACCGCTCGCGGAGAGCCTCGGCGAGGACTACGCGCTGCAGAGCGGCGTGCTCGACGACAAGGTGCTCGAGACCGGGCAGCCCCTCGCCTGCCCGACCCACGAGACGCTGGTGACTCCCTCCGGGGCCACGCGCTGGCTGCTCACGAGCAAGGCCCCGCTCGGCAACGGCACCGGCTGGGTACCCGACGTGCTGACGGTGGCGCTGGACGTCACCGAGCTGCGGCGGGCCGAAGCCAGCACTGCGCTTCTGCAGCAGGAGGATGCCCTCACCGGTCTGCCCACGGCCGAGCATTTCCGGGCCCGCTTCGAGCACGAGCTCGCGCGCATAAGGCGGCAGCACGAGATGCTGGCTCTGATCCATCTCGACCTCGACCGCTTCAAGGGCATCAACGACGCGTTCGGCAAGGAGTTCGGCTCGGAGCTCCTGCGCGAGGTCGCCTGCCGGCTCAAGGCGCGGCTCGGGCCCGGCGAGCTTCTGGCCAGGGTCGAGGGCGACGAGTTTCTGATCCTGCAGACCGGGATCAAGCGGCCGGACGATGCGGGCGAGCTGGCGCGGCGGCTCGGCGAGGCCTTCGCGCTGCCCTTCGTCATCCGCTCGCACGAGGTGCATCTGAGTGCCAGCCTCGGCATCACCGTCGCCCCGGCCGACGGGCGGACGGTCGAGGCGCTCCTCAAGAACGCGGAGCTCGCGATGTACCGGGCGAAGAAGGCCGGGCGCGACGCCTATCGCTTCTTCGCCGCCGAGATGAACCTCGCGGCGCGCCGGGCCGTGACGCTCGAGCGCGAGCTGCGCCAGGCGCTGGCCGGCGAGCAGTTCGTGGTCCACTACCAGCCGCAGCTCGACCTGCGCACCGGGGCCATCATCGGCGCGGAGGCGCTCGTGCGCTGGAGCCATCCCTATCGCGGTCTGGTCGGCCCCGGCGAGTTCATCGGCCTCGCCGAAGACATCGGGCTGATAGCACCCTTGACCGCCTGGGTCCTGCGCAGCGCTTGCCGGCAGCAGCGGCAATGGCAGGACAGAGGACTCGGCGGCCTGCAGATGTCGGTCAATCTCTCGCCGGTCCAGTTCCGGGAGCGCGGCATCGAGCAGCTCGTCGAGCGGGTGCTGGCCGAATGCGCCCTGCCCGCGAGCTCGCTCGACCTCGAGCTCACCGAGAACGCCGTGATCGAGAACAGCCAGACGGCGATCTCGAGCCTGCGCCATCTGAACCAGCTCGGTGTCAGCCTCTCGATCGACGATTTCGGCACCGGCTACTCCTCGCTCTCCTACATCAAGCGCCTGCCGGTGCGACGGCTGAAGATCGACCGCTCGTTCGTCCAGAACCTCGAGCACAGCCCGAACGACGAGGTGATCGTCCGCGCCATCATCAATCTCGGCCACAGCCTGGGCCTGCGCGTGATCGCCGAGGGGGTGGAGACCAAGGGCCAGCTCTCGCTCCTGCACCGGTTCGACTGCGACGAGGTCCAGGGCCATCTGGTGAGCCCGCCCCTGAGCCCCCAGGAGCTCGAGCGGAAGGTGCTGCTGCGGGCCGCGGCGCGCCCGGCCGAAAGCCTCCTCGTCCCGGGTCCGGCGGACGGCTGAGCCGGACGGGGGGCATGGACGGCCTCAAGATCCGCTGGCAGCGGACCCGGGAGAGGCTGCGCGCGGCCGGGAACAGCGAGCACGAGCAGGCGCTGATCCGAATCGGCGTCATCGTCGGCATGTACGGCTTCGTGCTGCTGATGCCGCACGATCCCCTGGAACACCAGCGCGTTCTCCGGGGCAGCACGCTCGTCTTCGCCCTCGGGCTCACGAGCTCGCTCGCCGTGCTGGCTCACACCCTGATCCGCCCGGCCCCGCTGCCGTGGCGGCGCTTCGTGGCGATCCTGATCGACACCTTCGGCGTGAACGGGGCGCTGTTCGTCGGCGGCAGCGCCGCCTCGGCGTTCTATCCGCTCCTGCTCTGGGTGATTCTCGGTCACGGCTTCCGCTACGGCCGGATCTACCTGATCGCCGCCGCCGGCACGTCGCTCGTCCTGTTCGGTGGGGTGATCGCGCTCAGCGCCGAATGGCGCGCGAACCCGGTTCTGGCGGGCGCCCTCATCGCCTCCCTGGTCGTCCTGCCGGCCTATTTCGCGGTCCTTCTCAGGAAGCTCACGGACGCGATCGGCCGGGCGGAGGAGGCGAGCCGTGCCAAGAGCCATTTCCTCGCGACGATGAGCCACGAGCTGCGCACCCCGCTCAACGCGATCATCGGCATGGGCGAGCTTCTGGCCGGCACCCGGCTCGATCTCGAGCAGCGCGACATGACGGCGACGATCCGCACCGCGGCCGTGAGCCTTTTGGGGCTCGTCGACGAGGTCCTCGACCTCGCCCGGCTCGAGGCCCGACGCTACACCGTCGAGGCCGAGCCGTTCGACCTCCATGACGGCCTCGCCCGGGTCCGGCTCATGCTGCGGCACGTGGCGACGAGGAAAGGGCTTCATCTCCGCCTGCGGCTCGCTCCCCTGACACCCTACCGTCTCGAGGGCAGTGCCCGCGCCCTCCATCACGTCCTCATCAACCTCGTCGGCAACGCGATCAAGTTCACCGAAAAAGGCGGCGTGCGGCTCGCGGTCGAGCCCGTGGCCTGGAGCGAGCGGGAGGTGCGGCTGCGTTTTTCCGTCACGGACACCGGGCCCGGCCTGTCGCCGGAGGCGCAGAACCGCGTGTTCGAGCGCTTCGCGCGCGGGGCCGACGCCATGCGCAAAGGTATCGTCGGCACCGGCCTCGGCCTCAGCATCGCCCGCGAGCTGGTCGAGCTCATGGGCGGCACCATCGGCGTGGAAAGCGCGCCGGGACGAGGCTCCACCTTCTGGTTCGAGCTGCCGCTCGGCCTCGCTGCCGCCCCGGCCGGCGCACCGGACGAACGGCTCGAGGGCTGCGTCGTCGTGATCGGCGGCCGCGATGCGGCGACGGCGCTGGCCGAGCGGACGGCCCGCTTCGGCTGCCGCACGCGCTGCGTCGCGACGACCGAGGCGGCGGTCGAGCTCCTCGCGCACGAGGCCGATCCCGTCGTGGTCCTGGTCGGGGAGCGTGCGCCGGCCGTCGATCTCGACGGGCTCGCGGCAGCGCTTTCCGGCATCTCCTCGCTCGAGCCGGTCGAGCTGATCACGGTGGGCCTGCGACGGGAAACGGCGGCAAGCGTCGTCGATCTCGCGGCGGATGCGCCCGATGCGGCGCTCTTCGCCGCCTTGCGGGCGGCGCTACGGCGGCCGCTGCTCACCGGTGACCTGCCCGGCGCCGCCGCGGCGGGGGAGCCCCGGCGCAGCCTCGCGATCCTGGTCGCCGAAGACAATCGGACCAACCAGAAGGTCGTGGGCCGGATGCTCGAGCGTGCCGGCCATCGTGTCACCGTCGTCGGCTCCGGCGAGGAGGTGCTGGAAGCGCTGGCGCATCCGGGCTTCGATCTCGTGCTGCTCGACATCAACATGCCCGGGATGACCGGGATCGAGGCGGTGAAGCTCCTGCGCTTCACGCATGACCCGCGGGAGCTGCCCCCGATCGTGGCGCTGAGCGCCGATGCCACCCCAAAGACGCAGGAAGCCTGCCGCGCCGTCGGCTTCTCGGCCTATCTCACGAAGCCGATCGACACGGGCCTCCTCCTGCGCACGCTGGACGAGCTGACCGGGAGCGGGGCGGGCGACCGCTCGGCGAGCGGATCGACGCCGCCATCGGAGGCCTCCGGGCCTGCGGATATCCCCGAAACGGCATCCGAGCCCGCGAGCGGCGCGGCCCCGGCGCTCGACCCGGCCAAGATCGCGAGCCTCGTCCAGCTCGACCGCGGCGACGGGTTCTTCGCGGGCCTCGTCGACGATTTCCTGGCCGAGGCCGCCGGCATCCTGGCCGAGCTCGAGCAGGCGGCAGAGAGGGGCGACGCCAGGACGTTCCGCGATCAGGCCCATGCGCTGCGCAGCAGTGCCGCCCATGTCGGCGCCATGGCCGTGTTCGCGCTCTGCCTCGGTTGGCGCGAGCTGGACGATCATGCGCTGATGATGCGGGCGGGCGCCGAGCTCGCCGCACTGCGGCACGAGTTCGTGCGCGCCCGCGAGGCCCTGCTCGCCGCCAAGCGCCGGCACGAGAGCGCCCGATCCCGCCCGCATCGGCGCTGAGGACGCCCGCACGCTCGGGCTCCGCTCCGGCTCAACGCCCGGCCCGCCGCCGCTCCTGATGCCGGGCGAGACAGTCCATCCGCCGCAGGCTCGCCTCGCCGAGGCAGAGCGCCTGCTCGACCCAGAGATCGACGATGTCGATCAGCTCGGACCGGCCGAGCGGGTCCGAGCGGCGCCGCACGCGCTTCAAGGTGAGATCGACCCCGAACCGGTGGGCGCGTTCGGCCAGATGGCGCCGCAGGACGGCCTCGCCCTCGCCCGGATCACAGACGATATCGACGAGGCCGAGTTCGAGGAGCTCGTCGGCGCTGCGGGTCTTGCCATCCTCGATCAGGGTGCGCGCCGTACGCTCGCCCACACGACGGCGCAGAAGGCTGTAGGCACCCATGCCGGGAAACAGGTCGAACAGGATCTCGGGCAGGCCGAACCTCGCGCTCCGCTCGGCGACGACGAGATCGTTGGTCAGCATCGCCTCGAAGCCACCGCCGATCGCATCGCCCTGGACGAGGGCGACCGTCATGATCGGCAGGTCGAGGGCCTGGTAGTTGTCGTGGAGGACGTCGATCGAGCGATAGGCGTAAGCCCTGAGTCCCGCCTCGTCGGCGGCGCGGATCAGCCGCGTGAAGGTGGCGAGATCGCCGCCCAGACTCCAGGCACTCGTGGCCCGCGACGCCCAGACGAGGTGCCGGAACGGCATCTCCTCGCGGCGACGGCCACCGAACGTGGCGCGCAGCCATTCCTGGAAGTGCCGCCCGTCGGCCATCAGCCCCGGCGTGAAGCAGGCCCGCTCCGGATGCCGCATCCAGGCCCACAAGATTCCCGTCTCGGGCTCGAGGCGGGTGAGAATGTTGTCGTACTCGAGCTCGAGCGCATCGGGGCGGACCCTGGGCGGCCGCACCGGAACGGCCGGGCGGACCGGAAGGGAATCGGGCGCATTGTCGTTGTCGACCCGCCCGATCAGGGTGCGCAACTCGCTACGTGCCACGGCCATCCGAGATCTCCCGTCGCGTCGAACGCAGACGACGCTTCCGCTCGTGGCGGCGCCGCGTCGATCGCCTCGAAGGTGAACATAACAACGTTAAATCATCCATATGAAGTAATTGCAAGCATGTTTTCAGAAAATCAATTCAGGATACTTTGCACGAAAAGTATAACGATGTTTTCGGACAATTTTATCGAAATCGAATCCAGGAGGAGATCGGAAGGTGCTCCGCCTCCGCCTGTCGGCATCAAGGATACTGGCAGGGAAAGGTTAACGATCGCTCAACGCCGAGCCCGTGACGTCCGACGGAACGAAGCAGCGCCGTGCGCCCGGCGCTCACGAGCCGGGCGGACGGCGCGAGAGGCCGGCGAGCCGGAATGCGGGCTCGAGCGCCCGCCGGCGCCCGAGCGTGACGAGCAAGGTCGCCTCGGGCCAGGAGCGGCCCGGTGCCGGCGCTATCCGCGCCCGATCAGCCAGAAGCTCGAGACCAGGGTCACGGCGAGCAGGAGGACCCAGACCGGCGCCTGCCAGAGGTCGCGCCGTCCGGGAGCGCGGACGAAGGCGCTCCGGCAGGCGAACAGGAGAACGGCCAGCGCCAGAAGGAGAAGATCGATCACGAGCGGCTCGCCACCGAGCAGGCCGCCGGCGAAGCCCGCGAGCGCCAGGCCCAGGCTCCAGCGCCAGGCAGCCGTGAGCTGCTGGACGAGACCACGCGCGAGCAGCAGGAACGCGAGCCCGCTCGTGACCTCGAGCGCCTCGCCGAGCTCCGCGAAGCTCCGCGGCAGGTGCAGGAGAAGGGCGCTCGACGCGCCGGCGGAGCTCGGGATCATCGCCGCCACGACGAGCACGATGCCGATCGTGAACGTGAGTGCGGCCACGGCGTTCGGCGTGCCCGGCCCGAGATCGAGCCGCACGCGGTCGCCAAGGCCGAGGAGCACGAAGCGCCAGCGATGCATCTCGCTCAGCGCCAGCACCGAGACCCCGCAGCAGAGCGGCAGGATGTAGTAGACGCCGCGAAAGGCGAGGAGCGCTCCGATCAGAGGCAGGATCTGCTGATCGTCCGGCTGGAGGAGCAGGATGACCGCGGATTCGAACACCCCCAAGGCACCCGGCACGTGGCTCACGAGGCCCACGACGATCGAGGCCATGAAGACGGTGAGGACCTCGAGATAGCCGAGATGGAGCTCGGGCGGCAGCAGGACGTAGAGAGCGCCAGCCACGGCGAGGAGATCGGCGACGCCGAAGAAGATCTGGGTCAGCGTGGCGCCAGCGCCGGGCAGCGTGAAGGTACGGCCGCGCCAGCGAAAGGGACGGTGGAAGAAGCCGCCCCAGATCACGTAGCCGGTGACGAGGGCGAGCGCCGTTCCGGCGGCGAGCCGCCAGAGCCAGGCCGGGAGGCCGGTGGCGGCGGCGAGCCGCCACGGCTCGATCATCACGACCACCCCGGCCAGCGTCGCGACCCCCAGCGTGAAGGTGATGGTGAAGAACACCTGCACCTTGGCGACATCGGTAATCTTGAGGCCCTTGGCGGCGTAGAAATTGTAGCGCAGCGTGGCGCCGATCAGGAAGGCGAAACCGGTCGAGTGCGCGATCGACTGGGTCGCGAACGAGGCGAGCGCGAGCTGACGCAAGGGCAGGCGCTTGCCGATCATGCCGAGCGCCGAATATTCGTAGCCGACCAGCGCCAGGAAGCTGAGGGCCGTGAACAGCACGGCCGAGCCCAGCCGGGAGAGGGTGAGCTGCGAGAGCTCGGCGTGAAGGTCGCTGAGATCGTAGCGGGCCAGCGTGCTGTGCAGCACCCACACCGCGATCGTGAACATCGCCCCGCCGATGAGGTAGGGCGACAGACGGCGCAAGGTGCTACGCAGGCCGGCGAGCCGGCCGTGACGAGCTTCGGGGACGGCGTCGGTCGGGCCGTCGGCAGACTCCGGGTCGAGCATCATGAGGAAACAGGCTTGATCCGCTGGCACGTTCGACGGGTGGCACGACACGACGCCGCGGCGCCGACGGGCCTGGTACCACGGTTGCGCTCGATGTCTCGCTCCACCCGGTCCGGACCCCCCGCCTGGAACCACGACCGTGCGCGCGCACGCGCCGGTCGCGGACCATGGGCATCAGGTACTCGCTCGACCGTGGAAGCGCAACTGCGCGGAACGGTCCGACCCCCGAAGACGCAGGTCGAGAGCCGACTGTTGCCCGGGCGACAATCCCCGCCCGGCCACGGCGCGCCCGCCGCTCAGAACGAGGCGTTCGGTTCCTGCAGGAAGGCCTCCTCCTCCGCCGTGCTCGTCCGCCCGAGCACGGCGTTGCGGTGCGGAAAACGACCGAAGCGCGCAACGATGTCGCGGTGACGCACGGCGTAATCCAGCCACCCCGGATCGCCCAGCCCCTCCATGAGCGCCACGCAGCGCTGCTGCCGCTCGAGATCCTCGCTGTGCTCGAGCGGCAGATAGAGGAAGAGCCGCTCTTCCGGGGAAAGCGCCCGATCGTGGCCCCTCGCCAGCGCCTCCTCGGCGACGGGAAGCGCGTAGCGGTCGTAGGCGAAGGCACGCGGCGTGCCGCGCCAGACGTTGCGCGGGAACTGGTCGAGCAGGATGCACAAGGCGAGCGCTCCCCGCGGTTCCCGGACCCAGGCGGCCAGGCGGCCATCGGCCGCATCCTCGATCAGAGGCCCGAAGCGACGGGCGATCTCGGCATCGAACGCCGAATCGGGGGTGAACCAGCGCGGTCGGTTCTCGGGGGCGAACCAGAAGGTCAGGATCTCGTCGGGAGAGTAGCTGCTCATGGTCGTCGAGCCCGTTCGTGAGAAGGCCGCGATGCCGGACAGGCAATGATACAGATCGAACCCTGCCGCCGCCACGCGGGAGAGCACGGGCGAGCCCCTGCCGTGCCACGAGTCCGGACGGCGCCATCTCGCGCATACGCTCCGGTGCTGCTAGAAGGGCGCGCATTTCGGATCCAAAGCGCGTGAGCAGCCCATGATTCCTCGCTACAGCCGGCCGGAGATGGTGGCGGTGTTCTCGCCCGAGACCAAGCTCGGGATCTGGCTCGACGTCGAGCTGGCGGCAGCCGAGGCGATGGCCGAGATCGGCGCCGTCCCGGCCGAGCCGGTCCGGGCGCTGACACAGAAGGCGGCAGCACACCGCGAGCGGCTGATCGATCCGGCCAGGGTCGAGGAGATCGAGGCCGTCACCCGCCACGACGTGATCGCTTTCCTCACCCATGTCGAGCAGGTGTGCGGCGAGGAGGCCAGGTTCCTGCACTTGGGCCTGACCTCGTCCGACCTTCTCGACACCACGCTCGCGATCCAGCTCACCCGCGCCGCCGACCTGATCCTGACCGATCTCGACCTCGTCCTCGACGCGCTCGAGCGGCGCGCCTACGAGCACAAATTGACGCCCTGCATCGGCCGCAGCCACGGCATCCACGCCGAGCCGGTCACGTTCGGCCTCAAGCTCGCGAGCGCGTTTGCCGAGTTCGCCCGCAACCGGCGCCGCATGGTGCGGGCGCGCGAGGAGATCGCGACCTGCGCCATCTCGGGGGCCGTAGGCACCTTCGCCAACGTCGATCCCAGGGTCGAGGCCGCCGTGGCCGTCCGGTTCGGCCTCAGGCCCGAGCCGATCTCGACCCAGGTGATCCCGCGCGACCGGCACGCGGCGTTCACGAGCGTGCTGGCGCTGATCGCCTCCTCGATCGAGCGGCTCGCGATCGAGGTGCGCCACCTCCAACGCACCGAGGTGCGCGAGGCCGAAGAGTTCTTCGCCGCCGGGCAGAAAGGCAGCTCGGCCATGCCGCACAAGCGCAACCCCGTGCTCTCCGAGAACCTGACCGGCCTCGCCCGGATGATCCGGGCTGCAGTCATTCCTGCGCTCGAGAACGTGGCGCTCTGGCACGAGCGCGACATCTCGCACAGCTCGGTCGAGCGGGTGATGCTGCCGGATGCCTGCATCCTCACCGATTTCGCGTTGGTGCGCCTCGCCCGGATGATGGAGAACCTCGTCGTCTACCCGGAGCAGATGCGGCGCAACCTCGAGGCCACCCACGGCCTCCACAGCTCGCAGCGCGTGCTGCTGGCGCTGACCGAGGCGGGCCTGCCGCGGCAGAAGGCCTACGAGATCGTGCAGCGCCAGGCCATGCGCGCCTGGCACGAGGGCAAGCCCTTGCTCGAGCTGCTCGCGGGCGACCCCGAGGTCACGGCGCATCTGGACCGGGCACGGCTCGAGCGCCTGTTCGACCTCGATTACCATTTCAAGCACGTCGATACGATCTTCGAGCGCGTGTTCGGGGCACCCGCCGGCAATGGCAACGGCGGCTGAAGGGGGCCGGCCTTGCTGCGACCGGTAGCATTCCTCGCCGCAGCGACGCTCGTGCTCGCCGCGGGCACGGCCACGGCCGGCATCCTGCTCGAGGGCGACTACGAGGGGCGGCCGCTCCGGCTCGAGCTCGGCCGGGACCAGAGCCGGGTGCTGGCCGTGGTCGAGAGTACCCGCTACCTCGTCGATCTCGCCCAAGGCGACGTCCACGCGCTCGACGGAAGCCGGCCGCATCGCATCCGTGCGGCCGCCATGCCGGAGGCCGCCCCGTTCCGGCCGTCCTCGCTCGAGCCGTGGAGCGAGGGGCCGATGGTGGCCGGGTACGGCAGCACCTATCACGTGCTGATCATGAACGAGCGGATCTGCGGCGAGGTGCTCGCGAGCCCCTGGATGGCGAGCTTCACCGAGCCTCTCGTCCGGGCGGTCGAGCTTCTGCAGCGGGTCGAGCCGAAGCTGGCGCCGCGCAGGCACGAGCCCGGCTGCGGCGAGGTCGGCTTCGCCGCCTATGCCGGCGACGGCTTTCCGCTCGTGGCGGGATTCAAGGGCGAGCCTCTGTTCCGGGTGAGCCGGCTGCGCTTCGACCATCGCCCGGCCGAGGCGGCATTCGACCTGCCGGCGGATGCCATCGACTGCGGGCCGAAGCGCTGCTGACGGCCTGACGGAGCCGCCCGGTCCATGGTACCATCGGTCGTCCAGATGCCACGGCCGATGGGCCGAATGCGGGGCGGAGCGCGAGCACACCCCGCGCTGGGAGGCTGTCATGGCGGCCAAGGATCGGGCGGAGCGGCGGCTGGCGGCGATTCTGGCCGCCGACGTGGTCGGCTACAGCCGGCTGATCGAGGCGGACGAGGCGGCGACGCTGGCCTTGATCAAGAGCTTGCGCCGCGAGGTGATCGATCCGCTGCTCGCCGAGCATCATGGTCGCATCGTCAAGCTGATGGGCGACGGTGCTTTGGTCGAGTTCGCCTCGGTGGTCGATGCGGTCGCCTGCGCCGTCGCGGTGCAAAGGGCCGTGGCCGGGCGGCAGGCGGCGGTCCCGGCCGAGCGGCGGATCGTGTTCCGGATCGGGGTCAACCTCGGCGACGTCGTGGTCGAGGGCGAGGACCTGCTCGGCGACGGCGTCAACGTGGCGGCCCGGCTGGAGCAGCTCTGCGAGCCCGGCGGCGTGCTGGTCTCGGGCACGGCCTACGATCACCTGCAGGGCCGCCTGGGCCTGCCGCTGACCTTCGCCGGCGAGCAGCGGGTCAAGAACATCGCGCGGCCGATCCGCACCTACCGGGTGGAGCTGGACGGCAAAGCCGCGCGGCGGCGGTCATGGTGGCAGGGCCGTCGTGCCGCCGCCGCCCTGGCCGCCCTTCTCGTGCTCGCGGCCGCCGCGGCGGGGGGATGGTGGTGGGGCCGGGCCGGCGGGGACGCCGGAGCCCAGGGCCGCGCCTCGATCGCCGTGCTGCCGTTCGAGAACCTGGGCGGCGACGCGGCCACGGGCCGGCTCGCCGACGGGCTCACCGAGGACACGATCACCGATCTCGCCCGCTTCCGCGACCTCGACGTGATCGCCCGCAACTCGACCGCGGCCTACAAGGGCAAGCCGGTCGACGTGCGGGAGGTCGGCAGGGCGTTGGGCGTCCGCTACGTGCTGGAAGGCTCGATCCAGCGCCAGGGCGCGCGCGTAAGGGTTACGGCGCAGCTCATCGACGCGCCCACCGGCACCCATGTCTGGTCCGAGCGCTGGGACCGACCCACGCAGGACGTGTTCGCGGTCCAGAGCGAGCTCGCCGAGGCGGTCGCAGCCAAGATCGGCGGCTATACGGGCCTGATCGTCGCGGCCGATCGCGATCTGGCCAAGCGCAAGCGGCCGCAGGACCTGAATGCCTACGACCTCTATCTCCTGGGAATCGAGGCCAAGCACCGCGAGACCAAGGAGAGCGTCGAGGAGGCGATCCGTCTCCTGAAGCAGAGTCTCGCCATCGACCCCAATTTCGCCCGCGCCTGGACGGGACTGTCCTGGTCCTACCAGGTGCTGGGCGGCTTCGTGGACGAGACACCCGAGCTGCGGCAGGCCGCCAAGGATGCGGCGCAGCAGGCCGTCGATCTCGATCCCATGGACGCCGAGGCCCATGCGGCACTCGCCAGCGCGCTCGGAAGGGAAGGCAACCTCGTCCGCACCGGGGCCGAGCTCGGCAAGGCCCTCGATCTGAACCCGAACTCGGCCGACATCCTGACCTTCTATGCGGACTGGGCGAGCAGCTTCGGCCAAGCCGAGAGGGGTGCCGCGGCGGCCGAGCAGGCGATCCGGCTGAACCCCAACATGCCGAACTGGGCGCTGAGCTCTTATCGCTATGCTTTCTTCATGGTGGGCCGGTACGAGGACGCGCTGCGCATGCTGGACCGGAAGCCCCGGGACAACTACCGCCGGAGCGACTACGTCTTCCGTGCCGCCGCGTTGGGTGCTCTGGGGCGGGTGGAGGAAGCGCATGCGGCCGTCGCCGAGGCGCTGACACGGTTTCCCAACCTGACCGTGGAAGGCTTCGCCGGTGCACCCGAGTGGAGCGCGGCCGAGCGGCAACGGCTCACCGACACGATGCGGCGGGCGGGCTTTCCGGCCTGCGCCAAGCAGGAGACCCTCAAGATCATGCCCGGCCTCGAGCGCCTACCCGAGTGCGCCAGCTCCTGAAGGAGCGCTCGCCGTCCTCAGACGTCGCTCACGCGCCGATCGAGAAAGGGTCAGCGTTCCGTGATGGCGGGTAGACCCGAGTTCATGCCCCGCACGACCGGGGTCCATGGTCGCCGTCTAGAGTCGATCGACCGGGAGCACCGAAGCTTCCGGCGACGAATCGGAGATGTGCGATGCGCACGACATGGCTTTCCGCCGCTTTGGGGATCGCGCTCCTTTCCGCGGCGGCGCTGCCGGCCCTGGCCGAGACGGCACCCCAGCCTGCAGCACGGCATCGCGAGCCGGCCATCACCCCCACCACGCAGGATCAGGGCATGCGGCACGAGCGTGTGCGGCAGGCCGACCGCGGCACGTGCCAGAGCATGATCAACTACTTCGACGACAACGCGGCCAGTCACAAACAATCGTCGAACTACGCCAAGGCCGTCGGCATGCGCGACCAGGCGGAGCAGGCCTGCGGCAAGGGCGACTACAGCGGTGGCGTCAAGCAGCTCCACGCCGCGGAGAAGCTGCTCGGCATTCCGCGCGGCTGAACGGGCTCACGCCCGCGGCTTCGCCTTGTGGGTGGCGGGGGCGGTGAGCGGGTCCTCGGGCCAGGGATGCTTGGGATAGCGCCCGCGCAGCTCCTTGCGCACGGCGGGATAGCCCGTGACCCAGAAGCCCGCGAGGTCCCGGGTCACCGCCACTGGACGCTGCGCGGGCGAGAGGAGCTGCAGGCTCAGCTTCACGCGACCCTCGTCGACCGCAGGTGTCACGGCGAGGCCGAACAGCTCCTGCAGCTTGACCGCGAGCACCGGCGGATCGGCGGTGTAGTCGATCGCGATCTCCCGGCCGCTCGGCACAGGAAGGCGTGCAGGAGCACGGCGCTCCAGCTCCCGCCATTGCGCATGATCGAGCCGGCTCTTCAGGATCGCCTGGAGATCGATGTCGGCCAGATCCACGAGCCGCCGTCGGCCCGCGAGCCAGGGTGCCAGCCATTCCTCGAGTCCGGCCAGAAGCGCCGGATCGTCGAGATCGGGCCAGCACTCCGGCTCGCGGCGGCGCAGGAACGCCACGCGCGCCCGGAGCTGCCGGGCGGCATCGCTCCAGGGCAGAACGACGAGGCCCTTCGCCCGGATGCCCTGGCACAGGGCGGCCGCGACGCGCTCGGGGTCGATGGCGGTCAGGGCCTGCTCCTTGACGACGAGCGCTCCCAGCCTGGTGACACGGCGCGCCGTGACCGCCGCCTCGCGCGGATCGAAGCGGACCTCCTCCTCGGTCGTGAACCGCTCGCCGAAAAGAGCCTCCACCGTGGCGAGGCTCAAGGGGGCGGCGAGCCGGATGCGCGCCTCGGCCCCGGCATCGTCGAGCTCGGCCACGGCGAGCCAGGGCTCCTTCGCCAGCGGGTCCAAGGGATCGAGCCGGGCACCTCTCCCGTTCGCGAGGCGGAAGCTGCCAGGGCCACCGCGTGCCTGCGCCAGCCGGTCGGGGTAGGCGAGCGCCGTCACCGCTCCCACCGCCTCGGCCCTCGCCTCGCCCGGCTCTCCACCCAGCGCCCGGCCGAGCTGACGGCGGATGCGCTCCGCCTCGCGCGTGGCGCCCGCGCCACGGCCGAGCAGCTCGACCCGGCGGACGAGGTCGGCGTCGCTGCGGTCGCGGTCGGAATCGCGGCCACTGAGAAGAGCCGCTACCGCGAGCGCCGTCCCCGCCATGCCCCGCTCCCGCGCGCGCAACACCATGTGGGCGAGGCGCGGATGAAGCGGCAGCTCGGCCATGGCGCGGCCGTGCGGCGTCACGGCACCCGAGGCGTCAAGCGCCTCCAGCTCGCGCAGCAACTCGCGCGCCTGCTGGAACGGCCCCACCGGCGGCCGGGTCGGCAGGCGCAAGGCGGCCGGGTCCCGCACGCCCCAGACGGCGAGCTCGAGGGCGAGCGGGGCGAGATCCGCCTCCTCGATCTCGGCCGGGCGATGCTCGCGGCGGCCGCGATCCTCCTCGGGCGGCCACAGGCGGTAGCAGATGCCGGGCCCGAGGCGGCCGGCGCGACCCTTGCGCTGCTCGGCCGAGGCGCGGCTGATCGGAACCGTCACGAGCCGGCTCATGCCGGTGCGCGGCGAGAAGCGGGCACGCCGCTCGAGGCCGGCGTCGATCACGACGGCGACCCCCTCGATGGTGAGGCTGGTCTCGGCGATGTTGGTGGCGAGCACGATCTTGCGCCGGCCCGAAGGTGCGGGTCGGATCGCCGCGTCCTGTGCGGCGCGCGGCAGGTCGCCGTAGAGGGGATGGATCGCGATGGCAGGATCGCGCAGGCGGTCCCGCAGCAGCGCCTCGGCGCGGCGGATCTCCCCGGCACCGGGCAGGAAGACGAGGATGCTGCCGGAAGATGCTGCGAGCGCCTCTTGAACCGCGCGCGCCACGTGCAGCTCGAGGGCCTCGCCCGGATCGCCCGCGAGATGCTCGACCCGGACCGGGAACAGCCGCCCCTCGCTGCGGACGACGGGAACATCGCCCAAGAGCCGGGCCGTGGCGGCACCGTCGAGTGTGGCCGACATGACGAGGAGCTTGAGGTCGGGCCGGAGCGATTCCTGCACCTCGAGGCACAAGGCGAGGCCGAGATCGGCATCGAGCGAGCGCTCGTGGAACTCGTCGAACACGACGAGCCCGTAAGCCTCGAGCATCGGATCGCGCTGGAGGCGCCGCGTGAGGAGGCCTTCGGTCACGACCTCGATCCGGGTGTGCTGTCCCACCCGGCGCTCGAAGCGCATGGCGTAGCCCACGGTCTCGCCGGGCTCCTCGCCCAGAAGCTCCGCCATGCGCGCAGCAGCGCCACGCGCCGCGAGCCGGCGCGGCTCCAGCACCAGGATGCGGCGGCCCGCGAGCCAGGGCTCGTCCAGAAGCCGCAAGGGGACGAGCGTGGTCTTGCCGGCGCCGGGCGGCGCTTCCAGGACGGCCGCGGCATGCGCGGCGAGCGCCGCGCGCAAACGAGGGATCGCCTCCTCGACGGGAAGGGCGGTGAGGGCCGCAAGGGATACGTGTTCCGGCATGACGGCCGCGTCGATAGCGGCAAGCGCCCCTCGTGGCCAAGCTCAAATCAGCCGCTGCGTCCTGAAGCTCGTGTGGCGGTTCTTGCCGACGATGATGTGGTCGTGGACGGTGATGTTCACCTGCGCCAGCGCGTTCACGACCTGGCGGGTCATGTCGATGTCGGCCTGGGACGGGGTGGGGTCGCCGCTCGGGTGGTTGTGGACCATGATGATGGCGCTGGCCGCGAGCTCGAGCGCGCGCTTGACCACCTCCCGCGGGTAGAGCGGCGTGTGGTCGACCGTGCCCCGGCTCTGCACCTCGTCCTTGATCAGGATGTTCTTGCGGTCGAGGAACAGGATGCGGAAATGCTCGGCGGGCTCGTGCTGCATCGCGACGCTGAGATAGTCGATGAGCGCCGTCCACGAGCCGATCACCGGCCGCTCCGCGATCTGCTCCTTGAGCACGCGCTGCTGGGCGCAGTGGATGGCCCGCAAGAGGATCTGGGTGAAGCGCAGATCGTCGTCGCGGATCCGCTTGAGCTCGTCCGGAGCCTCGGCCGGCAGAGATCCTAAACATTCGGCATAGCGCAACGGATCGGCGGCGAAGACACCGCCGAGGCTGCCGAAGCTCGCGAGCAGCCGCTTCGCGATCGGCTTGGTGTCGCGGCGATAGATCGAAAAGAACAGGAGGAGCTCCAGAAGCTCGTAGTCGGCGAGCGTCTCGGGTAGGGGCATCTCGAGGAAGCGCTGCCGCAGCCGCTCGCGATGACCATGATAATGCTTGCTGCCCCAGCCCTGCAGCGGTGCCGGCTTGGCCTCGGCGAGGCCGGAGGGCGCTCGGGGCGCTGCCGCGAGCGTCTCCGCGAGCCATGCCACCGCCGGAAGATCCGGGAGCGACCAGGCCTGCCGCGCCGCGTGCCAGCGTCCGCCCACGGCCTTGATCCGATCGCGCAAGGGGAAGGTTGCCCCGGACAGCCAGTAACGGCCGTCCTCCTCGACCACGCCGAGCCCGGCCGCTTCCAGCCGCCGCTGCAGCAGGTTCATGTCGTCGGTGCCAGCCATACTGGAAAACTAAACTAAAGCGATTTTCATTTCCATATTTATCTCGTTACGGTTGATGATGCCCCCTGTTCCGATGCGACAGCGGCCCCGGAATGTCCGGCAGCCGGCCCCGAGCGGAAGGAGGTGCTCCCCGCTCCCACCTTCAATCCACCACCGTCCTGCACTAGCCTCCGGCCCGCACGAAACGACCGGGGGCGAGCGGATGGCAGGCGAGCCACAGAACGTGATCTTCGATCTCGGCGGGGTGCTGATCGACTGGAACCCACGCCACCTCTATCGCCGGATGTTCGACGGCGACGAGGCGGCGATGGAGCGGTTCTTGAGCGAGATCTGCACGCCCGACTGGAACCTCGGCTTCGATGCCGGACGGCCCTGGACCGAGGGAATCGCGGAGCTGGTCGCCCGGCACCCGCACGAGAAGGAACGGATCGAGGCCTATCGCAGCCGCTGGCTCGAGATGATCGGCGGCCCGATCGCGGGCACGGTGCGGCTCCTCGAGGAGCTCGATGCGCGCGATGTGCCGCTCTATGCCCTCACCAACTGGTCGGTCGAGACGTTCGCTCTGGTCCGACCCGATCCGACCTACGCCTTTCTGGATCGCTTCCGGACCATCTTCGTCTCGGGCGAGCTCGGCCTGATCAAGCCCGACCCTGCGATCTACCGCCATGCGCTGGGTGCCATCGGTGCCCCACCCGACCGATGTCTGTTCATCGACGATTCGGCGAAGAACGTCGCGGCCGCGGCCGAGCTCGGCCTTCTCGTCCACCACTTCACGAGTCCCGAGCGCCTGCGCGCCGATCTCGAGCGCTACGGGCTCCTGCCCGAGCCGGGACAGGGATGAGACGTGCGGCGCCGGCTCCTTCGCGCGACCCTGGCCCTTCTGGCGGTCCTCGTCCTGGCGGCGGGTGGTTTGTCCTGGCTGGCGCTCGCCTCCCTGCCCCGACTTTCGGGCGAGATCACGGTGCCGGGCCTCGAGCGCCCGGTCCGCATCGTCCGCGATGCCGCCGCCGTGCCGCACGTCGAGGCCGAGACGGCCGACGATGCCTGGTTCGCCATGGGCTTCCTGCACGGCCAGGACCGGCTCTGGCAGATGGAGTTCCATCGGCTGCTGGCGCGAGGCCGCCTCGCCGAGGTGCTGGGACCGGCCGCTCTCCCTTATGATCGCTTCTTCCGCATGCTGGGCCTCGCCCGCCATGCCCAAGCCGCGGCGGCCGGCCTCTCGCCCGAGGCGCGCCGCGGCCTCGAGGCCTACAGCCACGGTGTCAATGCCGCCATCGCCCGGTACGGACGGATCCTCCCGCCGGAGTTCCTGATCCTGCGCCATGCGCCCGAGCCCTGGCAGCCGGCCGACAGCATCCTGTTCCAGAAGCTGATGGCACTCGATCTGTCGCTGAACTGGCGCGAGGAGCTGCTGCGCGCCCGTCTCGCCCGGCGCTTGAGCACCGAGCAGCTCCGCGATCTCTGGCCCGGATCGGCGCCGGACACACCTGTGACCCTCGCAGCGCTCGCCGGCCTGCCGCTCGAGCGGCTCGCGGCCGCCCTGCCGGAAGCGCCCCCGCCCGGCCTGGGCTCGAACGTCTGGGTCGTGGACGGCACGCGCACGACGAGCGGCAAGCCGCTCCTCGCCAACGATCCGCATCTCGGGCTCCAGATGCCGGGCCACTGGTATCTCGCCCACCTCGAGGCACCCGGTCTCTCGGTCATCGGCGCCACCCTGCCTTCGCTCCCCTTCGTCGTGCTCGGCCGCAACCGCGACATCGCCTGGGGCTTCACGAACACCGGCTCCGACACGCAGGATCTGTTCATCGAGCGGGTCGATCCCGACGATCCCGACCGCTACCTGACGCCGGACGGATCCGAGCCGTTCCGCAAGCGCATCGAGACCATCGGCGTCCGCGGGCAGGAGCCCGTGGTCCTCACGGTCCGCGAGACCCGGCACGGGCCCGTGATCTCCGATCTCGTCCCGGCGGCAGCCGAGGCCGTCGGGACCGGCTACGTACTCGCTCTCGCCTGGACCCAGCTCCGCGACGACGACACCACCATGGCGGCCGGGTTCGCCCTCGATCGGGCGACGGACTGGCCGAGCTTCGTCGCGGCGGCCGAGCTCTACCAGGGCGCGCAGCAGAACATGGCCTACGCCGACCGGACGGGTCTGATCGGCATGATCAGCCCGGGCCTGGTGCCGATCCGGCGCAGCGGCGACGGCAGCATGCCGGTGCCGGGCTGGACGGGCGCGTACGACTGGCAAGGCACCATCCCGGCGGATCGGCTGCCGCGCGAGGCGGCACCTGCGCGCGGCCTCCTCGTCAATGCCAACAACCGCCTCGTGGACGGTGATTACCCCTATCTCCTCACCCGCGACTGGGAGTCCCCTCTGCGCGCCGAGCGGCTCGAAGCGCTCCTGCGGAATGCGCGCGGGCTCGACGCCGACCGCTTCGCCGCGATCCAGCTCGACATCGCTTCGACCCTGGCCGACACGTTCCTCCCCTGGCTGCTCGCGGCCGAGCCGGCCGGAGCCGAGGAGCGGGCGATCCTCGCCGCCATGGCGGCATGGGACCGGCGCATGGCGGTCGACCGGCCGGAGCCGCTCCTGTTCGCAGCCTGGTACGAAGAGCTCGCAGAGGTCGTCCATGCCGACGAGCTCGGGCCTCTGTTCCCGGCCTTCCGTGGCATCCGCCCCGAGTTCATGCGTCACGTCCTGACCGAGGCGCCGCGATGGTGCGACGACGTCCGCACGCCGGCAATGGAGACCTGCCAGCAAGATTCGGCGCAGGCGCTGCACCGGGCGGTGGCACGGCTCCATGAGTACTACGGGCCGAACTGGCGGCGCTGGCGCTGGGGCGAGGCGCATCCGGCCGTGATGGCCCACACGCCGTTCGAGGAGAGCAGGCTCCTGCGCCGGTTGTTCAGCCTCGTCTTTCCGATCGGCGGCGATTCCAGCACGGTCAACGTCGCCCATCACGGCACGACGCGGCCGGAGCTGCCGTTCGGCGCGGTCGCGGCTGCGAGCTACCGCGCCACCTACGATCTGGCCGATCCCGACGGCGGCGGGCGCTGGGTCGCCGCCACCGGCCAGTCCGGCCATCCGCTCTCACCGCATTATCGCGATCAGGCGGAGCTCTGGCGGCAGGGTCGCTATCTCGCCATGACCATGCGCCAGGATCGCTATCGGCAGGACGCCATCGGCGTTCTCGTCCTGCGTCCGTCGGACTCGCCACCCGATGGTTGATCGTGAATAGCTCTTAGTGCTACTGAAATTCCAAGAGCTTCACGCATGAGGCTGTCGGCGAAAGAGACGCATGAGCACCCCGCCCCGGAGCACGTTCGGCCGCCGGCTGCGTGCGCTGCGGCTGACCCACGGCATGAGCCAGGTCGAGCTCGCGCAGCGGATCGGCCGCCACCAGACCGCGATCGGCCCTTACGAGCGCGACGAGTACGAGCCGCCGCGCGACGTGGTCGAGAAGCTTGCGGCGGCGCTCGACACCAGCCCGGAATACCTCTATTTCGGCCGCCATCCCCGGCAGACCGCCCTCTCGGTGGTCGGGCGGCTCGGCCGGGCCGGCCTTCTCGAGCCGCAGGACGAGCCATCGGCCGAGCTCGTGGTGCTGGGCGACGACCGGCTGCAGGGCTACCGGCTCCTCGACGACAGCATGGCGCCGGTGTTCCGGGAGCGGCAGCTCGTGCTGGTGCCGGCGGTCGCGAGCCAGAAGCCCGTGCAGCTCCTCGGCCGCGACGTGCTGGCCGAGCTCGCGGACGGCAGGGTGCTCCTGCGCCGGCTGCTGCCGGCTGCCGACCCCACCCGGTTCGATCTTGCCGCCTACAACGCCTCGATCCTGCCCTCGGTCACCCTCAAGAGTGCCAGGCCCGTCGTCGGCGTCCTGTGGCCGGAAGCGTGGAGCGAGGGCTCCCGGAGTCGGTCCGGATCGGGCAATACCCTTATGGTTGATGAGAAATTCTAGTTTTGCTGGCGGTTTATCGAGATTAATAGTATTTTAACTAAATGTGTTTGATCGCGTAGCGATGGGAGCGGCCCGCTCCCGCCGCCAGCGCGTCGGGAGAAACGTTTCGATGACGCAACTGGCCAACAAGACCGTCGCGCGTAGCGCCAGCGGTCGCAGCCGTGCCCTCGATGTCGATCATTACGTCAGCCTGCGCATCCGCCAGCGCCGGATCATGCTGGGCCTCACCCAGCAGCAGATGGCCGAGCTGATCGGCGTCACCTACCAGCAGGCCCACAAGTACGAGACCGGCATCAACCGCATCTCGGCCGGTCGGCTCTATCAGATCGCCCAGGCGCTGGGTGTCGACATCAGCTACTTCTTCGAGGACATCGACCCGGACAGGCGGGCGAAGCCCAAGACGTCGGAGATGCTGCCGCAGCAGCGCATGCTGCTCGAACTCGCCCGCAACTTCGCCGCCATCAACAGCCGCAAGCACCAGGATGCGCTCTGCAACCTCGCGCGCGTGCTGGCGAGCAACGAGACCGAGGCGGCCGAGGAGTGAGATATCGGTCCCTTCAGGGACCCGCGCCCCTGGCACGCATCAGTGCCGCCTCCTCGATGATCCGAAGCGTCTCCGACCACAGGCCGAGGCCGGGCAGCTCGCCGCGCGCGAACCAGGCGACCTCGGCCGCATCGTCGCCCGCCACGGGCTCGCCGCGCGGTGCCTCGGCCGTGAAGTCGACGAGCGTGTAATGGTAGCGGACCCGGCCGTCCGGGTCCCGCTCCACGAGATCGACCGTGGTGAGCAGCCGCACGTCGCCGAGCTCGAGCCCGGTCTCCTCCCGCACCTCGCGGGTCACGGCTTCCCGCAGCGTCTCGCCCAGACGCTGCGCCCCGCCCGGCAGCGACCACTGGCCCATGCGCGGCGGCTTGCCGCGCCGGATCAGGAGCACGCGGTCGTCCCGCCAAACCACGGCGCCTACGCCGACGACCGGCCGATCGGGGTAGAGCCTGCTCATGATTTCCCCTGCACCTTCCCGCTCTCTCCAGGCTCCGCCTCAGCCGATCAGGACCAGAACGCCTGCGGCCTCGTGAATGGCGCCATCGAAGATCTCGGCGTCGGTCACGAGGCCGATGAGCGGCAGCCCGCCCAGCTCCTGCCGCAACAGAGCCAGCTCGTCCACACCCGGCCCGAACAGCTCGCGGCCGCGATGACGGGAAGCCAGGTAGAGACCGGCCGTGGCCTGCCTGCCGCCGAGGCCGTCGCGCAGGCGTCGCGCGAGCTCGCTCACCCGAGCGAGCGAGGCGGCGGGATCGGGCCGCATCAGCCGGACGATGCCACCCGGACGTCCGCCTTCGATCTGCAAGGCACCGCTCGACCGGTCGAGGTCCGTGATCCGGCGCATCCTGTACTCGTCCTCCTCGCCGGGACCGGGCTCGGCGAGCCATAAGCCCGGAGCCGCCTGCGCGCCGGCGCGGCGGAACAGGTCGCCGAGTTCGTCGGTCAGCACGTCGAGCGCCGGGCGGCCGTCGAGCGCCAGGATCCGGCAGCCGATAGCGCTGGTGACACGGTGCGCCGGCCCCAAGGGCGAGCCCGCTCGGGCCATCCCGGCGAGGATCGGCAGATCGGGAGCAAAGCCGATCGAGGTGGCGCTGCTGCCGATGCTGCCGCCGGCGATGTGCACAGGAGATCGCCCGGCCGCGGTCAGACCGCCGACGATGGTGCCGGCCGGACACCGGGCAAGATCGGCAAGGCTTCTCGCGGGATCGGCCTCGTCCATCTCGGCATGGGCGAGAAGGAGCCCGCCCGGGCTCTCGGGCGGTGCGAGGGCCGCCGTCACGCGAAAGCCGGCTTCGGGCAGGCTCGTGACGAGGACGGCGAGCCCGCGATCGCTCGCCCCGCCGGGACCGCCCAGAACGGCCGGGCTGCAAGCCCCGAACCAGGTCCCGACGCCGGTGCGCTCGCGCAGCGCCCGCAGCACGTCGTCGGCCATCGGCGCCAGCCAATCGCTGAGATAGACGATCCCGAGATTGGCCCCGGCCGGCAGCGGCTCGAGCTGGTCGAGACAAGCGCCCAGCACGCCGTGCCAGTTCGGACCGGCAGCGGTCACCGCGCGGGATCGGAAGCTCGCATGACAGGTCATCGTACTCCATCGTCGACGCAGGCTGCCTGCCTTAGCGGATCACCGGGGGGAGGCCAAGCAGGAACCCCCTCCTTCGGTTGACGCCTCCTTGACATCTATATCCTTATAGTGGAAAAGGTTTCTACGCCGAAGATCGCAGGTAGAAACCACCGATCGACGGCGTGCTTGACTGATGAGATGGGACCCTGGGGGACTGTCCGGGCGGACAGTCCCCTTTCTTCCGCAGCAATCTCGGCTCGGACGGAGCCGGGATGGGACAGAGGCGATCCATACCCGCTCGAACCAGGGTCACGAGCATCACGACTGCTGACTGCATCAGCCGGCTCGCCAGAGTCGTGCCAGACCCGTCAGAACGGGTCGATCCCGAGGTGGTGCTAGAGCACGGGCAGCAGATGACGCAGGATCCTGGCCGAGCTGCCGGCGACCTCGTGAACGAAGGCCGCGAAGTCGAAGCGGCTGTCCTTGCCGGCGAGGTCGGAAAGGGCGCGGATGTCGAGCCAGGGTATCCCGAACGCCTCGCAGACCTGGCCGAGCGCCCCGCCCTCCATCTCGACCGCGGCGCCGCCGAGGTCCCTGAACAGCCGTTCGCGCGTGGCCTCGCAGTGGATGTACTGGTCGCCCGAGAGGATCGTGCCGAAGACGATCCGGGGTGGCCTGCCCTCCCCGCCCGCCGCACGCGAGAGCGGCGGCAGGCCGAAGCCGTCGAGGCGCTCGCGCAGCCGTGCCAGGAGGTCCGCGGGCACGGGGTAGCCGAGCCGGTCGGTGGGGTTGAAGAAGGGCACGTGGCCGGCCTGGTAGGTGGCGAGCCGCTCGTTCTCGATGACGCCGGCATCGTGCTGGAGCGTGCGGTCGGCGATCACCACGTCGCCGATGTGGAGCGCCGGGTCGAGCCCGCCCGCGACACCCGAGAACACGATCATCCGGCAGCGGAAGCGGTCGGCGAGCAGCGTCGCCACCAGCGCCGTGTTGACCTTGCCGATCCCCGCCCCCACGAGCACGACCTCGTGACCGTCGAGCCGGCCGCGGTCGAAGCGGGCATGGGCCACCTGAACGGCTTCGGCGTGCGCGAGCGCATCGCGCAGATGGGCGAGTTCCTCGGGGATGGCGCAGATCAGGCCGATGGTCACGGGCGACGGCTCCTCCAGCAAGCACGGGCGAGGTCCGTCTTACGCAGCTTGCCGGGTCGAGGCCAGAGCCGTCATAGTGCCGGCCGCAACGCTACAGGCGCGGAGGGTCCTTCCTTGGACCGGCAGCTCATCGGCATCGATCACCTGATCATCGGGGTGCGCGATCTCGAAGCGGCGCGGGCGCGCTACGCCCGGCTCGGCTTCAACTCGACGCCGCGCGGCCGGCACGTGGGCTGGGGCACGGCCAACTACTGCATCATGTTCGAGCAGGACTATCTCGAGCTCTTGGGCATCGTCGATCCAGCCCAGTTCACGAACGACCTCGACCGGTTCCTCGAGAGGCGCGAGGGGCTGCTCGGGATCGTGGTGGGCTCGCGCGACGCCGAGGCCACACGCGCGGCCTGGGCCGAGGCCGGAACCGAGCTCGATGCGGTCAAGGCTCTGGGGCGTCTCCTCGAGAGCGAGGACGGGCCCATCGAGCTGCGCTTCAGGAATGTGATGCCGGGTCGTGCGGCCACGGGCGGGGTCGGTCTGTTCGCGTGCCAGCACCTCACCCCGGAACCGATGCGCAGGCCTGCCTGGCTCCTCCATCCGAATGGTGCCCGGGGAATCCGCTCCTGCACGATCGCCACGACCGACACGGGCCCGGTCGTCGAGGCGATGGTGCGGCTGTTCGGCAGCTCGACCGTCACCGACACCGACAACGTCGTCGCCGTCCATACCGGCCACGGGGTGATCCTGATCGCCCCGCCCGAGGATACCGAGCTCATGCACCCTCTCGTCGATACGACGGCGATCGGTGCCGAGCCCGTTCTCGCCGCCCTGACGCTCGGCGTCGCCGATCCCGACCGGACCGCGGCCTTCCTGAAGCTGCAGGGCGTGCCTTTCCGGCGCTCTCCCACCGGCGAGGTGCTGGTGCCGCCGGTCGAGGCGCACGGCGTGGCGCTCGAGTTCACGGCGGCCTGATCAGGCGGCCTGGGCACCTGACAGCCATACCCGAGGGCGCAGCCAGCACGGTAGCGGAACCCCGGCTCCACGCAGCCGTTCCCGTGCACCCAGGCTGCGGCCATCCTCGGGACAGGCCGCAGCCGCCTCTTGTGGCAAGGCGGCATGGCGCGACGGCTTCTTCTCGTCCTGCTCTCGATTCTGGTGCTCGTCGTCGTGGTGGCGGGCAGCGCTCTGGCATTCGTCTCATGGAAGCCCGACGTGCTCAAGCCCACGATCGAGCGGCTGGCGAGCGCGCAGCTCGGGCGGCAGGTCAGGCTCGGCGGGCCGCTCCGCCTCGATCTCGGGCGGATCACGACCGTGGACCTGAGCGGGCTCGAGATCGCGGCACCGGATTGGGCGCAAGCGAAGAACTTCGCCGAGATCCAGCATCTCCGGATAGGGTTCGATCTCGGCACCTATCTTCGTGATCGCCGCATCCACCTGACCGAGCTCAGGATCGACCAGCCGCGCGTGGCGGCCGAGCGGGACGCGCAAGGGCGGACGAGCTGGCCCTCGCCGCCGGCCGGCCCGGCGAAGCCCACGCAGGATGCACGCAAGAGTGGCTCGGACGGCCTGCCGCGGATCGACGCCGTGAGCCTCACGGACGGGCACGTCAGCTACCAGGATGCCAAGGCGAAGGTGCAGCTCGCGGCCGAGGTGGCGACGACTGAGGCGACGGGAGCGGGCGGGTTTCCCGGCCTCACCGTCGACGGCAAGGGCAAGGTGCAGGACGATCCGCTCGACCTCTCGCTCAAGATCGGAGCGCTCGCCGCGCTGACCCGGCCCTCGGGGCCGCTGCCCGTCGAGGGTCATCTGACCGTCGCCGGCAGCCGGATCGATCTGAACGGCGAGGTTCGCGAGCCGCAGAGCCTGCGCGGCGTCACGCTCACGGCGCATGTCCGAAGCAACGATCCGCGGCCGCTCCTCGCCCTCGCCGGACGGCCCGTGAACCAGGCGTTGCCTCCGCTGGCGGCAGGAGCCAGGCTCACCCGCGAGGCGGGACCGTTCGAGCTCGACGATCTCGCCCTGACCTGGGGCGAGAGCCGGATCGAGGGACGGGCGAGCTACGATCCGGCCCCGGCCCGGCCGGTGATCCGCGGCGAGCTGCGGGCACCGCTCCTCGACCTCGTGCCGTTGTGGCCGGTGCTGGCCGCGGGCGGCTCCAAGGAAAAGACCGGCAATCCGCTGGCGGTGCTCGCCGGCTACGATGGCGATCTCGACCTCGCGACGGGCGAGGTGCGCCTGCCGCAGCTCACGATCGGCGAGATGAAGGGCCATCTCCATCTCGCCGACGACCGCCTGACGGTGGAGCCTTTGCGCGTGGTGCTGCCGCAGGGTGAGCTTTCGGGCCGGGTCGCGACCGGACCGGCGAGCGATCCGACGCTTGCGGCCGACCTGGCGCTCGATGCGAAGGACGTCGATCTCGCCGCCACGGTGCGCGGCGTGACAGGGGTCGCGGGCAGGCTCGCAGGCAAGGTCAGAGGGACCTTGCGTGGCACTGACCTCGGGACGATCCTGGCGCAGAGCCGGCTCGACCTCGACGCCAGTGGCCAGGGGATCAGGGCACCTTATTTCCGCGCCGACGAGGTGGTGGCGCAGGCGAAGCTCGACGGCGGGCGGCTCGCGATCGAACCCTTGCGGGCGACCCTGCCCGAAGGACGGATCGAAGGCCGGGCCGTCGCCACGTCGCTCGACGGCACCCCCTCGGTCGATGCCGATCTCGACGTCGCGGGCGTGCAGCTCGCGACTTTCCTCGGCGAGGACAAGGGCTACGCGGGCACGGTCGACGGCAAGCTCACGGCACAAGGACCGGCAGGATCGGTCGCGGCGTTCTTGAACCAGGGTCGGCTCATCTTCGACGGGCGCGCGCGCGGCCTCGAGATCCCGCAAGCCGAGCTCGGTGCCGTCGATGCCAAGGCGATGCTCGAGCAGGGCCGGCTCACCCTCGATCCGCTCCGGGCCGACCTGCCGCAGGGCAGGGTCGCGGGCCGGGTCACGGCCGGGCCGTTCGGCGACGGTTTCACCGCCGACCTCGACCTCGCCGCGGATCAGGTCGATCTCGGCAGGATCGCCCGGACCGATACGGTCGCCGGCGTCCTGAACGGGAAGCTCACCGGCACGATCGAGGGCAAGAACGCGGCCGAGATCCTGACCCGGAGCCGGCTCGACCTCAAGGCCACGGCCGACCAGCTCAAGCTGCCGCAGCTCGGCGAGCGCATGCCGCACGCCACGATCGACGCCGGCCTCACCCCCGGCAAGGAACGGCCGCTCCATGCCGTGGTCGAGGGCAAGGTCGGCGGCACCCCGCTCAAGATCACGGCGCAAGGCGGCGCGGCGCAGGATCTCGTGGAGCAGCGCGGCTCCTATCCTCTCACGGTCGACGCGGCGCTCGGCAACACCAAGGCGAGCGCCGACGGCCGCCTCGACCTGCCGCTCAAAGAGGGCCGGTTCCAGGCCGAGGTCAGGGTCGAGGGGCCGGATCCGGGACCCGTTCTGAACCTGCTGAAGTTGCCCGAGGCGACGCTGCCGCCCTACCGGATCGCGGGTCAGGTCACGCGCAGCGAGAAGGGCATCAAGATCGCCGAGCTTGCCGGCAGGCTCGGCGACAGCGACATCGGCGGCAATCTGGAGCTGAGCCTGGACGGGCCGCGGCCGAAGCTCTCGGGCAAGCTGCACTCGAAGGTCCTGGACGGCGACGATTTCAACGGGCTGATCGGCGCCGAGCCGGGCACGGGCGCGGGCGAGACCGCCTCGCAGGCGCAGAAGGAGACGGTGCAGGCGCAGAAGCGGGACGACAAGGTCGTCCCCGACAAGAAGCTCGAACCGGCGCGGCTGCAGAAGTTCGACGTCGACCTCGCCGTCTCGGCCGACAAGTTCCATTACGGCAAGATGCCGCTCGACTCGTTCGATGCTTCCGTCACGCTCACCGACGGCAACCTGCGGGTGGACCCTTTGGTCTTACGCCTCGGCGACGGCCGCATCCAGGGCAAGGTGCAGCTCGATGCTCGTAAAGCACCGGCCGTGGCGAACGTCGAGGCCGACCTGCGGCGCCTGCCGGTGGCGCGGCTCCTCAGCCGGCTGAACGTCAACGCCTCGGCCTACGGCACGCTGTCGGGCCGGGCACGGGGTGGGGTCGGCGTGTCGGGCGAAGGGCTCAGCACGAAGCAGATCCTCGGCAACGCCGACGGCGAGGTGACGCTCGTCATGCAGGGTGGCACGATCGACCGGACCATCGTCGAGGCGCTGGGCTTCGATCTCCTGGGCGTGCTGGGCTCGGTGCTGAACGTCACCTCCGATCAGGTGCAGCTCCGCTGCACGCTGGCCGATCTCGCGATCCGCGACGGGATCGTGCACACGCGCTCGCTCCTGGTCGACACGCCGGTCGCCGACATCAGCGGCGACGGCACCATCAATCTGAAGACGGAGCGGATCGACTTCACCTTGCGCGCCAAGCCGACCGGAACGCCCGTGCCGACCGACCGCACCGGCATCTCCGTCGCCGGCACGCTCGCGCATCCCGATGTCAACATCAACGCGGCGACGCTGGCGGTGCGGGGCGCTACCGCCACGGTGGGGGCACTGCTCAAGCCGTTCACGGCCATCATCGGCGCCCTCGGGAACGGCGGGCGGGACGAGGCGAACCCGTGCACGGGCTTCCTGCAACAGTCCGGCAGCGACTGAACGGAAGCGGCTCGAACGAGGCAGCGAGCCCGCTCCCGCCGGCCGCTCAGGCGAGGCCGACGAGGCGGAGCACGACGATCACCACCACGACCACGCCGATGATGTAGAAGATGCTGTACACGCGCGCTCTCCCGTCCGAGGACGGAAGGGAACGGGCGGCCGGCGCAGCGAGTTCCGCGGCGGCACCACAGGCTGGCGCGCGTCAGGGCTCCTCGTCGTCGCCGCGGCCCTCCATCCTGAGCACCGTCTCCTCGTCCATGCCGAAATGGTGCCCGATCTCGTGCGTGAGTACGTCGAACACGACTTCCTCGAGCGTGCAGCCGCGCTCGCACCACTCGAACAGGATCGGCAGGCGATAGAGCAGGATCATCTCGGGCTCGGCGGGTGGCAGGCCGAGGCCGTCGCGCTCGCCGATCGGGACGGCAGCGTAGAGGCCGGTGAGGTCGAGCGGGTCCTCGATCTCGAGCGCATCCAGCGTGGCCTCGTCGGGCCAGTCCTGCACCCGGATCGGCACGTGCGCGATGAGCTCCCGGAACGGTGCCGGCAAATCCTGCAAGATCGCCTCGCCGATCGCCACGATGTCATCGGCAGTGGGTGCCCGCTGCTCGGCGCGGGTCCGGTCGAGATCAGCCACGAAGCTTTCTCCGCAGGTCGCATCCGGGCGGCGGAGCCTAGCACCGGGCTCAGCGCGGGGCCATGCGCAAGGCGCCGTCGAGGCGGAGAATGCTGCCGTTCAGCATCGGATTGGCGAGGATGTGAAGGACGAGCGCCGCATATTCCTCGGGCCGGCCGAAGCGCGAGGGAAACGGGACCGAGGCGGCGAGGCTCTCCTGCACCTTCTCGGGCATGGAGAGCAGCATGGGCGTGCCGAACAGGCCGGGGGCGATGGCGACGACGCGAATGCCGAGGCTCGCGAACTCGCGCGCGGCCGGAAGAGTGAGCGAGGCGACCCCGCCCTTGGCGGCGGCATAGGCCGCCTGGCCGATCTGGCCCTCGAACGCGGCGATCGAGGCGGTGTTGACGATGACCCCGCGCTCGCCCTCGGCATTCGGCGTCTGCTTCGCCATCACGGCGGCGGCGAGGCGCATCAGGTTGAAGGTGCCGATCAGGTTGACCCGGACGACGCGCTCGAATACGGCGAGATCCATCGGCCCGTCGCGGCCGACGATCTTCCCGGCCGGCGCCACGCCGGCGCAGTTGACGAGGAGGCGCAAGGGACCGAGGGCCTCGATCCGCGGCATCGCCGCCTCGGCCGCGGCGGCATCGGCCACGTCGAAGACGAAGCCGTGGCCACCCATCGCCCGCGCGGCATCGGTCACCATCGCCTCGTCGAGATCGATCAGCGCTACCACCGCACCCGCCGCAGCGAGTGCTTGCGCCGTGGCGCGGCCCAGCCCCGATGCGGCGCCCGTGACGATGGCGACCTGCCCCGCGATATCCATGGATGGCCCTCCCCTCCTTGGCGAGGCCGGCATCCTGCGATGGCGTGCCGGGCGATGCAATCGGCAGACCGCGACAAGCGTGCCGTCGATGCTGCGGAGAGCGTAACGATACCTGAACGAATGTGTAGACGAGGCCGGCCGATGGCGCTCAACATCCGCGATCCCGAAGTGCCCCGCCTCGCCCGCGAGGTGGCGCAGGCGACCGGCGAGACCATGACCGAGGCGGTGAAGACGCGCTGCGCGAGCGCCTGGCCCGCGTGCGTCAGGCTGCGGAAGGCGAGCAGCAGGAGCGCTTCGAGGCCATCATGGACTTCGCCCGCCGCTGGCGCGAAGCACCGATCATCGATCCGAGGCCGCTCGATCAGATCGTCGCGTATGACGAGCACGGCCTGCCACGCTGATGATCGTCGACACCTCGGCGCTCGTGGCGATCCTGCTCGATGAGCCGGAAACCGTTCCGTTCGCCCGGCTCATCGCCGCTGCCTCGCCCTGCATCATGTCCGCCGCGTCCTACGTCGAGTTCGGCGTGCTGGCCGCGTCGCGCGCCGGCTACGACGCTCTTGCCGTCGATGCGGCCCTCCGACGCTGGAAGCTGGAGATCGCTCCCGTGACGGCGGCGCAGGCCCGATTGGCGCTGGACGCCTTCCATCGCTGCGGCAAGGGGCGGCATCCGGCGGGGCTGAATTTCGGCGACCGCTTCGCCTACGCGCTCGCGAAGGAGCGCGGCGAGCCCTTGCTGTTCAAGGGCGGGGACTTCGCGCAGACCGACATCGCCTCCGCACGCTGAGCGTGGCGGCAAACGGAAAGGCCGCCCTCTTCGGGACGGCCTTCCGTTCTTCCTGCGGCGGACGGCCGGTCAGGCGAGCTTGCGCTTGACCTCTTCGATGGCGCCGCGGACGAGGGTCTGCGCCTCGGCCTCGCCCACGCGCTCGGTGAGAAGGCGGCGGGTGGTGCGGATGGCGAGATCGGCCGCACGGGTGCGGACCTCCTGCAGCGCCCGCGCCTCCTCCTGTGCGATGCGCTCCATCGCTAGGTCGGTCCGGCGCTTCACCGCCGCCTCGTAGTCGGCGCGCATCTTCTCCTCGAAGCGCTTCTGCTGCGCCTCGGCCTGGGCGAGGATGTCCTGGGCCAGCTTCTCGCCCTCGTGGAGCTGGCGCTGATACTTGGCGAGGAGGGCTTTCGCCTCCTCGTGCAGGCGCTGCGCCTCGTCGAGCTCGCTGCGGATCTTCTCCGCACGGGCGTCGAGAGCGCCCAGAACGCTTCTCTTGACCGGCTTCCAGACGAGCACGATCAGGACGATCAGACAGATCAGAAGGACGAGCTCGAGCATGGTCAGGCGGCCTCCCTCTGCACCCGGTCGAGAGCCGCCTTGACCTCGGCCTCGGCCAGCTTGATGCCGGCGAGCCGCTCGACGGCGGCCTGCGCCACCTCGACGGCCACGTTCTGCACTTCCGCGAGCGCCGCGTCGCGCGCGGCCCGGATGCGGGCTTCGGCCTCGGCGAGCTTCCTGTCGAGGTCGGCATCGACCTCGGCCTGACGCCGCGCCATCTCGGCGGCGATCCGCTCCTGGGTGGCCTTGATCGCGGCCGCAGCCCTGGCCTGAGCCTCGGCGACCACGGCCTGATGGCGGCTCATCGCCTCCTCGGCCTCGGCGCGCAAGGCGGCGGCACGGTCGAGATCGGCGGCGATCCGCTCCTGGCGCGCCTCCAGGATCTCGCTCACGCGCGGCAGGGCACGCTTGGAGAGCAGATAGTAGAGCGTGGCGAAAGCGACGATCAGCCAGAAGATCTGGCTCGGATATGTTGCCGTGTTGAGCTGGGGCAGGCCGGCTTGATGCTCGCCCCCCTCGGCCCCGTGCTCGGCCTCGGCACCGACGGCAGCCTGAGCGGCGTGCGGCCCCGGTGTGGTGTGCTCCGTGCCGGCAGCGGCCTCGGTGCCGCCGTGCTGCGTGGCGGTCTCGGCGAACGCGACGGGTGCGGCCAATGCCGCCACGACCGCCGTCGCGATGCCGAGCGACCTCAAATGCCTGAGAAGGGGCTCAAGGCGACCCATCGGCAATCTCCCCTGGAACCGAGACCGCCGGGCCGGCCTTCGGCCGGCCCGGCTTTCTTACCACGATCTCAGGTGAAGAGGATCAGGAAGGCGATCAGGAGCGCGAACAGCGCGATCGCCTCGACGAGGGCGAAGCCGATGATCGCGAACGGGAAGACGCGCTGCTGGACCGACGGGTTGCGGCCGACCGTCGCGATCAGGGTCGAGAAGATGTTGCCGATGCCGATACCGACACCGAACATCGCGATCACCGCCAGGCCGGCGCCGATCATCTTCGCAGCTGCGACATCCATCGAACATACTCCCAGTGAGTGGCGCTTCCAGCGCCGGTGGCTACCCGACGACGCATCCAGGGGCTGGCGAACCTACGCCCTCAGTGCATGTGGATCGCGTCGTTGAGGTAGAGGCAGGTGAGGACAGTGAAGATGTAGGCCTGGAGGAAGGCCACGACGAACTCGAAGCCGAGCAGCACCACCGTGATCGCGGCCGGCAGGATGCCAGGGATGACGAAGTAGGCGCTCAGGCTGACGACGAAGGCGGCGAACACCTTCAGCATCGTGTGGCCGGCCATCATGTTGCAGAACAGACGGACGGAGAGGCTGATCGGGCGCACGCAGTAGGAGATGACCTCGATCGGCACCATGAGCGGCAGGATGAACTTGGGCGCCCCGTGCGGCACGAAGAAGCCCAGGAAGCGCGGGCCGTGGTACCAGAAGCCGATCACCGTGACCCCGATCCACACGCAGATCGCCATGAAGAAGGTGACGATGATGTGGCTCGTGAAGGTGAAGCTGCCGGGGATCATGCCCAGCATATTGCCCATGAGGATGAACATGAAGATCGTGAACACGATCGGGAAGAAGCGCATGCCCTCCTTGCCCGCCGCGTCGCGCAGGATGCCCGCCACGAACTCGTAGGTGAGCTCGACCACGGACTGCAGCCGGCCCGGCACCATCGCGTGCTGGCGGGTGCCGGCCATGACGAGCAGGTAGGCGGCCGCGACCGCGATCGCCATCCACAAGGACGAGTTGGTGAACGAGACGTCAGCACCCGCCACCGTGATCGGGACGATGGGCGTGATCTGGAACTGATGCAGCGGATCCACGGGCCTGCCTCGCTCCTCGCTTCATGCCGGCCCTCTCGAGGGGCGGCGTTCCTCCATGGCGGGCCCGAAGGCCCCGACCGGTCGATGGACGCGCCGGCTCAGCTCTTGTCCTGCGCGTCCTGCAAGCGGCGCATGAAGCGGTAGGCATTGAGCACGCCCGCTGCGGCGCCGAGGATGAAAAACACGATCAGAAACAGCGGCGCCGTCCCGAGCCAGCGATCGAGCCCCCACCCCAGGAGGAGGCCGCCGCCGACGCCCGCCACCACCTCGATCCCGGCCTGAAGACCGGGGCCGAACTGGAACCGCGGGGGCTCCGGCTCGACCGGCCCGGGGGCCTTCGCCTGCGGCCGGAGCTTTTCCAGCCGCGCGTCGAAATCCTCGAACGAGGTCGGTCGCTTGTCGTCCGCCATCCGCTGCCTGCCCGCATCATCACCCGGCCGTTGCCGGCCGGGTCGTTCGGGCGGCGCGAACCTAGGTAGGGCCGCCCCGAAGTGTCAAGGTAACCGTCATTTCTGCGTCATCATGCCGTAGCACGCAACTCCAGCGCCTCCTCGAGCGCCACCGACACCAGCCGCGAGATCCCGCGCTCGGCCATGGTGACACCATAGAGCCGGCTCATCCGCGCCATCGTCAGCGGATGGTGGGTGACGACCAGGAACCGCGTGCCGGTGGTCGCGGCGATTTCCTGCATCAGGCTGACGAAACGGTCAACATTCGCGTCGTCGAGAGGAGCATCCACCTCGTCGAGCACGCAGAGCGGCGAAGGCTGCGCGAGAAAGAAGCCGAAGACGAGGGCAAGCGCCGTCAGCGTCTTCTCCCCGCCCGAAAGCAGCGAGATGCTGGTCAGCTTCTTGCCGGGCGGGCTCGCCTCGAGCTCGAGCCCGGCCTGGAGCGGGTCGTCCGCACCCGTGAGCCGCAGATGCGCCTTGCCACCGCCGAAGAGGGTCGTGAACAGGCGGCGGAAATGGCCATCCACCGCCGCGAACGCCTGGAGCAGCCGCTCGCGGCCCTCCTTGTTGAGGGTGGCGATCGCGGCGCGCAGGCGGTCGATCGCCTGCTGCAGCTCGACCTGCCGCTCCTTGGTCTCGCCGATCGCGGCCTCGAGCTCCGCGACCTCGATCTCGGCCCGCAGATTGACCGGCCCGATCCGCTCGCGCGTGGCGCGGAGCTTCTGGAGCTGGGCCTCGAGGTCCGCGATCCGGGCGGAGGCCACGGCCTCCGCCATCCCTTCCTCGGCGAGGAGAGCCTCTGGCGAGCGCTGCAGCCGATCCTCGACCGCGGCGACGGCAGCGGCGAGAGCGCTCTCGGCATGGGAGCGCTCGGCCTGGGCCACGATCACCCGCTCGCGCGCGGCCGCGGTCGCCGCCTCGGCCACCTGCAACGCCCGCTCGAGCGCCACGGCCTCGGCCTCGCGCCGAGCGAGCTCGGCCTTTGCTTCCCGGGCGGCGTCGCCCGCAGCCGCCACCTCGGCTTCGAGCCGGGCGAGCTCGGCGGGATCGCAGCGCCGCGAGACCCGCGCGGCTTCCGCCTCGGTCGCGAGCCGCTCCCGGCGCCGCGCGAGGTCGGTCAGGGCCGCCTCGGCCTCCTGGAGCCGCCGCCGCGTGTCGGCGAGCCCCTGCTCCAGCGCCGTGGCCCGCTGGGCCAGGCTCGCAGCCTCGGCCCGCACGGCAGCGAGCGCATCGGCGGTCGCCCGCCGCCCCCGATCCGCCGCCTCGTGCGTCGCCTCGGCGGCGGCACGTGCCTCGCGACGCTCCGCAGCGGTAGCCGCAGCCGCCTCGACCTCCTTCTCGGCAGCGGCCAGACTTTCCAGCAGGCCCGCCCGCTCCTCCTCCAGCGCCGCCTCGCGCGTGCGCCGCGCCGCCGCCAGCTCGGCCGCGACACGGGACGCCTTCTCGGCGGCGGCGCGGGCCTGATCGAGAGCGGCCTGCCCTCGCTCGAGGGCGGCCCGGCGCTCGCGCAAGGCCCGGGCAGCAGCCTCGTGGGCCGCTTCCTCTCTCTTCAGCGCGGCCGTGCGCTCCCGCACCGCCTGCTCGGCCTGCGCCAGGGCGGAGCGCGCCGCCTGCGCCGCCTCGGCCAGGGCGGCCTCGCCTTCGAGCCCGGCGGCGAGGCGCTCGATCTCGGCCCGCTCGGCTTCCAGCTCGCCGGCCTCGCGCACGAGGCCCGCCTCCTCCTGCGCCAGCCGTTCGGCCTCGGCCGCCAGACGGCGGGCCTGCGTCTCGGCCTCGCTCAGGCGCTGCCGGGCGCGGAGCTGGGCGGCATCGGCAGTGCGCCAGCGCTTCTCGGCCTCCGCCAGGCGCGCCCTTGCCGCCTGCAGCACCGCATCGGCCGCCTTCAGCCCGGCCTCGCGCTCGGCGAGGCCGCGGGCGAGGATCAAGGCCTCCTCGCGCGCGGCATGGAGGCGGAGGTGGTGACGCACCCGGGCCGCAGCCGCATCCTCGCCGCCGGGTGCGCGGACGAAGCCGTCCCAGCGCCACAGACCGCCATCGCGGCTGACGAGGCGCTGGCCGGGCCGGAGCCGGGCTTGCGCCGCGAGCGCCTCTTCCGGCTCGATCAGGCCGACATGGGCGAGCTTCGCCGCCAGCACGGGCGGCACGGTGACGTGACGGGCCAGCGGCTCGGCCGGCTCGGGCAGCGCTGCGGGCGGCCCAGCGAGCGCCAGCTCGCGCCAGAAACGGGATGCAGCTGCATCGGTGCCGGCCAGAAGATCGTCGCCGAACGCCGCCGCCAGCGCCGTGGCGAGGTCTTCCGGCAGATGCAGCGTGTCGATCAGGCCAGGACCGGCGCCGGCCTCTCGCACCAGGCTCTCCAGGACCTTGATCTCGGCGTCGAGCGCATCGGCCGAACGGCGGAGCGTGCGCAAGGCCTCGGCTGCCTCGCTGCGGCCGTGCTCGGCCTGGGCGAGCTCGGCCCGCGCGGCATCGAGGACGCCGTTCGCGGCCTCGAGCTCGGCTTCGGCGGCCGCCAGCTCGGCCGTGCGGGCGTCGATGTCGGCCTCGGCGAGGCCGCGTCGGTTCGCCTCGACCCTGGCGTCGTGCGCCTTGCGCCGCTCGGCCAGCCGCGCCGTGGCCCGCCCCAGCGTGGCGCGCCGCTCGGCCAGCCTGGCCGATGCGGCCTTGGCCTCGCGCAGCCGCAGCTCGGCCGCGGCGAGCTCCTGCCGAGCCGCGGCCAGCGCGCGCTCGGCAGCGAGCTGAGCGACACGCTCGGCCTCGCGCCGCGGCTCGGCCGCGTGCAGCTCGGCTTCGGCCGCGGCCAGCGCCGCGCGGGCCGCCTCGAGCGCCGCGCCGCGTGCAGCGAGTTCGGCCTCGGCACGGGTGCGCGCCTCCTGGGCCTGGGCCAAAGGCGGCAATGCCGCGAGCTCGCGCTCGATGGCGGCGGTCCTGCCCTTCAGCGCATCCAGCCGCTGGTGCGCCGCATCCAGCCGCGCCTCGGCCTCGGCAGCATTGGCCACAGCCGTGTGCAAAGCCGCTTGCGCCTCGTCGAGCCGCTCGGCCGCCATCTTCTCCTCGGCGACCCTCGTGCCGATCGCGGCCTCCGCCGCCTCGCGCCGGCGCAGGGCCTCCGCGAGCTCGCTTGCGAGCCGGCTCGCCGCCGGCCCGAGCTCGGCGACCGCCGCCTTCGCCCGGGCGAGGTCGGCATCGACCTCGGCTTCCTGGCGGGTCAGGGCCGCGAGATGCTGCGCCTCGCGCTCGGCGGCAGCGCGCAGGCTCACAAGCCGCTCCTCGAGCTGAGCGAGCTGGGCCTGGGCGGCGGCCGCCCGTTCGCGCGCAGCCGGCAAGGCCTCGGCAGCGGCGGCCCTGGCCTCGCGCGCGGCGAGGCTGGCTTCCGCGCAGCGCTCGTGCTCGGCCGCGGCAGCCGCGACCTCGGCTTTCGCCCGCTCCGCCTCGGCCGCGGCGGCGGCATGGCGGGCGAGAAGCAGGAGTGCTTCGGCACCGCGCAGCTCGGCCGCCACCTTGCGGTAGCGCTCGGCCTGGCGGCTCTGCTTCCTGAGCTCGGCGAGGCGTGCTTCCTGCGCGCCCAAGAGATCCTCGACGCGCTGCAGGTTGGCCTGCGCCGCCTCGAGCTTGAGCTCGGCCTCGCGCCGGCGCGTCTGCAGGCCGCCGATGCCGGCCGCGTCCTCGAGCAGCTTTCGGCGCTCGGCCGGCTTCGCGTCGATGATGAACCCGATCTGGCCCTGGCCGATGATGGCCGGGCTGCGCGAACCCGCCCCGACGTCGGCGAACAGGAGCTGGACGTCGCGGGCTCGCGCCTCCCTGCCGTTGATCCGGTAGGTGGAGCCCACGCCGCGCGCGATCTTGCGCGAGATCTCGAGCTCCTCCGCCTCCGCGAAGCCGGCGAGCCCGCCCGGCTTGCCGCGCACCCTGATCCGGACCTCGGCCACGTCGTGCGCCGGCCGCGCGGCGGAGCCGTTGAAGATCACGTCCTCCATCTCGTCGCCGCGCAGGCCCTTGGCCGAGCTCTCGCCCATGCACCAGCGCAGGGCCTCGACGATGTTCGACTTGCCGCAGCCGTTGGGGCCCACGATGCCGGTGAGCCCCGCCTCGATCAGGAGCTCGACCGGATCGCAGAACGACTTGAAACCGCTGACGCGAAGCTTGGTGATTTCCAATGTCGGATACGCAAGGTCTTGGGGCGGCCGTCACTCTAGCCGGGGCGCCCCTCGGGCGGAAGCCGCCGGCCGCAACCTCAGTGCGACCGTCTTCGGTCGCGTGCCGTCGCGCAGCCGCTCACTGCTTGAGCAGCGGGTCGATCATCGCCGCGAACTCGTCGATGCTGCGGCTGCCGGAGAAGGTCTTGTCGCCGAGAATGAAGGTGGGGGTGGAGCGGACGTTGTAGCGCTGCTGCGCGTCGAGGCGCGACTGCAGCACGGCCTTCTCCATGGCCTCGTCGGCAAGGCAGGCCTCGGCCGCGTCCTCGCCGAGCCCTCCGAGCTTCGCGAGCTGCTTCAGGGCCGCGATCGGATCCTGTGCTCGTGTCCAGCTCGCCTGCTGCAGGAAGAACACGTCGACGAAGCGGGGATATTTGTCGGCCCCCGCACAGTGCGCGATCACCGCCGCCTTCAGCGCCACCTCGTCGAGCGGAAAGTCGCGCAGGACCATCTTCACCTTGCCGGTGTCGATGTAGCGCTGCTTCAGGGCCGGGAAGGTGTCGCGCTGGAAGGCGGCGCAGTGCGGGCAGGTGAGCGAGGAGTACTCGATCAGCGTCACCGGCGCGTTCGGATCGCCCAGAACACCCTCGGACACCTCGGCCGCGCGTACCACTCCCGGCGGCAGGCCGAGCCAGGAGAGGCCGACGAGGGCCGCAGCAAGAGCCGAACGCCTGGGCAGCATGAGCATCGCCGATCGACCTCCCCGGTGGAAGCAAGGGCCGTAACCCACGGCTGCTATAGGGTTGGACGGCTCCACCCGCAAGCCCGACGCCGTGCACGCAACCTCACGGACGCGTGCCGCGCAAGGCGCGGCCGAGCATCAGGAGCGCTTCCCGCAGGTCCTCGTCGCCGATGCCGTCGAGGGCGGTCCGCAGCGCCGCCTCCTCCTCCGGCTGCAAGGGACGCAGCGGCGGCGCCATACGCGGCGGCGGCGCCGGCTTCAGCGGCACCTGCAGCAGCCGGAGCTGGCGGATGGCGTTGAAGCCGAAATAATTGTTGATCCGTTCCACGATCTGGGGTGTGGCGTGCTGGAGCTCGACCGCGGCCGCACTCCCGGCATGGACGAGCAGCGTGCCGCCGGTACGGCGGCCGGGGGCGTAATCGACGCGCACGGGCTGGCAGCGGCGGGCGAGGCCGGGACCCACGATCGTGGCCCAGTCGGTGAGCAGGCTCGCTTCCGCGAAGCCGCGGCGGCGAGCAGCGGGATCGAGCACGCTGCCCAGGAGACGGGCGACCTGACGCCCGGCCTGCCCGCTCTGCCCTTGCCGCCATCCCTCCTCGGGGGCCACCTTGTCGTCCTGCGCCATCGTCGTTTCCAGCGAGATCCCTTTCCCGGTACCATGCCCGAGACCGCTCCACCAGACAGCTCTCTCCCGGCCCTGCCCGCACGCACGCTGCGCAGGGCACTTCTCACCTGGTACGACGGCGCCAGACGCGAGCTGCCGTGGCGGACACCACGGGGCGAGACGCCGGACCCCTGGCGCGTGCTCGTGAGCGAGCTCATGCTGCAGCAGACCACGGTCGCGACCGTGCAGGGTCGGTTCGAGCCGTTCCTCGCCCGCTTTCCGACCTTGGCAGCCCTGGCCGAAGCACCGCTCGAGGAGGTGCTGCATGCCTGGCAGGGTCTCGGCTACTACCGGCGCGCGCGAGCGCTCCATGCCTGCGCCCGCGCGGTGATCGAGCGGCACGGCGGCCGGCTGCCGCTCACGGCGGACGCGCTCGCGGACCTGCCGGGGATAGGCGCCTATACCGCTGCCGCCATCGCCGCCATCGCCGGCGAAGAGGCGGTGGTGCCGGTCGACGCCAATGTCGAGCGGGTGCTGAGCCGGGTGCTCGCCATGGAAGCACCCCTGCCGGGAGCGCGGCCGAAGCTGCGGGCTTCAGCGCAGAGGCTGGCGGCCCCGGAACGGGCGGGCGACTTCGCGCAGGCCCTCATGGAGCTGGGAGCGCTGGTCTGCACGCCGCGGCGGCCGGCCTGCCTCGCCTGTCCGTGGCAGCGCTGGTGCGCGGCGGCGCGGCGCGGCGATCAGGAAAGCTTCCCGCGCAAGGTGGAGCGTGCGCCACGGGCGGTGCGGCACGCAACGGCCTTCCTGCTCGAGCGTGTGGACGGGGCGGTGCTGTTCCGGCGTCGGCCACTCGAAGGGCTGCTCGGCGGCATGATCGAGCTGCCCTCGACACCGTGGCTCGAGGATCCCGAGGCCGTGGCGGCCGCGATGGCGGACTCCGCTCCCGCCCGCACCGTCTGGACCCCGATTCCGGGCGAGGTGCGCCACGTCTTCACCCATCTCGACCTCACCGTCCGCCTCGTCCGCGGCACGATCGAGGATGGCGAGGACGGGATGTGGACCCGGCCCTTCCGCTTTTCCGAACTGGCACTGCCGACCTTCACGAAGAAGCTCCTGCGCCATGCCGGGCTGCGCTGGTGAAGGCGCTACGCACGCCAGACGTCGACGACGTGGCGCGGCAGGCGCCAGGGCGCGGTCGCGATCAGATCGAAGCGTACGGCGCAGCCGGCGAGGCTCGGCCGGTGCTGCAGGAACCAGGCGGCGGCACGGGCGATCCGCCGCTGCTGCTGCGGCAGCAGCGCCTCGATGGCGAGCGCAGCCCTTGGCCGGTGCTTGACCTCGACGAAGAGCACGAGATCGCCGCGCCGGGCGACGAGGTCGATCTCGCCGACGGGCGTGGCATAGCGTCGGGCGAGGATGCGGTAGCCCTCGAGCCGGAGGACCCAGGCCGCCAGCGTCTCGGCGAGCCGGCCGGCGCGCTCGTGACGTCGCCGGCTCATGAGCGCTCGCGGGCCGAAAGGGCGAGCGCCCGCTTGTAGAGCTCGTTGGCCGAACGGCCGGTGGCGGCCGCGACCTCGCCCGCGGCGAGGCGCGGCCTCTTGGTCCGCAGCGCTGCTGCGAGAAGCCTGTCGACGGCGGCATCGTCCTCGACCACGGCGGGTGCCTCGGGCGGAGCCACGACGATGACGATCTCGCCCTTCGGCGTGCCCGCCGTCGCGTAGGCCGCGGCGAGGCTCCCGAGCGTGCCGGGCCTCAGCTCCTCGTGCAGCTTCGTGAGCTCGCGGGCGATCACGGCCGGCCGATCGCCCAGGACGGCGGCGGCATCGGCCAGCGTCTCGGCCAGACGGTGCGGTGCCTCGAACAGAAGCAGCGTCGCGCGCACCGTGGCCAGCTCCTCGAGCACGCGACGGCGGGCGCTGCTCCTGGGCGGCAGGAAACCCTGGAACAGGAAGCGGTCGGTGGGAAGCCCCGAGGCGACCAGCGCCGCCAGGGCGGCGGAAGGGCCCGGGATCGGGTGCACGCGGATGCCACGCCGCACCGCCTCGCGCACGAGCTTGTAGCCGGGGTCCGAGACCGCGGGCGTGCCCGCATCGCTGACGAGCGCCACGGATCCGCCGGCCTCGAGCCGGGCCAGCAGCTCGGGCCGGGCGGCTTCGGCGTTGTGCTCGTGGTAGAGGCCCAAGGGCCGGCTCAGGCCCAGATGCCGGAGCAGGCGGCTCGTCACCCGACGGTCCTCGCAGACGACGAGGTCGGCAAGGGTCAACACCGTTTCCGCCCGGCGCGTGATGTCGCCGAGATTGCCGATCGGTGTTGCAACGAGATAAAGGCCGGGGGCAAGCTGGCTCTCCCGGCCCGCACCCTCGGTCGCAGCGCCCCCTTCGGGAGCCGCGGCGGGCTGCGGCGAGCCCCTTCCTGCCGATCCGGTGAGGTGCCGCGTGCGCTCTCGTCTCACACTCAGCTTGATCGCCCTTCTCGTGGTCGCCGGCTGCGCCCGCACCCAGGTAACCACGCCGACCCCGCTGCCGCAATCGTCGAGCGTGCCGGCAGCACCCGAGAGCCTGCCGGTGACGCCCGCCCCGACCCGGCCGGCACCCAAGGTGGGCCTTCTGTTGCCGCTGACGGGCTCGGCGGCGAGCCTCGGCCAGGACATGCTGGATGCGGCGCAGATGGCGCTGTTCGACGTAGGCCGCACCGACCTCGAGCTCGTGCCGCGCGACACCGGCGACAAGCCGCAGCAGGCGGAGATCGCAGCACGGGCCGCGCTCGATGCGGGTGCGGAGCTCCTGATCGGGCCCCTGTTCGCGCGCTCGACCTCGGCCGTGGCGCCGGTCGCCGCCCAGCGCGGGGTGAGCGTGATCTCGTTCTCGAACGATGCCAGCATCGCCGGCCCGGGCACCTACATCCTGGGCTTCCGGCCGGAGGAGCAGATCGAGCGCGTGGTCGGTTATGCCGCTCGCCAGGGGCTCGCCCGTTTCGCCGCCCTGGCGCCGGGCGATGCCTACGGCGTCCGCGCGATCGCCGCCTGGCGCCAGGCCGTGGCGCGGATCCCCGGCGCCACGGCCGTGATCGCCCAGACCTATCCCACCGACAGCAGCAGCCCGACGGCAGCGGTCCGCCAGGTCGCGGCCGTCGGCCGGCCCGGCGGGCTGCCGGCGGAAGCGGCTGCCGATGCGACGGCGGAGCCGGGTGCCCGGACCGCGAGCCCGGGTCTGCCGCCACCGGGGTTCGACTCGCTGCTGATCGCCGACGGCGGCTCTCGTGTCGGTTCCATTGCCGCCCTCCTCGCCTATTACGACGTCACCTCGCCCTCGACCCGGTTCCTCGGCACGATGCGCTGGCAGGACGACCCGGCGCTGATGAGCGACGCCGGGCTCAAGGGCTCGTGGCTCGCGACGTGGCCGCCGGACGCGGTCGAGACCTTCGCCGGACGCTTTGCCGCCGTCTATGGCCGACGGCCGGCCCCGCTCGCCGTGCTGGCCTACGACGCCATCGCGCTCGCGGCCCTGCTCGCACAGGGCGAGCCCCGCTTCACGCAGTCGCAGCTCACCGATCCGCAGGGTTTCATCGGTGGTGTCGGGATCTTCCGCCTGCGGCCCGACGGCCTCGCCGAGCACGGCCTCGCGGTGGTCGAGATCCAGGACCGCGGGAGCGTGCGGATCGTCGATCCGGCGCCACAGGCGTTCGCCGCGGGCTTCGCCAGCCGCTGAGAGGCTCCCCGGCGTCCTCTTCGGCACCACGCCAAGACCGCAGCGATCCTCAATCAAAGGTTTACAAATCTGCATAATGCCACTATTCGGATGATAGCGCGCATGAAGCTCGACCGGAGCGCATGACAGGGGACGCATTCCTTGGCCGAGGATCGGGCTCGACGATGGCTGCAAGCCCGGCCGGCGTCGGGGCGCGGTCGCAGGACGACGTCGCCCCACACGTCGTCCGGCTGGACGGACGTCGTCGTTCCTCTGCCGTCGAAGATGGCCGGATCCGAGGCGGCCGCGAAGAGTCGGCCATTCGCGTCCTGCTCGTCACGGCCGACGAGGAGGACCAGCGCATCGTCCAGGAGCTGCTGGCACGAGCGGAGCACGACCGGTTTCGGCTGGAGTGGGTGGTCGATGCGGAGGTCGGGCTGGAGCGGCTCGCAGCGGGCCGATACGATGTCGCTCTCGTCGACGGTCGCTTGCCGGGTTGTCACGGACTGAGCCTGCTGCGCCGGGCGATCCGGCTCGGCGTCGAGACTCCCATGATCGTGCTCTGCGAGCTCGGCATCCCCGACCTCGAGCTCGAGGCGATCGAGGCCGGAGCGGCGGACCTCCTCGACAAGGAAGAGTTGGACGTCGGCCGGCTGGAGCGCGCCATCCGGATCGCCCTGGCCCGCAAAAGACATGCCTCGCAGGAGCACGGAGCAGTCCGAAGCGACGCAGCGACCGCTCCCTCCGATCGTTCTTCCTGCGGGCACGCCCTGGCCGAGCGGACCTCGGATCGGTCCGACGCACGAGGAAGCGGGGGCCGCTCCCACGACGCGCGTCCCGACCGGATGGCCGCGAGCCGCGCCGGCCTCGCCCGCGAGCTGGCGCGGGCGCTCGAGAGCGGAGAGATCACGGCGCAGTTCCAGCCTCAGGTCATGCTGCGACCGGCCGAGCTCGGACTCGCTGTCGTGCCCCGCTGGCACCATGCGACGCTCGGCACGCTGGAAGGTCGGGAGCTCGCGACCCTTGCAGCGGCGGGTCCCGGCGAAGCGTTGACGGACTGGCTGATCGACGCGGCCTGCCGACAGGCCCGTTCCTGGCGGGAGGGAGGCCTGAAAGGGCTCCACATCGCCGTGCCCCTGCCCTCGTGCCTCCCGCTCGCCCGGAGCCGGCTCGCAGAGCGGGTGGAGGCGCTGCTCGCAGCGACGGGCCTGCCGGCGGACCGACTGGAGCTCGAGTGCGACGAGCGACTCCTGCTCGAGGAACTCGAGGATGGAATGCGGATGCTTCTGCCGCTGCGCGAGCTCGGCGTCCGGCTAGCGGTCGGCGGCCTCGGCGCCGGCCCGATCTCGCTCGCGGTCTTGCGCGACGCCCCGCTGCGCACGGTGAAGCTCGGACGCCTCCTGCTGCGAGGCATGTCCGAGGACCGCCGGCGGGCTCTGACCGCGAGCGCGGTGATGACGCTGGCGCGTCAGCTCGGCCTGCGTCTCGTCGCCGAAGGCGTGGAGAGCCAAAACCAGATCCAGCTCCTGCGCGCGGAAGGCTGCGATGCGGTGCAGTCGCCGCTGAGTTGCCCGCCCCTGCCGGCCGACGCCTGCACGGACTGGTTGCGCCTCGCGGCACGACGCGGCTGATCCGATCCTGTGGCGCCACCCGCCACGACCGCTGGCACCGGAGCGGCCTGCGCCATCTTGCACCGGAAACTCGGCAGAGCTTGCTTCAGCTCAACTAAGAAGTTACAATCCTGCATATTCCAGAATACCGAGGGATACGATGTCGATGATCTCAGGTTGGGTGAAACGGACCATGGTGGCCGCCACGGCAGCCATGGTCTTGGGGGCTGCGCTGCCGGCGACGGCCGCGGTCCAGCGGACGGTGCTGACCTTCAAGCAGTTCCAGAAGCTGACCGGCGTGTCCCCGGTCAGGATCAAGAACGGCAAGGTTCAGTACGCTCAGTGGGGGAACCGGCCGACGATCGCGAACAACGGCTTCACCATCTACTTCACGAAGACGGGCAAGGTCGTCATTCGCGTGAACACGGCCATCCTGAAGAAGCCGACCACGGTCGCATCGCAGTTCTACCTGCCTGGGCAGAAGAAACCCATCCAGATCTCGTTCAACGCGAAACCCGGCAAGAAGCCGGGCGCTCCGTCGAGCGTCGATATGGGTGGCTTCCCGAAGGACCCCCCGCCGGTCAGCCCGAGCTGAACCGCTGCAGGGTCATGTCATGAGCGCCGCAGCTTTGCCGAGGCTCTCGCCCGGTAACCTGCTGGCACCGCTCCTGGGGGGCTGCCTCGCGGCAGCCCTCCTTGCCCTCGCGGTGCCACGTCTGATGGCTACAACCGCGCTCCTGAAAGGCGACGCGGCGCTGGAACTGTTGCAGTCCGGTCAGGAGCCGACGCTCGAAGGCATCGAGCGGCTGCTGCGGAGCCGTCAGGAGGCACTGGCCTGGGTGCCCGATGCTCGAAGCCATTTCGATCTGGCCGGGGCTTTCCTGGCGCTTTCGGAAGCGAACGTCCGCGGCTCGGTGACGCCCGAGGAGCTGCGGGCCCTGGCCGAGCGTCATCTGCGGGCAGGTCTGTCGCTCGCTCCGGCCGATGCGCGGGCATGGCAGCTTCTGGCAACGGCCAAGCTGCTGCAGAACGATCCCGACGAGGCCGCGCGGGCGCTCGTGCTCTCGTTCAAGGCCAACCCGCACGCGCCCTATCTGGGCAATGCCCGCACCACCCTGGGCATGCTCTTGTGGGGCCGGCTCGATGAGACGACGCAGGCACGCCTGCGCAAGGAAATGTACAGCACGTTCCGCCAGAATCCGAGCCGGACGGCGCAGATCGCGCTCGATACCGGAGGTGTAACGCTGCTGCAGGATGCTCTGAAGGAACACGAGCAGGATCAGGCGAGGCTGCAGCGACTCCTGCAAAAGCTTCGCCCTGCCGAGAACTGAGAATGTCGAGATCGTTGGTTTTCCTCGCAGCCGTGCTGGCCGGCCACGTCCTCAGCACGCCCGTCCTCGCCGGAGAGATGCTGACACTCCGGCAATATCGCGACGGCAAGGCCGCAGGCGGCGATGCGGCGACCATGGCCGACCGCTACGTGGACGGTGCCTTGCATGGCATCTTGATGGTGGACGAGGCGCTGAAGAGCGACGGCGGCTCGATATTCTGCCTCGATGCGGCGCACCTTGTGGACGGGTCGCCGGACCTCGAGCGCATCCGCAACGAGTTCACGGCCTGGCTCGAGGACGGAAAGGCCTCGGGCTCGGATCTCGCCGAGACCCGCGATGCGCCGCTGACCATGTTCGCGGTCGGCTTCTTCGCCCAGAAATTCCCCTGTGACGGGGCGGAAGACGGCGAGGACGACCTGGGCTCGGTCCTGCGCCGCACGCTGCCGCGGTAAGCCGGCGCCGCGAGCGCGCCACCCTTCCTCAGCGCAGGTTGAGGAACTTGTCGCCCCACAGGCCCAGCTCGCGCGACTGGGCCAGGCGCTCGAGGGCGGCATAGTCGGGTGGCGCATCCGGTGCTGCGAACGCGAAGCCCTCCTGCACGAGCCAGGCCGCGAGATCCTCGCCCGGCCCGAACAGATCGCGCCCGCGCATGCTGCAGACACCTTCCAACACACCGTCGGCGCCACGGCGGACGATCTCGCAGCGCACGAACCCGTTCACCTTGCCGTCCAGCACCAGCACCGCCTTGGGCGCGCAGCGCGGCGGGCGGATGAAGGTGCGGCAGGTGCGCTCGATCTGCGGGATCGAGATTCCGAACAGACGCACGGCCGTGCCGCCGACGCTGAGCGTGCCGTCCTCCCGGACGGTGGCGAGCCCGTCCACGATCTCGGCGGCAGCGGCCCAGCGGTCGGGAATGGCGAGCCCGAGCACCAGGGCCAGAGCCCCGGCGCTCGGAAGCCGCTCAAGAATAGATCGGGAACCGCGCGCAGAGCTCGCCCACACGCGCCTTCACCCGCTGCTCGGCCGCGGCGTTGTCGCCGGCGGCGAGCCCGTCGAGCACGTCGCTGATCATGTGCCCGATCTCCTGGAACTCGCGCACGCCGAAGCCGCGCGTGGTGCCGGCCGGCGTACCGAGGCGGATGCCCGAGGTGATCGTGGGCTTCTCGGGATCGAACGGCACACCGTTCTTGTTGCAGGTGATCCCGGCCCGGCCGAGGGCCTGCTCGGCGGCATTGCCTTTCACTCCCTTGGGCCGCAGATCGACCAGCATCAGGTGGTTGTCGGTCCCGCCCGAAACGATGGCGCAGCCGCGCTCGAGCATGACGGAGGCCAGCGCCTTCGCGTTCGCCACCACGTTCTGGGCATAGAGCTTGAACTCGGGCTTGAGCGCCTCGCCGAAGGCCACCGCCTTCGCGGCGATCACGTGCATGAGCGGCCCGCCCTGCAGACCCGGGAACACGGCCGCGTTGATCTTCTTCGCGATCTCCTCGTCGTTTGTGAGGATCATGCCGCCGCGCGGGCCGCGCAGCGTCTTGTGGGTCGTGGTCGTGACCACGTGCGCGTGCGGCAGCGGCGAGGGATGGACCCCGCCGGCGACGAGGCCCGCGATGTGCGCCATGTCGACGAGAAGATAGGCGCCCACGGCGTCGGCGATGGCGCGGAAGCGGGCGAAGTCGAAGATGCGCGAATAGGCCGAAGCGCCGGCGATGATCAGCTTCGGCTTGTGCTCATGCGCCAGCCGCTCGATCTGCTCGAAGTCGATCAGCCCGTCCTCGGCGCGCACGCCGTACTGTACGGCCTTGAACCACTTGCCCGACATGGCGGGCTTCGCACCGTGGGTGAGATGCCCGCCAGCGTCGAGCGACATGCCGAGAATGGTGTCGCCGGGCGAGAGCAGCGCCAGCTTCACGGCACCGTTGGCCTGAGCGCCGGAATGGGGCTGGACGTTCACGAATTTGCAGTCGAACAGACGCTTCGCGCGCTCGATCGCGAGCGCCTCCGCGACGTCGACATGCTCGCAGCCGCCGTAGTAGCGCTTGCCGGGATAGCCCTCGGCATACTTGTTGGTCAGCACCGAGCCCTGCGCTTCCAGCACCGCCCGGCTCACGATATTCTCGCTCGCGATCAGCTCGATCTCGTGCTGCTCGCGGCCGAGCTCGTCCTTCACCGCCTGGAACAGCTCGGGGTCGACCTCCGCAAGAGAAGCCGTGAAGAACCCGGGCCAGCGCTGCTCCGTCGTCTCAGCCGCCGCGGCCTGCCTCGTCATGTCCGCCATCCTCAACACTCCACCACGTTCACCGCGAGCCCGCCGAGCGACGTCTCCTTGTACTTGTCGCTCATGTCGCGCCCGGTCTGTCGCATCGTCTCGATCACCTTGTCGAGGGGCACGTAATGCGTGCCATCGCCACGCAGCGCAAGGCGCGCGGCGTTGATCGCCTTCACCGCCCCCATCGTGTTGCGCTCGATGCAGGGGATCTGCACGAGCCCGGCGATGGGATCGCAGGTGAGTCCCAGATTGTGCTCCATGCCGATCTCGGCCGCGTTCTCGACCTGCTCGTTGGTGCCGCCGAGCACGGCGCACAGCGCACCCGCGGCCATCGAGCAGGCGACACCCACCTCGCCCTGGCAGCCGACCTCGGCGGCGCTGATCGAGGCGTTCTGCTTGTAGAGCATGCCGATCGCACCCGCGGTCAGGAGGAAGCGGATGATCCCGTCCTCGTTGGCCCCCGGCACGAAGCGCGTGTAGTAGGCGAGCACCGCCGGGATCACGCCTGCCGCCCCGTTGGTGGGGGCCGTGACCACGCGCCCGCCGGCCGCGTTCTCCTCGTTGACCGCGAGCGCGTAGAGATTGACCCAGTCCATCACCGTGAGCTGGTCTTTGAGCGCGGCTTCCGGACGGCGGGTCAGCTCGGCATAGATCGCAGGCGCCCGGCGACGCACCTTGAGCCCGCCCGGCAGGATTCCCGCCGTGCGGCAGCCGCGCTCGATCGAGCCCTCCATCACCTCCCAGATCCGCAGCAGGCCCGCCCGGATCTCGGCCGGATCACGCCAGGCCTGCTCGTTCTCCATCACGAGGTCGGCGATCCGCATCCGCTCGACCCGGCACAGCTCCAGAAGTTCGGCCGCGGAGCGGAACGGGAACGGCAGCTCGACGTTGCTCGCGGCCTCGCCGCCCGCCTCGGCCTCGCGCTCGTTCACGACGAAGCCGCCGCCGACCGAGTAGTAGTAATCGAGCAAGAGTTGCTCGCCCGCCTCGTCGAGCGCTCGAAAGCGCATGCCGTTCGGATGCCGCGTCAGGGTCTCGCGCTGCCGGAACTGCAGGTCCTGCGCCTCGTCGAACGGGATCTCCCGCTCGCCCAGGAGGGGCAGCCGGCCCGTCTCCCGCACGCGCGCCACGATTCCATCCGCCGCATCCGGGTCGACCGTCTCCGGCAGCTCGCCGCACAGACCCAGGATCACCGCCTTGTCGGTAGCGTGCCCCTTCCCGGTGAGCGCCAGGGAGCCGTAGAGGGCGATCTCCACCCGCACCGCTCGCGGCAGCAGGCCCTGGGTCTCGAGATCGCGCAGGAAACGATGGGCGGCGCGCATCGGTCCGACCGTGTGCGAACTGGACGGGCCGATTCCGATCTTGAACAGATCGAACACGCTCAAGGACATCATCGACTCTCCCGACGGGCAGTGTCGGCGAGGTTAGCGACGGTATCGGTTCGGCACTAATCCGGATGCGAAGGCCGGACTGTCTCGAAGCGGCATGCCGCCCGGTCATCGCCGCGCACCGCCCGCCGAAAGGCTCCACGGGCCTCGCCCGGTCACCCCGGACATTGGAGCGACTCCCCGCCGTCGACGACCAGAGCATGACCGGTCATGTAGGCGGAGCGGTCCGAGACGCAGAACAGGATCGCTTCGGCGATCTCCTCGGGAGTCGCGAAGCGGCGCATCGGAACCCTCTCCTCGATATGGCGCAGGGGCCCGTCGGCTCCGCCCATCTGCCGAGCGTAGCGCTCGTCGGACGGCGTGTCGACCCAGCCGGGGCAGAGCGCGTTCACGCGGATGCCGAAGGGCGCATAATCGAGCGCCATCTGGCGGGTCATCGCGATCACCGCCGTCTTCGTCGTGACGCAGGCGAGCATGCCGCTATCGAGGAACGGGCCGGCATGGCCCGCCGTGTTGAGGATGACCCCTCTGCCCGCCGCCTTCATCGCGGGCACGACGAGCTTCGCGAGCACGAACGGGGCGCGGACGTTGACCCGCCACGACAGATCCATGTCGGCGGGGCTCACCTGCTCGAGCGTGCCTTCGACCTGCACCCCGGCATGGTCGTGCAGGATGTCGATGCGGTGGCGGTGGCTCAGCACATGGCGCACGAGATGCTCGAGCTGCGCATCGTCGGTGACGTCCGTGACCACCGATTCGGCATGGCCGCCGGCCTGCCGGATGCGGTGTACCACCTCGGCGCCCGCTGCCGGGTCGCGGTCGGCGACGACGACGAAGGCGCCCTCGCGCGCCATGATCTCGGCCCCGGCCCGGCCGATGCCCGAGCCGGCGGCGGTGACGATGGCAACCTTGTCCTTCAGGATCATGGGACGATCTCCTCCTGCGGCTTCAGAAGCCGTCGCCCGGCGGGCCGGGGTGGCCGAGCAGGTCGCGCAGCCGCTGCATCGCAGCGCCGAACCCCGCCCAGTCGCCCCGGCGCAGCATCTCCTCGGCCGCCTCCAGGGCGGCCCGCGCCCTCCCGAGACCGGCGGCAGGCGCCCCCGTGGCCGCTCCTTCTCCTTCGCGCGGCGCTCCCCCGAACACGGCCTCGATGGCGCCCTCGAGCGTGGGCTCCATCGCCACCTTGGCACCGTCGCTCGCGATGATCCGCTGCAATTGGGGAATCTCGTTGCCCTCGGCGCGCAGATAGACCGGCTCGACGTAGAGGAATGCGTCGTCGATCGGAATCACCAGGAGATTGCCGCGGATCACCCTGGAGCCGCGCTGGTCCCAGAGCGAGAGCTGGCGCGAGATCGTGGTGTCCTGGTCGATCATGGCCTCGATCTGCGTCGGGCCCAGCACCAGCCGGTCCTTGGGCAGCTTGAACACCACGAGTTCGCCGTAATGCGGCGGATCCGAGCGTGCCGCGAGCCAGGCGATCATGTTGTCGCGCCTGGCCGGTGTCAGGGGGGTGAGCAGCAGGAACTCGAGCCGCGGCTCGCCGGGCAGGCGGATCAGCACGTAGTAGGGCTGCAGCGGAACGTAACGGTCGTCCTCCTTCTCGCGCGGAATCTGCCAGAGATCCTCGCTGTTGTAGAACACGTGCGGCTCGGTCATGTGATAGACGGCGTACTTGCGCGCCTGGATGGCGAAGAGATCCTCGGGATAGCGTAAGTGCGCCGCGATTCCGGGCGGCATCGCGGCGAGCGGCCGGAAGACTCCGGGGAAGGCCGCCGCGTAGACGCGCAGCACGGGATCCGCCGGGTCCATGGCGTAGAACGTGACGTCGCCTTCGTAGGCGTCCACGACAATCTTGACGGCGTTGCGCACGTAGCTGATGCCGCTCTCGGCCGGCTCGGCGTAAGGGAAGCGCTCGCCGGTCGTGTAGGCATCCTGGATCCAGAACAGGCGGCCGCTGTCGACGACGAGATAGGGGTCGTGGTCGAGCGTCAGGAAGGGGGCGAGCCTGCCGATGCGGGCCTGCACCCGGCGCCAGAGCTGGATGCGGCTGTCGCTGCGGATATAGTCCGAGATCAGAATGTTGATGTCGAGCTGCTGCCAGGCATAGACGAGCCGCTTGAGCCAGCTGTCGAGCGCCACGTCCCCATGGCCCCGGTAGCGCGTGTAGACGTTCCGGTCACCGCTCGGGTAGTCGAACTCCGGCACGCCGCTGTTCACGATCCGGTAGCCCCCTTCCTCCTCCCCGAAGTAGATCGCGGGCTGCTCGATCGCGAGCGACGGCGGAGCCACGGGCGGAATGTCGTCGATCAGGAAGACCGGCCGTCCCTCCGGACTTTTCTCGGCCGCCGGCGCCATGACGAGGCCGTAGCCGTGGGTGTACTGCAGCCGCCGGTTCACCCAGGTCACACCCTTGCCCGGCAGATCGGGCGACAGCTCGCGCGCCGCGAGCAGCACCTGGCGGTAGGCACCCTCCAGGCGGTAGCGGTCGATGTCCACGTCGTGGAAGGTGTAGTAGCTGCGGATCTGCTGGAGCTGCCGGAAGGTCTGCCGGAGCGGCTGCCAGTCCCACAAGCGAATGTTGCCGATCGTGTCCCGGTTCGCCTCGATCTCGGCTCTGCCCAGCTTGACGCTGGCATCATAAGCGCGAGGCTGCACCGTCTCGAGGCCGAAGGCCTTGCGCGTGAAGCGGATGTCGCGCTCGAGATAGGGCTCCTCCAGCGCCAGCTCGTTCGGCAGGACGACGAAGCGCTGGATCGAATCCGGCAGGGCCACCAGCAGCGCGATCATGGCGGCCGCGAACCCGCCGATCAGCACCGCGAGCCGGCGGCCCTGGCCGGCAAGGGCGAACCGGTAACCCGCGGCCGCGAAGGCCGCGGTCAGGAATGCGGCGCCCGGAAGCGCCCACCGGGTGACGTGGACGGCGGTGTAGCCGGCACCGAACACCGCCCCGGTGGGTTCGCTCAGGAGATCGTACCGGTCGAGGACATAGCCAGCCGCCCAGGCGCACGAGAACAGGGCGGCATTGGCGAGAAGATGATGCAGCACCGATCGCGGCGCCACGATCGCGCCACCCGGCCCCCAGACGAGGAGCCCGATATTGCCATAGACGGCGAGAAGGGCGGCCGTGGCCGTGAACGCGAGGAGCGCCACGGTGTTCTGGACCCGGTCGATGAGCGGCAGCCGGAACAGGTAGAAGCCGATGTCGTGGCCGTAGAGCGGGTCGACCTCGCCGAAAGGCTGCGCCCAGAGGAAGCGGACGAGCTCGTCCCAGCCGGCCGTGAAGCCGGCGGCGACGATCATCGCCGCCAGGAGCGGTGCCACGACCTCGAGGACCCGGACGAGGCGGGAGGAGGCGGCGGAGCCGGGCGCGGGCAGCCGGAGCATGAGGCCGGACATGGCGATCCGGCCGCTTCCGACGAGATCGAGATGCTGCGCCAGCAGCCGGAGGTTGATCCAGGCATAGAGGAACACGATCGCCGTGACCACGGCGAAGAGGCCGATGCGAATCAGAAGCAGGCGCCAGAACAGGCCCGCGTAGCCCAGAGACTCGAACCAGAACAGATCCGCAAGCCAGTGAAACGCCACCGCCAGCGCCACGAACAGGGGCAGCGCCAGCCAGGCCAGACGAGCCGAGAAGAGGGAGCGCGGCACGGTCGTGGGCATCCTGGGAGACCTCCGGGCCGGCCGGTCGCCGGCCGATACCATGCTCGACCCTGGCGGAGGACAAGTCCAGCCCGCGGTGCGCGGGCTGGCATCTTCGGGCAAAAGCCTTCAGATTGCCCGCCCGTCACCACCCGATCGGACGAAGAGGGAAGCCATGGTCGCGCTGAACCGGACGACGCTGGGCGAGCTGCCGGAACGGATCGCGAGGCCCGCCTACGATCGCGGCCGCGTCACGGTCGGCATCGCGCACGTGAGCGTCGGCAACTTCCACCGCGCGCACCAGGCGGTCTATGTCGACCGCTGCCTGGCGCTGCCCGGACACGAAGGCTGGGGCATCTGCGGCATCGGCGTCGTCGACAGCGAGACCGAGCGCGCCAAGGCCGAAAGCTTCAAAAGGCAGGACGGGCTCTACACGCTGACCGTCTTTCCGCCCAAGGGCGAGCCCACGAGTGCCGTCATCGGCTCGATCGTGGACTATGTCTTCGCCCCGGCCGATCCGACGGCGGCGCTCGCCCGCCTGAGCGATCCCGCAATCCGCATCGTCTCGCTCACGATCACGGAAGGCGGCTACAACATGGACGAGGGCACGGGCGCCTTTCGTCTCGATGCTCCCGACGTCGCGCACGACCTCGCCCATCCCGGCCGCCCGCGCACCGCGTTCGGCCTGATCGTCGAGGCCCTGGCGCAGCGGCGCGCCGCCGGCGTTCCGCCCTTCACGGTGCTGTCCTGCGACAATCTCCGCCACAACGGCGACGTGGCCCGCCGTGCCGTGCTCTCCTTCGCCGACGCGCGCGAGCCGGCGCTCGCCGCCTGGATCGAGGCCAACGTCACCTTCCCCAACGGCATGGTCGACCGCATCACGCCCGCGGTTCCGCCGGCCGACATGCGGCGGCTCAATGCGCTCACCGGCGTCGACGACGAGGTGCCGGTCTTCGCCGAGGACTTCATCCAGTGGGTGCTCGAGGACCGCTTCTGCAACGGCCGGCCGCAGCTCGAGGCCGTGGGCGTCCAGTTCACCGACGACGTGAGCGCCTACGAGCAGATCAAGCTCCGGATGCTCAACGCCACGCACATCATGCTCTCCTACCCCGGCCAGCTCGGCGGCTACCGCTTCGTTCACGAAGCCATGGCGGACCCGCGCATCCTCGCTCATCTGCGGGCGTTTTTGGATCGCGACACCATCCCGCTCCTGAAGGCTCCGCCCGGCATGCCGCTCGAGCGTTACCGCGACATTGTGCTCGAGCGTTTCGCGAACCCCGCCATCAACGACCAGCTCGCGCGCCTCACCTCCGACAGCTGCTCGAAGATCCCCGTCTTCCTCGGCGACACCATCGAGGCCTGCCTGACGCAGGGCCGCGACCATCGCCGCCTCGCGTTCCTGCTCGCCGCCTTCGCGCGCTATCTCGCCGGCGTCGACGACCGGGGCGTACCGTTCGAGCCTCTGGAGCCGCATCTCACCGAGGACGACCGCCGGCTCGTGCACGCCCCCGACCCGACGGCACCTTTGCGCATCCACACGCTCTCGGGCCTTCGCCTAGAGCGCTCGCCCGCCTTCGTCGCGGACTTCGTGCGCTATCGCGCGATGATCGCCGAGAAGGGCACGCTCGCCACCGTCGCGGCGCTGAATGGCTGAAGGCGGCATCGGATCTGCGGCTTATCACGCCACGGTTGGTTTCCGCCTTGACGATGACCGCGAGCCCCTCCAGCTTGCGCCGCCCCGGCATGCCCGTCACGAGCCCGAGAAGGAGGGATGATGTTCTCACACCGCGAGGAAAGCGCGCCGGCCCCGACCGTCCACCAGACCCAGCAGCCGGCACAGGCGACGGCCCCCGCGGCGGAGGCGCCCGTGGCACCGCAGCAGCCCGAGGCGCCGGCCACGCCGAAGCTCCTGATCGTCGGCGCCGATATCAGCCTCTCGGGCGAGATCGCGGCCTGCGACCGGCTCGTGGTCGAGGGTAGCGTCCAGGTGAAGCTCAACCGCACCCGGGCGATCGAGATCGCAGAGAGCGGCCGGTTCACCAACGGCTCGGCCGAGGTCGAGGAGGCCGAGATCGGTGGGGTCTACGAGGGCGACCTCACCGTGCGCAACCGGCTCCTGATCCGCGCCACCGGCCGCGTGTCGGGCAACGTGCGCTACGGCGAGCTCGAGCTCGAGCGCGGCGGCAAACTCTCCGGCATGGTGACCAGGATCGGGGACGAAGGCTGAGGCGGCCCGCGCGGCTGCCCTACCCCGCCCACAAGGCACGCGGCGGCGCTTCCGGCTGCGGATCCGCCATAAAAGCGCCATCCCTCGAGCGTCGCTCGCCTCGTCGACGCCGAGGCGAGGCCGTGGAGCAGCGCCCGCATCCGTCTCGCAGGCCGCGAGAATGGGCCTGGTCGGCCTGGAGGCTGCGCCTCGCTGCGATCGGCGACGAGCGGGCATGCCCTGCCGCGGCGCCATCAGCCGTCGAGCCGCCCGCAGGCGCCGCTGCCTACTCCGCCGCCTCGGCGTAGGGCTGGCGCGCCGCCCCGCCCGCGGCGCGGTCGGGCTCGAGCGGGTGGACGTGCTCGGCCGACCAGTAGGCGATCGCGTGATCGCCCCGGCTCACCGGGCTCGCGAAGAAGGCAGCTTCGGGCTCGTGGACGATGAACTCCTCCTCGCTGGCGTCCGCGAGGGTCACCTTCACGAAGGTGCCCTGATACTCGACCGCCTCGACCGTGGCTCGAACCGCGTTCTCGCTCGCCGGCTCGCCCGCACCGGCGCGGTGCAGCCCGATCTGGTCGCGCCGGATCGAGCACCACGCGGTCTCGCCGGGACGCACCTGCCTTCCCTGCAGCGGCATGCGGTAGCGGGCTCCCCGATAGCCCTCGAGCAGCACGAAGTCGCCGTCCGTGCCCAGCACCCGGCCGCACAGCACGTTCTGCCCGCCCAGGAATCGGGCGACGTAGGGGCTGCGCGGCCGGGCGTAGACGTCGCGCGCCGAGGCCGCCTGCTCGATGATGCCCTGGTTCATCACCACGACAAGATCGGCGAGGGCGATCGCCTCGGGCTGGGTGTGGGTGACGTGGATGAAGGTGATGCCGAGATCGGACTGGAGCCGCTTGAGCTCGCTGCGCATCCGAAGGCGCAGGAACTCGTCCAGCGCCGAGAGCGGCTCGTCGAGCAGCAGCACGCGCGGGTTGGTGATGAGGGCCCGCGCCAGCGCCACGCGCTGCTGCTGGCCGCCCGAGAGCTGCGCCGGCACCCGGTCGGCGAAAGCCGACATGTGCACGATCTCGAGCATCCGATCGACCTTGGCGTAGCGCTCCTCCTTGGCGAGGCCGCGCATCTTCAGGTTGAAGGCGACGTTGTCGCGCACCGTGAGATGCGGGAACAGGGCGTAGGACTGGAACATCAAGGCCGTACCGCGCCGGACCGGCGGCAGGCCGACGACGTTCTGCCCGCCGATCCTGATCTCGCCGCTCGTGGGCGTCTCGTGACCCGCGATCATGCGCAGGATCGTGGTCTTGCCGCAGCCCGAGGGGCCCAGAAGGCAGCAATAGCTGCCGTGCGGGATGGTGAGGCTCACGTCGTTGACGGCGAGCGTGCCGCCGAAGCGCTTGACGACGTTGCGGAGCTCGATCTCGCCGGAGCCGTGCGGGGTGGTGACCATGGATTGTTCTCGATTGCTTGTCGTGACGTCTGGCGTCAGCGGCCGCCGCCGGCCTTGCCGCTGCGCCGCCGCTGGATGACGACGATCGAGGCGAGCGCCGCCGAGATGATGAGGAACGAGACCGCCGTGGTGAGCGTGCCGAGCGCGAACACCGAGGGTGTGGTCACGGTGTTGGTCATGGCGAACACCTCGAGCGGCAGGGTGTTCTTGGCGCCGACGGTGAGGACCGAGCGCGGGAACTCGTCGTAAGAGAGCGTGAAGCCGAACAGGGCCACGCCGATGAGGCCGGGGGCCAGGATCGGTATGGTGACTTCGGTGAGCGTGCGCCAGCTCGAGGCCCCGAGATCGCGCGCCGCCTCCTCGTAAGCGCGGTTGAAGCGGTTGAAGATCGCGAACATGATGAGCAGCCCGAAGGGTAGCGTCCAGGTGAGGTGGGCACCCAGGCCCGTCAGCCACCAGACCGGGGTGAGCTTCAGGATCTGGAGCACGATCGCGATCCCGAGCCCCACGAACACGCCCGGCATCACGAGGCTCGCGATCGCCATGTAGAAGACGACGCTCGCACCCACGAAGCGCTTCCTGAAGGCGAGGCCGGCCGAGAGCGAGATGACGAGCGTCAAGACGGTGGCGAGCAGCGCCAGGATCAGCGAGCGCTCGAAGGCGCCCGCGAAATCGCCGGTCCGCTCCTGGCCGAAGAGCGCCTCGAACCAGTGCAGCGAAAAGCCGCGCATCGGGAAGGTGAGCCCGCCCGTGGGTCCCTGGAACGACAGGATGTAGATCGCCGTCATGGGTCCGTAGAGGAAAAGTACGAACAGGACGAAGACGGCAGTGAGCACGTAGAACGAGAAGGGTCGGCGGCCGTTGGCGGTGCGCATCCGTGGCTTTCCTTTCCTCAGCCGGCGAGCTCTTTCCTGACGTCGACGACCCGGAGGATCGCCGCCACCATCAAGGTCACGATGACGAGCAGCACCACCGCGCCTGCGGCCGCGGTCGGGTACTGCAGGAGGGCGATCTCGTTCATCATCGCCGAGACCACGGAGCCGCTCTGCCCACCGCTCATGGTGCGGACGACGAAGAAGTCGCCCATGACGAGCGCGATGACGAAGATCGAGCCCAGTGCGATGCCGGTCTTCGAGAGCGGCAGCACCACCTCCCAGATCACCTGCCAGGGCTTTGCCCCGCCGTCGATCGCAGCCTCGATCAAGGCCGGGTCGATCCTCGCCATGGCGTTGAAGATCGGCACGATCATGAAGAGCGTGAACAGATGCACGTAGGCCAGGATCACGGCGAAGTCCGAGAACAGCAGGAACTCGAGCGGCTCGCTCGTGATCCCGGCATTCATCAATGCCTGATTGAACAGCCCTTCACGCCCCAGGAACGGAATCCAGGAGATCATGCGAATCACGTTGCTGGTCCAGAACGGCACGGTGCAGAGGAGGAAGAGACCGATCTGCCAGAGCAGATTCTTGACGTGGAAGACGAGATAGTAGGAGATGGTGAAGCCCAGGACGAGCGTGATCGCCCAGGTCACGACGGCGTAATAGATGGTCTTGAGATAGATCGAGTACGTCACCGGTGAGGTAAAGATCCAGGCATAATTGTCGAGGATGAAGTCGGGATAGATGTCGAACTCGTCGTAGCTCCAGAAGCTCACGACCAGGATCGCGGCCACGGGTATGACGAGGAAGAAGAGCAGCAGGAGCGTGAGGGGAGCCACCTGCAGGTAGGGTGCCAGCCGTCGCATGGTCTCGCTTCGCGTTGCCGGGGCCTCAGAAGCGGCCGGGGCACGGGACCCTTCACGGGCGCCCGTGCCCCGGCGCGTGGGCATCGTCGGGCTCTAGTAGGAGGTCAGGCCGAGACGAACTCGTTCCACTTGCGGACCATGTAGACGTTCTCGTCCATCACGGTGTTCCAGCAGGCGATGTTGCCCATGCGCTGCCAGAAGGCGCCGCCGTCCCGAACGCTGCCAGCCTTCTCCATGACGTTGCCGTAGGGGTCCTTGATGTCGTTCTGGGCCGGCTTGCCCTCGTACCAGTAGCCCCATTCGTCCTCGGTGAGGAACTTCCTCGCGGTCTCGGGCACGGAGGAGTAGTAGCCCTGCTTGGCGATGAAGCCGCCCTGCCAGCCCGACAGATACCAGTTGAGGTACTCGTAGGCCGCATCCAGCTTGATGCCCGAGAGGTGTCTCATGAGCCCGAGGCCTGCGGCCCAGGCGCGATAGCCCTCCTTGAGCGGCACGTAGGCGCACGGGATGCCGCGCGTGCGCACGGCCGTCACCGCCGGCGACCACATCGACTGCAGCACGACCTCGCCCGAGGCCATCAGGTTCACCGACTGGTCGAACGAGTTCCAGAACGCGCGGAAATGGCCCTGCTTCTTGAGATCGATCAGGACCTTGACGGTCTTGTCGATCTCCTCCCTCGTCATGTTGCCCTTGTCGCCGTACTTGAGATCGCCCCGGCTCTCGAGCGCCATGGCCACGTCCATGATGCCGATCGAGGGAATGTCGACGAGAGCCACCTTGCCCTTGAACTCGGGGTTCAAAAGCTCGCTCCAGTGCTCGATCGGCCGACCGATCAGGTCGGGACGGATGCCCAGCGTGTCGGCGTTGTAGATCTGCGGCAGAAGCGAGGCGTAGGCCGTCGGGCTCTTCGCGAAGGTCTTGGCGTCCGCACCCTGCACGTACTGGATCTCGTAGGGCAGCGTCCCCTGCCGGCTGACCTCCCTGCCGTCCGGATACTTGCCTTGGGTGAAGATCGGGACGATCTGATCCCAGAGCTTGATCTTCTTGATCTCGATGCCCTGCATCCCGCCACGCGGGAACACCTTCTGCACCGCCCAGTACTCGAGGTCGGCGATGTCGACCGTCTCGGGCTGGGTGACCACGCGGTTGACCAGCGCGTCGCCGTTGACGCTCTGCATCTCGATCTTGAAGCCGAGATCCTGGCTCGCCTGCCGGGCGATGTCGATGATCGCCGAGTAGGACGAGCCGACATGGACGAGCGTCACGTTCTTGAGGTTCTGCGCCCAGATCGTCGGGAAGCCGGTGATCGTCCCGGAGCCGACGGCCGCACCTGCCACGGCGGCCGCACCCTTCAGCACGGTGCGCCGGTCGATGCCGGGCTTCACGGCCTCCCCTTCGGGGGGCGGGCTGGTCTTCTCGGTCATGCCTTCCCTCTCCTCGGCAGCACCTCGGCACGGGAGGTGCAGGCCTTTGGTCTTCGTCGTCGTGGCGGCGGCTCCTGGCCGTCGCTCGCTTCTGATTCTGCGGCCATTCTGGGCCCGGCCGGTCCGGTGTCAAGCGCGGCTCCCGACGGGCAGGGCAGCCTTCGACTGGAGGAAGGCAACAGCGAGCACGTTGTGTGCCGATCTCACGACCGATCTTCCGCCCCGCGGCCCGCCCGCCGTGCCGATCCCGGCCGGCGCTCGCCCGGGGAACCCGCTCGGGCACCCGCCATTTCCCTCGGCGAGGCGGCGCCCCATCTAGGAGGGCACTGGCCCGAACGTCCCCGCTGCCGCCGGCGTCGACCCGGGCAGCCGGCCGGGGCGGCTCCGAAGGACGCGATCATGCGACGATTCCTTGCCATTCTCATGGGCGACGAGAGCGCGTGGGCGGACGAAGGTTTGCCCCGTTTCGACGATGCGCAGGTGTCAGCGGCGGCGCTCATGGTCGAGGCGGCGCGGCTCGACGGCACGTTCGGCGCGGACGAGCGGCAGAGGATCGAGACGCTGCTCGAGCGGCGCATGGGCCTGCCGGCGGAGCTCGCGCGGAAGCTCCTCGAGCAGGCGGAGCGGCGTGCCACCGAGAGCGTCGCCTGGCAGGGCTTCACGCACGCCATCAAGGAGGCGCTCGACTACGAGGGACGGATCGGGGTGCTCGAGATGCTCTGGGAAGTCGTCTACGCCGACGGGTATCTGCACGACTACGAGGCCTCGCTCCTGCGCCGCGTGGCCGGCCTCCTCTACGTCAGCGACCGCGACAGCGGCGAGGCCCGCCTGCGCGTGCTGGCGCGGCTGGGGCTCGAGCCGGAGCGGACACCCACGACGTCCGGGTGACGGCGGTGGACCTGTCTCGGCGCAGCGAGCTGCAGGAGATCATGGACGACCCGGCCCTGCCGCGGGCGGAGTACGAGCGCTGTCTGCACGACCTCGCCGCCGTGAACCGGGTCACCCTCACCCATCGCCCCACCCTGCGCTGGCTGGAGCGCGCCACCCGCGGCCTGCCGGCCGACCGGGCCGTCTCGATCCTCGACGTCGCCTGCGGCGGGGGCGATCTCCTGCGCGCCATCCATCGCTGGGCGGCCCGCCGGGGCCGGACGGTCCGGCTGGAGGGTATCGACCTGAACCCGCGCAGCGCCGCCGCCGCCGCGGCCCGGACTCCGGCCGGCTGGGATATAAGGTGGCGGACGGGCGACGTGTTCGACCACATGCCCGACCCCGCCCCCGACTTCATCGTCACCTCGCAGTTCACCCATCACCTGGCCGATGCCGATATCGTCCGCTTCCTGCGCTGGCTGGAGCGCCACGCCACGAAAGGCTGGCTCATCGTCGACCTGCACCGCGCCGCCTTCGCCTACCGGGGCTTCGGTCTCCTCGCGACCGTGGCGCGCTGGCACCCGATCGTGCGCAGCGACGGCATGATCTCGGTCGCCCGCGGCTTCCGCCGCGCCGAATGGGAGCGGCTCCTGGCCGAGGCCGAGGTAAGGGGCGAGATCGCCTGGCAGCTCGGTTTCCGCTGGTCGGTGAGCCGGCTGAAATGATCCACCCGAGCCGGCCTCGGGCCCCGGCCCTTCTTGCCCATTCGACCGGGGCGATGCGCCGTGGCTTCCTCGTGCGCGGCAGGCCGGGCGTCGGACCAGACGGATCCGGAAGGGCGGAACGTTGACATCGGGCCGCCGGCCGCTATAGTCCGCGCTCACGTCCGGCGGCCGCCCCTGGCGAGCCGTCTTTCTCGTCCTTTTCCCAAGCCTGCCTCGGGAAGCCCATGTACGCAGTGATCAAGACCGGCGGCAAGCAGTACCGCGTCGCCAAGAACGATGTGATCAAGATCGAGCGCCTCGACGGCGAGGTCGGCGCCGAGATCACCTTCCCCGAGGTCCTGATGATCGGCGGCGAGAACCCGGTCGTGGGCACGCCCACTGTCACCGGTGCCGTCGTGAAGGGCACCGTGCTCGAGCAGGCCAAGGGCGAGAAGGTCATCATCTTCAAGAAGCGCCGTCGCAAGAACTACCGGCGCCGCAACGGCCACCGCCAGCTGCTGACGGTCGTGCGCATCGCCGACATCGCGGTGGCCTGAGGCCGCATCAGAGCATCCTCGGAGATAGCCCATGGCACACAAGAAAGCAGGCGGCAGCTCCCGCAATGGCCGCGACTCCGCCGGCAAGCGCCTCGGCGTGAAGAAGTTCGGCGGCGAGGCCGTGGTCCCGGGCAACATCATCGTCCGCCAGTGCGGCACGAAGTGGAAGCCCGGCAAGAACGTCGGTCTCGGCCGCGACTACACGATCTATGCCCTCGTCGCGGGCAAGGTGCGGTTCAGCGAGCGCAGCGGCCGCACTTATGTCTCCGTGACCCCGGTGGCTGCGACGACCGCCCAGGCGGCCGAGTAAATCTCACTCCAAGGATCGCTGGCGGGAAACTCCTCTCCCGCCCATATGCCCCGTCATGCGCTTTCTCGATTCGGCCAAGATCTGGGTGAAGAGCGGTGACGGGGGCAGCGGTTCCGCGAGCTTCCGTCGCGAGAAGTTCATCGAGTTCGGCGGTCCCGATGGTGGCGACGGCGGCCGTGGCGGCCACGTCTTCGCCGTGGCCGATCCCGGCCTCAACACGCTGATCGACTACCGCTACCAGCAGCACTTCAAGGCCCAGCGCGGCGAGAACGGCATGGGCCGCGAGCGGACCGGCAGGAACGGCGAGGACGTGATCCTGCGAGTTCCCGTCGGCACACAGATCTATGCCGAGGACGGCGAGACCCTGATCGCCGATCTCCTCGTTCCCGGCGAGAAGGTCCTGATCTGCAAGGGCGGCGACGGCGGCTTCGGCAACGTCCACTACAAGAGCTCGACCAACCGCGCCCCGCGCCGCGCCGATCCCGGCTGGCCGGGCGAGGAGCGCTGGATCTGGCTGAAGCTGAAGCTCCTCGCCGACTGCGGCCTCGTGGGCCTGCCCAACGCCGGCAAGTCGACCTTCCTCGCCGCCGTCAGCCGGGCACGGCCCAAGATCGCGGACTATCCCTTCACCACGCTCGAGCCCATGCTGGGCACGGTGGTGATCGACCACGACAGCTTCGTCGTCGCCGACATTCCGGGCCTGATCGAGGGCGCTTCCGAAGGCCGCGGTCTCGGCGACCGGTTCCTGGGCCACATCGAGCGCTGTGCGGCGCTGATCCATCTGGTCGATGCGACGCAGGACGACGTGGCAGGGGCCTACCGCACCATCAGGAACGAGCTCGAGAGCTACGGCCACGGGCTCGCCGGGAAGCCCGAGCTCTTGTGCCTCTCCAAGATCGACGCGCTCACACCCGAGCTGGTCGCGGAGAAGCGTGCGGCACTGCAGGAGGCCGCTCCGGGGGCGAAGATCCACGCGATCTCGGCCGTGGCCCAGGAAGGGCTCGCGCCCGTGCTCTACGCGGCCTACGCGCTCGTGAAGGAGCGGCGCGCCCGCGCCGCGGCCGAAGCCGCGCCCGCAACCTGAGCCATGGAGCCCTTGCTGCAGAAGGCGCTGGGCGCGCGCCGGCTGGTCGTCAAGGTGGGCTCCTCGCTCTTGGTCGAGCCCGACGGCAACGTGCGCACGCTCTGGCTCGACAGCCTCGCCCGCGACGTGGCTGCGGCACGGGCGCGCGGCCAGCAGGTCGTGATCGTCACCTCGGGTGCGGTCGGCCTGGGGCGAAAGCGCCTGCGCCTGCCGCAGCGCCCCTTGCGGCTCGAGGAGAAGCAGGCCGCGGCCGCCGCCGGCCAGATCGTGCTCGCCCGCGCCTGGCAGGAGAGCCTCGCGCGCGTGAAGCTGGAAGCGGCGCAGATCCTCGTCACCCTCGAGGACACGGAGGCGCGCCGGCGCTACCTGAATGCGCGCGCCACGATGGAGACGCTGCTCAAGCTCGGCGTGGTGCCGGTCGTCAACGAGAACGACACGGTGGCGACGAGCGAGATCCGCTTCGGCGACAACGACCGGCTCTCGGCCCGGGTCGCGATCATGGCGAGCGCGGCGACGCTGATCCTCCTCTCCGACATCGACGGCCTCTACACCGCCGACCCGCGCAAGGACCCGGACGCCCGGCATCTTCCCGTCGTCGAGACCATCACCCCCGAGATCGAGGCCATGGCCGGGGGCTCGGGCAGCCTGGTCGGCACGGGCGGCATGGTGAGCAAGCTCGCCGCCGCGAGGATGGCGACGGCCGCGGGCTGCGCGGTCGTGCTCGCCCGAGGCCAGAGCGAGCGCCCGCTCGCGGCTCTCGAGGCCGGTGCCCGCTCCACCCTGTTCCCGGCCCGTACCTCGCCCCGGCGCGCCCGCAAGGACTGGATCGCGGCGAGCCTCGGCGTCATGGGCACGCTCGAGATCGACGCTGGCGCTGTCTCGGCCCTGAAGCGCGGCTCGAGCCTGCTCCCCGCCGGCGTGCGCGCGGTCGAGGGCACGTTCGAGCGCGGCGATGCCGTCCTGATCCGCGCTCCCGACGGCACCCCGATCGGCAAGGGACTCTCGGCCTACGACGCCGCCGACGCCCGCGCCCTGATCGGCCGGCGCACCGAGGAGATCGAGACCATCCTGGGCTATCGCGGCCGGGACGAGATGATCCACCGGGACGATCTGGTTCTGCTGTAGAGACTGCCGATCCCGTCCCGCCGTCCGTGACCTCTCTCGCCGCTCGGAGAACCCGTCGCGGAGCCCCCGAGATCGCCTTGCTACGCAGGGGCTCTCGGAGGTGCCGGTTGCCCGGCTAGAGCATGCTCCTGACCGCCCACAGCTCCGGAAAGAGCACGTGGTCGAGGGCGCGGCGCAGGTAGGGCACGCCCGAGGTGCCGCCAGTGCCTGGCTTGAGGCCGATGATCCGCTCGACCGTGGTGACGTGGCGGAAGCGCCACTGGCGGAACCAGTCCTCGAGATCGACCAGCTTCTCGGCGAGCTCGTAAAGTTCCCAATGATGGCCGCTGTCGCGATAGACCTCCTCCCAGGCCGCCGCCACCGTGACGTCATGGGCGTGCGGCCGCGCGAGGTCGCGCTCGAGCACGGCCGGCGCCAGCTCGAAGCCACGGCGGGCGAGGCAGCGTATGGCCTCGTCGTAGAGGCTGGGCGAGACGAGCTCCGCCTCGAGCTGCGCCAGGGGCTCCGGTGCGCCCGCGAACACGGCGAGCTTGGCGCGCGAGCGGTTGCCCAGGATGTACTCGACCATTCGGTACTGGTGCGACTGGAAGCCCGAGGCAGGACCCAGGAGGTGGCGGAAGGTGAGATAGTCGGCGGGTGTCAGGGTGCTGAGCACGTCCCAGGAGCGGATGAGCTGCTCTTGGATGCGCGACACCCGCGCCAGCATCTTGAACGAGGGGCCGAGATCGTCGGCGCGGATGGAGGCGCGGGCGGCGCGCAGCTCGTGGATCATCAGCTTGAGCCACAGCTCGGTCGCTTGATGGATCACGATGAACAGGAGTTCGTCGTGGCTCGTGGAGACGGGACGCTGGCAGGCGAGGAGCTCATCGAGCGCCAGATAGCGGCCATAGGTGAGAGCACCCTCGAGATCGGTGCGCACCCCGGGCTCGAGAGGATCGGGCATCTCCCCGGGCGGCGCGGCGCGTGGCGCGGGTCGTCCCATGGCTCTGACTTCCGGCGTATCGCGGACTGCCGATCCGGACAGGATAGCCCGGAAGGGACGGGGCGCAAGGCAGGACGCGCTGCGGCGGGTCGGGCAGGGGCGCGAGTGGCGTTGCCGTTCAGGCGATTCGGGCCGGTAGGCTTCCAGGCGGCGATGACGGATCTTCGACGATGGCCGACACCATCGGCTCGAGCCGATCCTGGCCGATCATCCGGCCCTGCCGGCGCGGCGGCTGCCCGCCTCGCCGCTGGCCCGCCGCAAGACGCGGGGCGAGCGGCGCCGGGCTCGTGCGAGGCTTTCGCGCGGCATTTCAGAAGTGCACGGCGCCTGGAGCTGCCGCTCGCCGGGGTCGCCGCGGAAGGGGCATCGCCCGACGAGATCCCACCGCGCCTGCTGGTGAGTCTCGCCGATGCGAGCGGGCGGGATCTGGCGCTCGGGATCGTGCTCGGAAGCGATCCTTCGGCTGGCATCCTCCGGGTATGGACGACGGCCGATCCCTCCCGGATCGGCCGGATGCGCTGCGGCGCGGTGACGCTGGACGAAGGCTGCCACGAACTGCCGCCGGCTCAGGCGGCGAGGGTCGCCAGCCTCGGGATCATGCCCAGCGCCTCGAAGGCGTCGAGAAGCTCGACCGAATAGCGCATCTCCCAATCGGGCCGCAGCTCGAGGAGCCAGGTCTCGGCCGCGAGCGCATCCTCGTGGCTCTGCAGCGCCAGGACGATCGGCAGGCCGTCCATGGCGGCACGGGAGATCGGAATCCGATAGGCCCTGAGGAGCTCCTCGAGCCGACCGTGGTCGGCCACACCGAACCAGCAGGCATGGTCGGTCGCCGCGAACAACTCCTCGGGCGCTCCCGGCAGGCCGGGCGGGGCGATGGCGAGCCGAAGCGAATGCTCCGGAAACAGGCGGCGCAGCAGCCTGGGTCGCATGGCGGATCCCCCGCGAATGGTCGGACCAAGGCCACTCGGGCGGCGCCGACCTCGTTCCGTGACGCGGGCGTGGCAAAGCAAGCAGCGTGCCAACGCCCGGTGCCGCCTTCTCGGGCACGGCACTCGATGGCGTGATCAGGAAAGAGGCAGGCTGCTCGTGGAAGCGGCAGCCGAGGCTGCGGCTCCGGCCGGGTCTGCGGCTCCGCTACCCTGCCCGGCGTCCGGCCCCGGGCTGCCGTTCCGCCCGAGCTTGGCCGACGGCCTTCCGGCTGGTAAGCACGGGCTTCGCTATACGAGCCGCCGCTTGCGGTTTTCCCGACGAGGCAGCGCCATGGCAACGGTTCTTCAGGATTTCTCGCTGGAGCAGGAGATGCAGGCCCTGGGTCGCGCGGCGCGTGCGGCCGCGCAGGCTCTGGCGCTGGCACCGCGACCGGCGAAGGATCGCGCCCTTCTCGAAGCAGCGGCGGCGCTGCGCGACCAACGGGCGGCGATTCTGGACGCCAACGCGCAGGACATGGCGGCGGCGCGCAGCAAGGGCCTCGGCGGCGCCATGCTGGATCGACTCATGCTCGATCCCAAGCGGATCGAGGCGATGGCGCAGGGGCTCGAGGCGGTGGCGGGGCTCGAGGACCCGGTCGGGCGCGAGCTCGCCCGCTGGCGGCGGCCGAACGGGCTCGACATTGCGCGCGTGGCCGTGCCCTTGGGGGTGGTCGGCATCATCTACGAGAGCCGTCCCAACGTCACCGCCGATGCCGGCGCGCTCTGCCTCAAGGCCGGCAACGCCGCGATCCTGCGCGGCGGCTCGGAGAGCTTCCACTCCTCGCGCGCCATCGTGGCACGACTGAAGGAGGGTCTGGCCGCAGCCGGCCTGCCCGAGGCCGCGATCCAGCTCGTGCCGACGGTGGATCGAGCCGCAGTCGGCATCATGCTGCGCATGAGCGAGCACATCGACGTCATCGTGCCGCGCGGCGGCCGCTCTTTGATCGAGCGGGTCTATGCGGAGAGCCGGATCCCGATCCTCGCGCACCTCGAGGGCAACTGCCACACCTATCTCCACGCGAGCGCCGATCCGAAGATGGCGGTCGAGGTCACGCTGAACGCCAAGATGCGCCGGACGGGCATCTGCGGCGCCACCGAGACGCTGCTCGTCGACCGCGCCGCAGCGGAGCGGCTGCTGCCGCCGGTCCTGGACGCCCTGATCGCGGCCGGTTGCGCGATCCGGGGCGACGAGACGGTCCAAGGGCTCGAGCCGCGCGCCGCGCCGGCGAGCGAGGAGGACTGGCGCACCGAGTATCTGGACGCGATCCTGGCGGTGAAGACCGTGGCGAACCTCGACGAGGCGATCGCGCACGTGAACCGCTACGGCTCGCACCACACGGACAGCATCGTCGCCGAGGATGCGGCGGCGGCGGCGCGGTTCCTTTCCGAGGTCGACAGCGCCATCGTCATGCACAACGCGAGCACCCAGTTCGCTGACGGCGGCGAGTTCGGCTTCGGCGCGGAGATCGGCATCGCTACCGGCCGGCTGCACGCGCGGGGCCCCGTCGGCGTGGAGCAGCTCACGAGCTACAAGTACGTCGTGCGCGGCAGCGGCCAGACCCGGCCGGTCTGAACGATGACGGGCCTGTCCGAGCCCAGGACCCTGCGGCGGCCGGTGGCACGGCTCACCGTTCCGCCGGCCGAGGCCGAACCTCCTGCCGCACCGTCCCATCGTCCGTTGCGGGTCGGGCTGCTGGGAGGCTCGTTCAACCCGGCGCACGAGGGACACCGCTACGTCAGCCTCGAGGCCCTGAAGCGGCTGCAACTCGATCAGGTCTGGTGGCTGGTCTCGCCGCAGAACCCCTTGAAGCCCGTGGCCGGCATGGCGCCGCTCGCGGAGCGGCTCAGGGCCGCCGCCGCCATGGCGCGCCATCCCCGGATCAAGGCGATGGCGCTCGAGGCGCGGCTCGGGACGCGCTACACCGCCGACACGCTGCGCCGCCTCGCGCAGTGGCGGGATCACCGCTTCGTCTGGCTGATGGGGGCCGACAATCTCGCCCAGCTCCCGCGCTGGCGACACTGGCGGGCGATCCTCGAGGCCTGTCCGGTTGCGGTCTTCGAGCGCGCCCCCTATTCTTACCGGGCGTTGGCCGGGCCTGCTGCAGGCACCCTGGCCGATGCCCGGCTGTCGGCGTCGCGGGCGGCGGAGCTCGCGGCCACCGATCCGCCGGCCTGGATATTCGTCCGTCTTCGGCCGCATCCGGCCTCCGCGACCGCGATTCGGGCGCGGGCAAAAGCCGGCGGCGGCTGATGGTGGCAGAGGAGATCGGATCATTAACGAGCTCGAACCGACCGGCACGCCCGTATCGGAAGCCGCCCTTCCTCCCGACGAGCTGCTCACGCTCGTCAAGCGCTCCCTCGAGGACGACAAGGCGATCGACCCCGTCACCATCGATCTGGCCGGCAAGACCAATATCGCCGACTTCATGGTGGTGGCGACCGGCACCTCGCAGCGCCACATCGCGGCCATGGCCGAGAAGCTGATCGAGCGCCTGAAGGCGGTGGGTCACGAGCACGCACTGGCCGAGGGCCTGGACGATCCGACCGCGAGCTGGATCCTGATCGACGCGGGCGACGTGCTGGTCCATCTGTTCCGCGCCGAGACCCGCGCCTTCTACGACATCGAGAAGCTCTGGTCGGTGGCGCCGCCGCGCCGCACCGCCGGCACAGCGTCGAGCTGAAGCGCCGTTGGATCTCCTCGTCGTCGCGGTCGGGCGCAGCCGTGACGCGCTCACGGATGGGCTGTTCCGGGACTATGCGCGGCGCTGTCCCTGGCCGATCCGCCTGATCGAGGTCCAGCCGCGCGGCAATGTGCCGCCCGAGCGGCGCAAGGCGGCCGAAGCCGGGCTCCTGCTCGCCGCGATCCCGCCGGGTGCCATCGTCGTGGCGCTCGACGAGCGTGGCCGCGACCTGACCAGCGAGACCTTCGCCGAGCGGCTCGGCGACTGGCGCGACCAGGGCCGACGCGCGGCGGCGTTTCTGATCGGCGGGCCCGACGGCCTCGCCGAGTCCGTGCTGCGGGCGGCCGATCTCGGCCTCGCCCTCGGTCGGATGACCTGGCCGCATCGCCTCGTGCGCGTCATGCTGGCCGAGCAGCTCTACCGTGCCACGACCATTCTCGCTGGCCATCCCTACCACCGCGCCTGATCATCACACCCTCACCTTCCGATGTGCCCGTACGGCACGTACCGCGATGCGCGGAAAGGCTCGTGCTCGCCCGAGAGCGCCTGCTCGTCCTCTAACTTCCCGAAGGTCTCCTTGGGGGTGGAACGATGACGGGTGCTGCGCGGATGAATCGCCGGTCGGTGCTGGCCGGCATGGGATCGGCATGGGCTTTGGGACACACCGCGACACGGGCCCATTCCCAGACGGTGACGCCAGCCCTCGTCTGGCCGGGAAGCACATGGGCCACGGCGCGACCCGAGCAGGTAGGCATGGACCCGCAAGCGCTCGCGGACGCGGTGGCCTATGGCACGGCGCGCGGAGGCTCCGGACTGATCGTCCGGAGCGGCTATCAGGTCGCGAGCTGGGGCAGCCAGACGCAGCTCTACGATCTGAAATCCACCACCAAGTCGATAGGCTCCGTGCTTCTCGGGCTCGCGATCAAGGACGGGAAGGTTCAGCTCGACACGAAGGTGCGGCCGCTCCTGCCCGAGATCGACGTCACGCCCACGGACAGTTCCACCAGGAGCTGGCTGCCGCTGATCACGGTCCGACACCTCGCCACCCACACGGCGGGCTTCGAGAAGACGGGCGGCTTCGGCAGGCTCCTGTTCCAGCCCGGCACCAAGTGGTCCTACAGCGACGGCGGTCCCAACTGGCTCGCCGATCTCCTCACCGTCCTCTACGCCAGCGACCTCAAGACCGTGCTGCAGAAGCGCGTCCTCGGCGACCTCGGCGTCGCCACGTCGATGCTGAGCTGGCGCAAGAACATCTATCGGCCGACCACGCTGCGTGGCTTCCTGCGCCGGGAGTTCGGCTCGGGCATCTCCGCCTCGGTCGACGCCATGGCGCGCATCGGGCTCCTCGTGGCGCGCGACGGCCGATGGCGCACGAAGCAGATCCTGCCGCCGGGCTACGCCGCGCAGGTGGGCACGACGCCGGCCGCGCTCCGCGACCTGCCGCTCTACGACCCGAGCAAATATCCGGGCGCGCCCGAGGATTACGGCTTTCTGTGGTGGAACAACAGCGCGGGTATCCTCGCCGGGGTGCCGGGCGACGCCTTCTGGGGCTGGGGCCTCGGCGACAGCTTCATCCTGGTCGTGCCGAGCCGGGATCTGGTGGTGGTCCGCGCCGGACCGGCATGGAACGACTCCTGGGGCAAGCTCACGACCATCCAGCCCTTCTTCGCCAAGGTGACCGGGGCAGCCGCCGGCTGACGGATCCGCTCCCGATCGCCCTCCCTCGCGCACGGCGTCCGGGCTAAGCTCGCGGTGAGAGGCTGGCGGCGGGCTTCGCCCGATGACGCCGGCGCGAGGAGAGGACGAGGCCCCGATGCGCGACTTCGAGCTTCCAGGCCGTTCCACGGCCTATGCCCAGAACGGCATGGCGGCGACCTCGCATCCGCTCGCCACGCTCGTGGCCGTGGACGTGCTGCGCGCCGGCGGCAACGCGGTCGATGCCGCGATCGCCGCCGTGGCCGTGCTGGGCGTGGTCGAGCCGCACCAGACCGGGATCGGCGGCGACTGCTTCGCTCTCTATGCCCCGGCCTCGGGCGGCGTGGTGGCGCTGAACGGCTCCGGCCGGGCACCCGCAGCCATGACGATCGAGCGGCTCGCGAGCCTCGGCGTCACGACGATCGGGAACCGCAGCCCGCACAGCGTCACCGTGCCCGGTGCTGTCGCGGGCTGGGCGGCGCTACTCGACGCCTACGGCACCCGCACGCTGGGCGAGCTGCTGCAGCCCGCGATCCGTTGCGCCGAGGACGGGTTCCCCGTCACACCGCGGGTCGCCTGGGACTGGCGGCGCCATGCCGCCACGCTCGAGTACAGCCAGGGCGGCCGCGACTACTACCTGCCGGGCGGACGGCCGCCCGAGGAGGGCCGGATCGTGCGCCTGCCGGCCCTCGCCCGCACCTTGCGCCGGATCGCGGACGAAGGCCCGCGCGTGTTCTACGAAGGCGAGCTCGCGGCGCGCATGGTGGCTTCGCTCCAGACGGCCGGCGGCCTGCATACCGAGGCCGACTTCGCGGCGGCCGCGGCCGAGTTCGTCACCCCCGTCCACACGACCTATCGCGGCGACGTGGTGGTCTACGAGTGCCCGCCCAACGGGCAGGGCATCGTGGCGCTGCTGCTGCTCAACATCCTCGAGCGGTTCGATCCCCGCCAGATGGCGGGCGATGGTGCTTTGCGCCTCCATCTTCTGGCCGAAGCGACCAAGCTCGCGTTTCGCGACCGCGACGCCGCGCTGGCCGATCCGGCCCAGGCCGAGGTTCCGACCATGCGGCTCCTCGACAAGGCCTACGCCAGAGCGCTGGCCGAGCGCATCGACCCCGAGCGGGCCATGACCGAGCTGCCCCGGCCGCTGCTCGAGCCTCATCCCGATACAATCTACCTCACCGTCGTCGACCGCGATCTCAACGCCATCTCCTTCATCAACTCGCTCTACGACGGCTTCGGCTCGGGCCTGGTCTGCTCCGAGACCGGTGTTCTGTTCCACAGCCGGGGCCGCGCCTTCCGGCTCGATCCCGCGCACCCGAACGCGATAGCACCGGGCAAGCGGCCGATGCACACCATCATTCCGGGCCTCGCCTTCAAGGGCGGCGAGCTCTGGTGCAGCTTCGGCGTCATAGGTGGCGACTACCAGCCCGTGGGCCACGCCCACCTGATCACCCGCCTCGTCGACGACGGGCTCGATCCGCAGGCAGCCCTCGATGCGCCCCGGATCATGGCCTATCCCTGCGACCTCGAGGCGGAGGCCGGGATCGGGCGGGCCGCACGGGCCGGCCTTATCGCGCGCGGCCATCGCGTCGTCGACACCAAGGCACCGCTGGGTGGCGGCCAGGTGATCCTGGTCGACCGCCGGCGCGGGGTTCTGATCGGCGGCTCCGACCCGCGCAAGGACGGGCTGGCCTTGGGCTTCTGAGATACGAGAAGCCGGCAGCAGATTTGACCTCCGGCTCGCATGCGTTATCTCGGTCGTCGGGATCATCGGTCGGACCGCGAGGCGGACGGGGCCGATCCCGCGACAACCTTCTGCTGCCGGATCCGATGCGTCTCGCCCTGATCGCGCTCCTGCCGTTCCTCGGTGCCGTCCTGCCGCCGCTCGTGATCCGGGCGGGCCGCAACACGTGCGCTGCCGTCACCTTCTGCGTGACGCTCGCGGCCCTGGCCCTCCTTCTGGTCCAGGCGCCATCCGTGCTTCGCGGCGAGGCGGTCGCGGCCGCCGTGTCTTGGGCGCCGCAGCTCGGCCTCGAGCTCGCCTTTCTGGTCGACGGCTACGGTCTGTTCATGGCCTTCCTGATCCTCGCCATCGGCCTGCTCGTCATCGTCTATGCCAGGTTCTATCTCGGCCGCGACGACCCGATGGGCCGGTTCTACGCCTATCTCCTGCTGTTCCAGGGAGCGATGCTCGGCATCGTGCTCGCCGACAACGTCGTCCTGCTCCTGGTCTTCTGGGAGCTCACGAGCCTCGCCTCGTTCCTCCTCATCGGCTACTGGCGCCACCTGCCCGAGGGGCGCCAGGGTGCGCGCATGGCGCTGATCGTGACCGGGGCCGGCGGCCTCTCCCTCGTCGCCGGGATGCTGCTCCTGGGCGAAGCTGCGGGCTCCTGGCGCCTGTCCGAGATACTCGTCCGCGGCGAGCTGGTCCGCGCCTCGCCGCTCTACCTGCCGGCGCTGCTCCTGATCCTGGGTGGTGCTTTCACCAAGTCGGCCCAGTTCCCGTTCCATTTCTGGCTGCCGCACGCCATGGCGGCACCCACGCCGGTCTCGGCCTATCTCCACTCCGCGACGATGGTGAAGGCCGGCATCTTCCTTCTCGGCCGGCTCTGGCCCGTGCTTTCCGGCACGGAAGCCTGGTTCCTGATCGTGACCGGCACGGGCCTCGTCACCATGCTGGTGGGGGCCTGGATCGCGCTGTTCAAGGACGATCTCAAGGCGCTGCTCGCTTTCTCGACCGTGAGCCATCTCGGGCTCGTCACCATGCTGTTCGGGATGGGCACGCGCATTGCCGCGGTCGCGGCCGTGCTCCACATCCTGAACCACGCCACCTTCAAGGCCGCGCTCTTCCTCACCGCCGGCATCATCGACCACGAGGCCGGCACGCGCGACGCGAAGCGGCTGGGCGGCCTCCTGCGGCTGATGCCGATCACCGGCACGCTAGCCACGATCGCCGCCGCCGCGATGGCGGGGGTACCCCTTCTCAACGGCTTCCTCTCGAAGGAGATGATGCTCGAGGCCGCGGCGCATACGGACTATGCCGGCCTGCCCTGGCTCGTGCCGGTGCTCGCGACCACAGGAGCCCTCCTCTCGGTGGCCTACGCCGCACGCTATGTCGGCCACGTCTTCCTCGGGCCCGTGCGCCGCGACTACCCGCATCGGCCGCACGATCCTCCGGCCGGCATGTGGCTGCCGGTGGCGATCCTCGTGATTCCCGTGGTTGCGATCGGCATCGCACCACCCCTCGCCGAGCCCGTGGTCGATCTCGCCGCCGCGGCGGTGACCGGTGGCGAGCTGCCCGACTATCATCTGGCGCTCTGGCACGGGCCGACGCCGGCGCTCCTGATGAGCGCCGTGGCGTTCATGGGCGGCTTCCTCCTGTTCCTGGCCTTCCGGCCGATCCAGGCGCTGCGGCTGCGCCTGCCTCGGCCCGAGGCCAAGGCGATGTTCGAGCGCACGGTCGGGGCCGCGGTCGCGGCGGCACGGCTCACGACCGAGCGGCTCCACGATGGCTCGCTCCAGCGCAGCCTGCTCGCGGCCATCCTCGTCATGCTGGCGCTGGGCATCTTCGGCTTCCTGAGCGGCAACCACACGCCCGGCGACCGCCGGCTGCTGCCCATGAGCTTCCCGGCGCTCGCGCTGTGGCTGCTGGCGGTCGGTGCCGCTCTTGCCGTCCTCGTCCGGCACCGGCACCGGCTCGTAGCGCTCGTCCTCACGAGCGTGGTGGGCCTCGTCGTCTCGCTCGCCTTCGTCTATTTCTCCGCGCCGGACCTGGCGCTCACCCAGCTCTCGGTCGAGGTGGTGACGACCATCCTCATGCTGCTGGCGCTCAACTACCTGCCGCAGACCACCCCGCCCGAACCTTCCGCCCGGCGTTCCGCCCGCGACCTGGGGATCGCCGGCGCCTGCGGGCTCGGCATCGGCTCCGCGCTCTACGCCGTCCTCACCCGCGATCCCTCCGCCACCATCGCCACCTTCCATCTCGCGGAGGCCAAACCCGGCGGAGGCGGAACCAACGTCGTCAACGTGATCCTGGTCGACTTCCGCGGCTACGACACGTTCGGCGAGATCATCGTCCTCGGCATCGCGGCGCTCGCCATCGCAGCGCTCCTGGAAAGCGCCTTGAGCGGCGCTTCCGGCCAGCGCCTGACCGGCCTGCCCGGGCGCCTCGAGGCTAGGGAAGCGCATCCGCTCCTCCTGGTCGTCGTCACCAGGGTGCTGCTGCCGCTCGCGCTGACGGTCGGCCTCTTCATCCTCCTACGCGGCCACAACCAGCCCGGCGGCGGCTTCATCGCCGGGCTCGTGATCGGCACCGCGCTCATCATGCAGCACATGGCGAGCGGCTTCGCCTGGGCCGAGCAGCGCTTCCCGCTCGACCATCATGCGCTGATCGGAGCCGGCGTGCTGGTGGCGGGGCTCACCGGGATCGGCGCCTGGTACTTCGACCGGCCGTTCCTCACGAGCAGCCACGGCCACTTCCATCTGCCGCTTCTGGGCGAGATCGAGCTCGCCACCGCCATGGCCTTCGATCTCGGCGTGTTCCTGACCGTCGTCGGCGTCGTCATGCTGACCCTCGCCAAGCTCGCCGCCATCGGCCGCAAGGCCGAGCCGCACGAGCCACCTTCGGTGTCCATGGACATCGTGCTGGTGGAAACCGGGCCTGCCGAGGCGGCGACGAGGCAGGAGGCCTGAGATGGAGCTTCTGATGGCGAGCGGTGTCGGCGTGCTGACGATGGTCGGGGTCTATCTGATCCTGCGCGCCCGGACCTTTCCGGTGGTGCTGGGCCTCACCTTCCTGTCCTACGCGGTCAACCTGTTCCTGTTCGCGATGGGCCGCCTCGCCGTGGGCCGGCCGCCGATCCTCGATCCCGAGGCCACGGGCTACACCGACCCTCTGCCCCAGGCGCTGGTGCTGACTGCCATCGTCATCTCGTTCGGGATGACCGCTCTCCTCGTGGTCCTGGCCCTACGCGGCTATCTCGAGACCGGCCAGGATCATGTGGACGGACGCGTCCGATCCGAGGGGGATGCGCCTTGAGCCATATGCTCGTCGTCCCCGTCGTCCTGCCGGCGCTCGTGGCGACGTTCATCGTCACGGCCGCCCGGTTCGATCTCGTCCTGCAGCGGGTGTTCTCGCTCGCATCGACCGCCGCGCTTCTCGCCGTCGCTCTCGGCCTGTGGCTGCTCGCGGGCGACGGGGTCCCGCGCTCCTACCGGCTCGGCGACTGGCCTGCACCGTTCGGCATCGTCCTCGTCCTCGACCGGCTGTCGGCATTGATGCTGCTGCTCACGAGCGTCCTCGCAATGCTCGTCGCCCTCTACGCCGCCGCCAGCTTCTGGGACCGGCGCGGCCGGCACTTCCACGCCTTGTTCCAGTTCCAGCTCATGGGCCTGAACGGCGCCTTCCTCACCGGCGACATCTTCAATCTCTTCGTCTTCTTCGAGGTGCTGCTGATCGCCTCCTACGGCCTCGTGCTCCACGGCGCCGGTGCCAGGCGGATCACCGAGGGCCTGAAATACGTCGCCGTCAACCTCGCGGGCTCGACGCTCTTTCTGCTCGCGGTCGGCCTGCTCTATGCCGTCACCGGCACGCTCAACATGGCCGACCTGGCCTTGCGCGTGCCCACGGTACCCGAGGCCGATCAGGCGCTCCTGCGCCTGAGCGCCGTGCTGCTGCTCGTCGTGTTCGCGATCAAGGGTGCCCTCGTCCCGCTCCATTTCTGGCTGCCCGGCACCTACGCCGCGGCCTCACCTCCGGTGGCGGCGCTGTTCGCGATCATGACCAAGGTGGGCGCTTACGCGATCTTGCGCGTCTACATCCTCGTCTTCGGCGACGCCGCCGGGGCGGCGGCCCGGATCGCCCTGCCTTTCGTCCTGCCCGCAGCCGCGCTCACGCTCGTCGTCGGCATGACGGGCGTTCTCGCGAGCCGCAGCCTGACCGCACTCGCCGTCTGGGCGCTCGTGGGCTCGGTCGGGATGCTGCTCCTGCCCTTGGGCCTGCTCACCGAGGCGGGCACGGCGGCCGGCCTCTACTACCTCGTCCACAGCACGCTCACGGGTGCCGCCCTCTTCCTCCTCGCCGATCTCGTGGCGCGCCGGCGGGGTGCCGCCGGTGACGGGCTCGTGGCGGCACCGGGCTTCGTCGAGGCCGATCTTCTGGGCGGGCTGTTCTTCCTCGCCGCGATCGCCGCCGTGGGCCTACCGCCGCTCTCGGGCTTCATCGGCAAGCTCCTGATCTTGCAGGTCCTCGCGGCGCATCCGGCCCGGACCGTCTTGTGGGCGACGATACTCGTCACGAGCCTCGCGGCGCTCGTGGGCTTCGTGCGCGCCGGCAGCACCGTCTTCTGGAAGCGGGAGCCGGCCGCGGCCGAGCCCTCGCACGGGCCCGGCGATCGCGCCGCCTTGTGCGCGGCCGCCGCCCTCGTCGCGGCACCGATGCTGCTCGCGGCTTTCGCCGGCCCCACCATCGCCACGATGGAGGCGACCGCGCGCCAGCTCTTCACGCCTTCGGTCTATATCGAGGCCGTTCTGGGCCCGGCACGGCTCGCTGACGAAGGGACGATCCAGTGAGAGCCCGTCTCCTGCCGCATCCCGCCCTGAGCCTGACGCTCGCCCTGGTCTGGGTGGCGCTCGTGAACGAGATCGGTCCGGGCAGTCTCGTCACTGGCCTCGTCCTGGGGCTCGTGGTGCCGCTGGTGACGCAGCCCTTCTGGCCCGACCGGCCACGCCTGCGTCGCCCGCATCGGGTGCTGGAATATGTGCTCGTGGCGGTTCTGGACATCGTGGCCGCCAACCTGCAGGTGGCGCGTCTGGTCCTGTTCCGCCGCAACGCCAGCCTGCGATCCACGTACGTCACGGTACCCCTGGCGCTGCGCTCGCCCGAGGCGATCACCGTGCTCGCCGCCACCATCACGCTCACTCCCGGCACGCTCAGCGCCGAGCTTTCCGCCGACGGCCGGTCTCTTCTCGTCCACGCGCTCGACGTGCCGGACCCGGATGCGCTCGTGGCCGGGATCAAGACGCGCTACGAGGCGCGACTGTTGGAGATCTTCACATGATCGAAGCGACGCTCGCCATCGCCTTTTCCGTCACGGCGCTCGCCTTCCTGCTCAACCTTTACCGCCTCGCGGCCGGACCGGACGTGCTCGACCGCGTGCTCGCCCTGGACACGCTGGTCGTCGACGCGATTGCCCTCGTGGTGCTGCTCGGGATGGCGCTCGGCACCGCCGTGCTCTTCGAGGCGGCACTCGTCATGGCGATGCTGGGCTTCGTTTCGACGGTCGCCTTCTGCAAGTATCTCTTGCGCGGCAACGTGATCGAGTAGGCGAGCGATGACGGAAACCCTGCTCGAGCTTCTGACGGCGTTTCTGCTTCTCGCCGGCAGCTTCTTTCTCCTCATGGGCTCCTATGGGCTCGCCAAGCTGCCGAGCCTGATGCAGCGCCTGCACGCGCCCACCAAGGCCACGACGCTGGGCGTGGGCGGCATCCTGCTCGCCTCCATGACCCATGCCGCAGCGACGTTGGGCCGACTCTCGCTGCACGAACTCCTGATCGCGCTGTTCCTGTTCCTGAGCGCTCCCGTCAGTGCTCACATGCTCGCGAAGGCGCACATCCTGCGCAACCGGGCCGAGGCCGGCCGGCTGCCGCCGACCGGACGTCCGACCGGCTGGGCCACCCTCGATGCCGGAGCGGGCACCAGCGAGGCGGATTGAAAAAGGAATGGGCGGCCGAAGCCGCCCGAGCCTGCTCACTATCCGCTTGAGGTGCCCCACAATGAGAGGCCGGCTCTGACAATCGGCTCATGCTGCTGCGAGCCTGGCCCGTCGCAGCCGGTCGTCCAACTTCTTTCCAGATGCTTTCTCATCGCAGATGCCGCCTGACCCGGCAATGCGGCAGTCTGTACCGGAATATCGGAGGTCGGCGATCATCGGCGGCGCGTCAACGATTGCGCAGGCACTTCGTGATAATCCGGTGGCGGTCACCACCGGTGCTTGCGAGGGCCTTCGACCATGACGCTGCTTGCGCCGTTCCACGGCACCGTCCCACCTGCATCCGAGCTGCCGGCCGGCACGGCTGCGATGCCGGACGACCTGCGACTGCGGCCGGCCACGGTGTTCGCTTGGCATCTCGCCATCATCGCCCTGCTCGCTCTTGCCGGCACGATCGTGGTCGTCGCGGCGCTCAGCTTCCACCGCGAGTACCTGTTCGGCCTGCGCCATCTCTTCGATCTCGACCGCGAGAACAACGTGCCGACCATGGCGAGCACCATGGGCCTGCTCGCGGCAGCGGCGCTGCTCGCGGTGGTGGCGCGCGACGAGCGGCGGCGCGCTTCGCCCCTGCGCCATCACTGGACCGCCCTTGCCATGGGATTCGTCCTTCTGGCGCTCGACGAAGGTGCCTCGCTCCACGAGCTCTTCAATGGTCCTGTGCGCGGGGTGCTGCACGAGCCCGGCTTCGCCGCCGCCTGGGTGCTGGTCGGCGGCGGCGGCGCCATCCTCGTCGGCCTCGCCTTCCTGCCGTTCCTGCTCAGGATCCGTCCCGAGACGGCCCGGCTCTTCATCCTGGCCGGCGTGATCTTCCTGGGAGGCGCGATCGGCCTCGAGGCGATCGGCAGCGAGATCCTCGAGCACTGGCCGCGAATGAGCTACCCGTTCCAGATCGAGGCGATCATCGAGGAGACGCTGGAGATGGTAGGCATCGCCTGCTTCGTGCTCGCCCTACTGCGCGAGCTGCAGTGGCGTGGCATCAGCCTGACGATCCGCTTCGGCTAGGGTGCCGCGCTTCCGAAGCGCGCGACGAAGCCTCGTCTACCGCCCATGCGTCGAGCGGCTGCAGGACATCGGCTCTCCACCTCGGCCCCATCGCTTCGGCGCAGATTTCCGGAGCAGGATACCAGCGACGTCCTCAGGCGGGTCGAGAGGAGCGCTTCCCCGCTGTCGTGGCCGGCCTCCGAGCCGGCCCCATCCAGACGGCGCGGCAGGAAGCCGGATGACCGGGCCGAGACCGGTCACGATCGGAGCGGGAACACTCCTGCCGACCCGCTCGCGGCACGCTCTCGCCGACACTCGTGCGCAAGACGGACCACGCCCCTGCCGTCACGTGGCGTCCGTTCCTTGCTCTTGCCATGCCTTCCGACACATAGTGTCGCATCCTCGAGTCAAGCGCCACAAGCTCGCTCTATATCAAGAGCCGGACTGCCCAGCCGGACAGGCCGGGCATCCAGCCTCCCTGAATCTTCCTCGAGCGGCCGGTTCCGAACCGGCCGTTTTTTCTTCGGCTGCTCTCCGGCCGAGCCGGGACGGCGCGGTCTGTGGCAGCCTCTCCGCCTCCGCCCGGCATCACCACGGCCATTCGTCCTCCGGCGGAACGGTGGCGCGGTCGACCAGGACGGTGTCGACGAACATCTGCGGCCCGGTCGTGATCTGCTCCCTGGGCGTGCCGGCGAGAAGATCGTCGAGCGCATCCACGCCGGCCTCGCCCATGAGCTCGTAAGGGATCACGACCGTGGCCGCGAGCAGGCTCGCAGGATCGCGCAAGCGTCGGAACGATTCCTGGCCGCCGTCGACGGTGGCGAGCACCACTTGGTCACGGCGCACGCCCTTCGCGCGCAGGATGTCGTCGGTGGCGAAGGCCTGGCTGTCGACGGCGGTCCAGATCGCCTCGACTCCCCCCTGGAGCTGGGTGCCGAGCCAGCTCTCGAGGATGCCGCGCAGCGCGTCCGGCGAGCTCCTGGCCGGATCGGCATCGAGGTCCGCGGCGATGTGGACGCTGGGGTACTCGCTCAGGATCAGGTCCAGCATCCGGCCGCGGATGCGGGTGTCCTGCTGGCTCGTGGCCCGCTCCACGAGAAGCTTGCCGTCGTAACCCATGAGGCCCAGGAGATGGACCCCGATTCGGGCCCCGATCTCGAACTGGTTCACGGTGACGTCGAGCGCCGTGAGCGGATCGACCCCGGACATCACCGAGACCACCGGAACATGGGCGCTCCGTGCCGCCTCGAGGGACGGGCGCAGCTCGCCCGGGCGCGTGCGGACGAGCAGCACGGCGTCGGTCCTGCGCTGCTGCACGAGCGTCTCGAGGCTCCTGCCCTGCGCGCCGACATCGCCGTGTGCGTCGACGAGCGCGGCCTCCCAGCCTTTGTCGAGGGCGGCGGACTCGGCGGCGCGAGCGGCGCGGGCGGTGGTCTCCTGCGCCATGTCGAGGGCGAGGATGGCGAGCCTGCTCTGCGCCAGGGCGGGCGGGCCGCCGAGTACGAGCATGGCGAGGGCAAGACGACAGGCGCTGCGCATCGTCCGCGGGTCCATTCTCAGGTAGAGCTGCACGGGCGTAGTATCCGCGGCCAGGTGGCGGCGGGTCAATCGCGCCACGGTACCATCGGCCGCGAGCATGGCCGCTCGTGGCGCGAACGCACCAATCTCGTGGCTCAGAAGCGCGTGCGGCCGGATTCGGCTGTTGTGCGCAGGAACACGAAGCGCGCCGCCCCGTAGCGGCGCTCGTCGAGGATCACGAACCCCGGCGGCGGCGTCACCGGCTCGCGCGCGGCGACTTCGGCGACGATTGCGGCTTCGGACGCCAGCCAGCCCTGCGTGAGGAGACCTTCGAGGGCCGGGACGAGGAGGCCGCTGCCATAGGGCGGATCGAGAAAGGCGATGTCGAACGGATGGGGTGCGGCACCCAGCCGGCAGGCGTCGGCGCGGAGCACCTTCGCCCGTTCCCTCTCGCCCAGCACTTCGATATTGGCCCGGATCGTCGTGACGGCGGCGTTCGCCTGGTCGATCATGAGCGCCTCGACGGCACCGCGCGAGAGCGCTTCGAGGCCGGCTGCGCCGCTGCCCGCGAACAGGTCGAGGAACCGGCTGCCGCGAAGGGGCGGCGACCCGTGCTCGAGGATGTTGAACAGCGCCTCGCGGGCGCGCTCGCTCGTCGGCCGGGTGGCGAGCCCCTTGGGCGTCTCGATGCGGCGGCCACGGTGCCGCCCGGCGATGATGCGCAGGCTCACGCGTCGGAGGCCGCGGCACGCGGCGGCGCCGACGGGCGGTCCAGGAGAGAGCCGAGCTGGTCGCGCAGGACCTTGGGCGAGACCTCCTCGACCGCACGCTTGGGCAGGCTGCCGAGCTGGAACGGTCCGTAGGCCACACGGATCAGTCGGTTGACCTTGAGGCCGATATGCTCGAGCACGCGCCGGACCTCGCGGTTCTTGCCCTCGCGCAGCGCCACGGTGAGCCAGGCATTGCCGCCCTGCATCCGATCGAGCCGGGCCTGGATCGGGCCGTAGGCCACGCCCTCGATCGTGACACCGTCGGCCAGCGCCTTGAGCCTGCGCTCGTCGACCTCGCCGAAGGCGCGCACCCGGTAGCGGCGGAGCCAGCCGGTCGCCGGCAGCTCGAGCCGGCGCTTCAAGGCACCGTCGTTCGTGAGCAGGAGGAGCCCTTCGGAGTTGATGTCGAGCCGGCCCACGGGCATGAGCCGCGGCAGGCCTTCGGGCAGGGTGTCGTAGATGGTGGTCCGGCCTTCCGGGTCGCGGGCGGCGGTCACGACACCCTTGGGCTTGTGATAACGGAACAGGCGGGTCGGCTCGGCAGCGGGAAGCAGCTTGCCGTCCACCGTGACCCGCTGGCCCGGGCGGACCCGGACGGCGGGGCTCGTCAGCACCATGCCATCCACCGCGACCCGACGCTCGGCGATCCAGGCCTCGGCCTCACGCCGCGAGCACAAGCCCGCACGCGCGATCAGCTTCGCGATCCGCTCGCCCGCATCCGGGTCGGTCCCGGTTCCGCCCTTCTCGCGCGAGGGTGCTCGTCGCCGTGACTGGCTCACCGTTCGCCCATCCGTTCTGCCGCCGCGGCGACGAAAGCCTCGATCACGGCGGTGTCGCCCCGGCTGATCGCGTATTCGGGGTGCCACTGGACGCCGAGGCAGAAGGTGCGGTCCGGATCCTCGATCGCCTCGATCACCCCGTCCTCGGCGACGGCGCTCACGACGATGCCGGGACCGACCCGCTCGGCCGCCTGATGATGGGCGCTGTTGACCGGTAGCCGCACGGCACCGGTGATCCGATGCAGGAGCGTTCCCGGGGTGACGAGGACGTCGTGGCCGGGCTCGGTGCGCGGGTTCGGCTGCTCGTGGGCAAGGCAGCCCGGCACAGCATCCGGGATGTGCTGGATGAGCGTGCCGCCGAGGACGACGTTGAGGAGCTGCTGGCCGCCGCAGATGCCGAGGATCGGCAGATCGCGGTCGAGGGCGCCCTCGGTGATCGCCCACTCGAAGCGCGTGCGGCGCTCCTTCAGCGTCACGGTCGCATGGCGCTCGCCCGCACCGTAGAGGGCGGGGTCGATGTCGAAGGCGCCGCCGGTGACGACGAGGCCGTGGATCAGATCGAGATAGTCGCGGGCGAGATCGGGCTCGTGCGGCAGCGCTATAGGCACACCGCCGGCACGGGCGACGATGTCGCAGTAGTTCTCGCGGAGCGCATACCAGGGCAGCTTCGAGTAGCCACCGGGCGGCTCACTGTCGAGAGTGACACCGATGATCGGACGTCTTGCAAGGGCTCTGGACATGGCTCACGAGAGGTAGGGGAACGGGCGATGACGCGCAAGCAGCGAGGCCGGGCGGGATGCAGGAGCTTCTGGCGACGATCGGCTGGGCCGATCTCTTGGCCCCGATCTTTTTCGTCCTGTGCTGGGCCGGCTACGCCGCCGTCGCCGATGGAACCCCCGGCAGCCGCTCCTCGCTGATGAGCCGGATGCACGAATACCGGCGCTTGTGGATGCGACGCATGCTCACCCGTGAGAATCGCATCCCCGACCTGCAGGTGCTCCTGGTGCTCACCCAGAGCAACGCCTTCTTCGCCTCCAGCGCCGTCCTCATCGTCGGCGGCTGTCTCGCCATCCTGGGGGCGCGCGAGCAGGCGATGCAGGTCCTGGCCGACTTCCCCTTCGTCGCCCACACCCCGCTCGTGGTCTGGGAGCTGAAGGTGCTGCTCCTCGTCGTCGTGTTCGTCTACGCCTTCTTCAAGTTCACCTGGTCGCTCCGGCAGTTCAACTACGTCGCCATCCTGATCGGGGGAGCGCCGCCCCCGGCGAGAGCGGCGAGCACCGAGAGCCTTACCTATGCCGAGAGCGCCGCCGCAGTCGCGAGCCGGGCCGCCGAACACTTCAACAAGGCGATGCGCACCTTCTATTTCGGGCTCGCCGCGCTGAGCTGGTTCCTGCAGCCGTTTCTGTTCATGGTGCTGACGGCACTCGTCGTGCTCGTGGCCTATCGCCGCGAGTTCAAGTCCCACACGCTCACGGCGGTAGGCCGGGTCGGCGAGGCGGTCCCGGGAGCCCCCGAGCTCAGTCCTCGCCCTTGAGGCCCACTTCCATCGCCTCGCAATAGGCGACGAGCGAGGGGAAGCCCTCGGCGATCCGCTTGAGCTCGGTCTCGAACGGCACGTAGAGGATGTTGCCGAGAAAGCCGTAGGCGACGGCATCGATGGTGGTGAGCTGCTCGCCCATGAGGAAGGGCCGTTCGCCGAGGAAATCGGCGAGAGCCTGCAGGTCGGCCTGCGCCATGGCGTAGATCTCCTCGGACCGGTGCCGGCCGAGGCCCTGGAGCTGCAGGGTGCGCAGGATCCGGCGACGATAGTGGCGCGCCACGAGCCGGCGGGCCGGGAGCGGCACGCGGCCGAAGAGGACAGGCTCGAGCACGGCCCAGCCCGCCTCGTCGATCCAGCGGCTGTAGAGGAGCGCGAAGTAGAGATGCTCCTCGAGCAGGCGCTGGAGCGCCAGCGCCTCGGCCCGCTCGCGCGGCGTCAGGCCCGCATCGGGATCGATGCCGCGCGTCGCCTTCAGGTGTTCGATGATGAGGGTGGTATCGCCGATCGTGCGGCCATCGTCGCGGATATAGGGCAGCTTCCCTTTCGGCGCCTTGCCGAGCTCGGTGCTCGGCTGGACGGTGTAGGGGATGTCGGCAAGCCGCAGCCAGGCCTCGAGCTTGAGGCCGAACGGGCTGATGTTCCGACCCCAGACGTCGGGAAACTGCACCACCACCACCGGCGTGGTGATCGTCGTGGCCACGATGCCCGCGTGGGGCTCCTCCATCCGCATGACCGGCGCTGTCTCCAACTCGCTCGGTCCCCCAGTTCGTTCGTTATGGCAGCGCCCTTATGGCCCCGCCGCATCGGCTGGTCCAGGCTCAACCACCCACGCGGTCGGATCTGCAGTCCTCGAGCCGAAGGTAGCGCGCCTCCAGACCGAAATAGTCTCTCGGGCGGCAAGTGAGAACCACGATTTGCAGATCCGCAGCCGCGCGCTGCAGGATCGCCTTCATCGCCTCGAACCGCGTCTCGTCGGCATAGACCAGCGCATCGTCCAGAATCAGGCACGAGGCCTCGCCTTCCCGCTCCTTGAGCAGGCGGGCGAAGGCAAGCCGGACGAGCACGGCGAGCTGCTCGCGGGCACCGATGCTCAGATGATCGAACGCCTCCACGACCCCGTCGCGGCGAAGATGAGTCAGGGCCAGCCGCTCCGGATCGAGCACGGGCTCCGCCCCCGGGAAGATCCGGTGCAGGAGCGGCCGCAGGCGCTCGCCGATCGGCGCCACGAGTGCGTCGCGCGCTTCCTGGTCGGCGGCCTGGAGCTTCTCGAGCAGGAGCCGCCAGGCCCGGCCTTCGAGTTCGAGCCGGCGACGCTCGGCCACGGCCGCCGCGATCTCGCCCTCGAGCTCGGCCAGGCGCTCGCCCCAAGCATCGGCCCCGGCCTCGCGTAGCGCCACCTCGAGGTCGCGGATGTCGCGATCAAACCGCCGTCCCTCGCTCTCGAGGGCGGCGAGCTCGCGCTCGAGGATGCTAAGACGCTCGCGCAGCCCTTCGGGATCGATACCGCGGAGCTGGCGCTCGAGAGCGGCATGGCTCTCCTCGGCGGCGCGCCGGCGCAGGCTCGCCTCCTCGACCCGGGCGGCGAGCTGCTCGTCGCCGATCTGCTCCCGCTCGAGTGCCAGACGCTCCAGCACTTCCTCGGCCTGGCGTGCTGCGGCCCGATGCTCGGCGTCGAGCCGCGCCTTCGCCGCGAGCGCCTCGGTCGCCCTGGCCTCGGCCTCGGCGAGGCTCGTACGCGCGCGGCGCAACCGTTCCGCGGCTTCCGTGCGTGCGGCCTCGCGGCTGCGCACTTCGGCCTCGAGCTCGGCCTCCGACGGCAGTGCCGTATCCTTGGGCACGCGCTCGGCGAGCGCTTCGAGCTCGGTGCGACGGCCGGCGAGCCGGGCCACCAGCTCGTCCGCGCCGCGAGCGCCGAAAGCCTGGAGCAGGCTGCGCACGGCACTCTCCTGGTAGCGCAGCTCGGCCTCGGCCTCGCGCCGGCGCTCGGCGGCGATCTCCGCCTCGGCCATCGTCGCCGCGCCGAGCCGGGCGAGGGCCTGTGCCAGCGCCTGCTCGGCCGCGCGGCAGGCCTGCTCGCGCTCGGCCAGATCCTCGCCACCCGGCACCACGATCAGCCGACCGAACCCTTCGAGGACGAGTTCCGCCCGCCCGGTCAGCCGCAAAGCCGATCCGGGATCGACCGGCTCGCCGTTCAGCATCGCCCGCCGCTCGCCCTCGGGGCGAAGCTCGAGGCGGGTAGCGCCGGCCTCGACCCTCGCCCGCGCCTCGTCGCGGCGCGCCTGCAGGGCGTGCAGGCGGGCGAGTGCCTCGCCCGTGGCCGGACTCGCCTCCACCAAGGCCCGCGCCCGGCCCGCCGCTTCCTGAGCCGCACGGACCCGTGCCACCGCCTCGTGCAGACGCTGGGTCTCGCCGCGCAGCCGTGCCGCCGCCAGCCGGTCCCGTGCGCCGGCCCAGGCCTGCTCGGCGCGAGCGAGCGCGTCGGCAGCACTCGCCTCGGCCCCACGGGCAGCCACGAGCACCTGCCGGACTAGGTCGAGGTCGCGCTCGGCCGCTTCGGCGCGCCGGCCGATTTCCCGTGCCCGCGCCTCGAGCCGCCCCGCCTCGTCGACGAGATCGCGCCGCAACCTCTGCCGCGCCTCGTGGCGCGCGAGCTCGGCAGCAGCGGCCTTCAGGCTCTCGGCGGCGAGACCGGCGTTCCGCTCGAGCTCCTGCGAGGCGGCGAGTCGCTGCCGCACCTCGTCGAGGCGTGCCCGGACACGGCCCGTGTCGTCCCGCTCGATGAAGCGCCGGCGCTCCTCGCGCAGCCGGGCGAGCCGGTCGACCCGTCCCTCGTAGTCGCGCCTCTTGGCCTCGAGCTGCTCCCGCTCCGCCTCGAGCACCCTCAGCTGCTCGCCGGCGGCCCTGAGCGCACCCGTCTCCCGCTGCTGGCTTGGCGTGTAGAACGTCTCAACCCGCTCGCGCACGAGCATGATGAGCGTCTTGGCCCGCTCGCCGCCGGCGATCACGCCGACCTCGGCCGCGATCGCCGAGGCGAGCCGGTCGCGGCCACCCGCCACCGGCTCGAAGCCCTGGAAGGTGGTGGCCTGATCGACCCAGAACAGGGCCTGGAGCCCGGCGTTCTCGGGCCTCGGCACGCCCCGCCCCTGCCGCCGCTCGAAGCGGAGAATGTCCTGGAGCATGCGCTCGGCGGCGTCGTCGCTCCAGCGTTGCTCCGCACACTCGAGCTGGACGCCGCCGCGGCGGAAGGCCTTCCTCAGCCGGTAGCGCCTCGAGCCGCATTCGAACTCGACCGCGATCTCGGGCGTGCCGCCGCCGTGCGGGGTCATGGCCTCCCTGATGGCGCCGCCCACCGTGTGATGCTCGAAAAAGGCGGCCTTGAGCGCCGCGAGCACGGTGGACTTGCCCTCCTCGTTGTCGCCCGAGACGATGACGAGGCCGGGCCCGAGTTCGTCCAGCACCACGGGGCCGGCGAGCTTCCTGAAGTTCGCGATCTCGATCCGCCGGAGCCTCATCGGCGCCGCTCCAGCCGGCCGGCCTCGAGGTAGAGGAAACGGAGGGCGAGCGCCGCCGCCGTCCGCTCCTCGGCATCGCCGGCGCGCACGAGGCTCGAGAGTTCCCGTGCGGCACGCCCGATCACCGGCGCATCGCCGAGCTGCAGAAGATCCCGCTCGCTGGGCTCGGCCACGAGCTCGTCCTCGAGCTCGAGATGGCAGAGCTCGCCGCGCCAACGCTCCAGCGCGGCCTCGACCGCCAGTCGCCCGGCGAGGTCGACGGCACCGCGGAGCGTGAGCCGCACGATGCGCCGCTCGGGCCGGCTCGTGGTGGTGAGCGCCCGGTCGATCCGCCCGGCCGGATCGTCCCCGGCATCGGTCGCGGTGAGATCGACCACGAGGTCCTGCCACACGTAGCTCGCGACCGGCAGGCGCGTGACTCGCGGCACTGCCCCCGGCCCCTCGATCTCCACCAGAAGCACGTGGCCGGCTCCGTTGTCCTTGAAGCGGTCGGGCTCGGGTGTGCCTGCGTACCAGGTGCGGGGTGCGATCTCGAGCGCACCGTGCCAGTCGCCCAGCGCCAGGTAGTCGAGGCGTGCGGTCACGGCACGGTCGGCCGCGATCGGGTTGGGTGCATCGGCCGCATCGGGCAGACGTCCCGCCACCGAGCCGTGGGCGAGCCCGACCCGCACGGCTCCGGCCGGTGTCCTGGCTTCGTCCATCCAGGCGGTGAGATCGTCGAGCGTGTGGCGTTCGGTCAGGGGTGCCGGCAGGACCACGAGCCGGCCGTCGGCCAGCGTGACGGGCTCGGGCATACGGGCGATCCGGCAGCCCGGCGGGCAGCCCAGCCGCTCGAACCTGGTCCATACGCTCTCGGCGAGCGCTGCGTCGTGGTTGCCGGGAAGGAGGATCCATGGCCCCTGGAAGGCGCGCATGGCGGCAAGGGCCTGGAGCACGGTCCGGTCGGCGGCGAGGTTGCTGTCGAACACGTCGCCGGCGACGAGCACTGCCGCCACCTCGTAGCGGGCGGCGAGATCGGCGATGCGGCGCACGGCCTCGAAGCGCGCCTCGCGCAGGAGAGCGCCGGCATCGCCCGGAACGTTGTGGAACGGCTTGCCGAGCTGCCAGTCGGCGGTATGCAGGATGCGGAGCGTCATGGTGGCGCCTACCTGCCATATTCCGCCGTTCACATCAACCTTACCGGGAGAGTCCCTTGCTCTCCAGCGCCTGAAGGTAGGACTGCCAAATCGTAGCCTGATCGCGGCCCAAACGGTAGAGGTAAGGCCACGAATAGATCCCGGTGCTGTGCCCGTCGTCGAACACGATCCGGACGGCATAGTTGCCGACGGGCTCGAGCTGGACGATGCCGACGTCGCGCTTGCCTGCGACCGTCACCTTCTGCGAAGGCACGTGACCCTGGACCTCGGCCGAAGGGCTCTCGACGCGCAAAAGCTCGGCCGGATAGCTGAACGTGTTGCCGTCGTCGAAATCGATCTCGAGCCGCTTCTCCGCACGGCGCACCCGGATCTCGAGCGGCCAGGGCTGGCTCGCGGGACTACTCGTCATCGGCGCGGACCTCGCGCGGCACGCACTCGCTGTCGTCGAGCGGGCGGGCCTCCTCGACCAGCATGATCGGAATGCCGTCACGTATCGGATAGGCGAGGCCCGCCTGTTCGCTCACGAGCTCGTTGCGTGCCCGATCGTAGCGGAGCGGGCCCTTGGTGAGCGGGCAGACGAGAAGATCGAGCAGGCGCGGATCGGGGCCGGCTTCGGGTGTCGGCGACGTCAACGGATCCTCTCCCGGAGCTTCCTGGGCATGTCAGTGGCGCAAGGTGGAGCCGCCGGGCTCGGCGAGCGCTTCCATCCGCATCAGCGCGATGAGAAGCTCGGCCTGCCGGCCCATGTCCGGTGCCTCGAGGAGGGCCTGCTTCTCCTCCGCCTCGAACGGGCAGATCATGCACAGAGAGGTGACGAGGCCCGCGAGCGGCGCGGCATCGATGGTGCTCCAGTCGGCCTCGATGCCGTGGCGGTCGAAATAGGCCCGGAGCACGCCGAGCAGGCCAGCCTTGAGCTCGGCCGGCGGCAGCGCGGGATAGAGGTCCTGCCGCCAGCGGCCGAAATCGGCCTCCACCTGCCGATAGGGGGTGGCAACCTCGAGCTCCTCGGTGACATCGAACCGGCAGACCCCGGTGAGCGTGATGAGGAGCCTGCCGTCGGTGGTCTCCTCGAGGCTCGAGATGCGGCCGACACAGCCGGTGCGGTAGAGGGCAGGTGCCGGCGACGGATCGTCCTCGGTCTTGGGCTGGATCATGCCGATCACGCGATCGGTCTGCATCGCATCGCGCACCATCCGCAGATAGCGCGGCTCGAAGATATTGAGCGGCAGATTCCCGCCCGGCAGCAGGAGCGCACCCCGGAGCGGGAAGATCGGAAAGCGGCGCGGCAGGCTCGAAGCGAGATCGGCCATGGGAGCGGGTCGGGGCGCTAGCTGAACAGCACCGAGGAGAGCATCCGCCGCCCCTTCGCCGTCGCCGGGTGCTTGGGGCCCAAGGCCTCGAAGAACCGGACGAGCTGCTTGCGCGCGAGGTCGTCCTTCCAGGCACGGTCGCGCTTCACGATCTGGACGAGATGCTCCATCGCGGTCTCGATCTGGCCGCGCAGGAACATGATGGTCGCGATCTGGTAGCGGGCCTCGTGGTCGTCGGGATTGGCCTGCACGCGTGCCAGCAGGTTCGTGGGATCGCCGAGCTCGCCCGCCTCCTCGGCGAGCGCCAGCGCCGCCTTGGCGCCGGTGATGGCGGTATGGTTCGCGAGCTCCTTCGGCGCTCCTTCGAGGAGCTGCCGCGCCTCGGCGAGCTTGCCGTCGGCGAGAAGACAGCGCGCGAGCCCGCCCAGGGCCTCGGGCTGGGCCGGATCCTCGGCCAGGATCTGCTGGTAGAGGCGGGCCGCCGTGCGAGTGTCGCCGTGCTCGGCAGCCTGCTGCGCCGCCTGGAGCAGATCGTCGCCCTCGTCGGGGCCGAGCGGGCCCATGCTCTGGATCAGCCGGTCGACCAGGGCCTTGATCTGACTCTCGGGCTGCGCGCCCGCGAAGCCCGTGACGGGTTGGCCGCCCAGGAAGGCGTAGACCGTGGGCACGGACTGGATACGGAGCTGCTGCGCCAGCTCGGGGTTCTCGTCGATGTTGATCTTGACCAGCCGGACCTTGCCCTTGGCCGCGCGCACCACCTTTTCGAGAACGGGCGTGAGCTGCTTGCAGGGTCCGCACCAGGGCGCCCAGAAATCGACCAGCACCGGCACCTGCTGGCTGGCGCGGAGTACGTCCTGGGCGAAGGTCTTGAGCGATCCGTTCTTGATGATGTCGGCATCGCCACCGGCGGCGGAGGCGGGTGCACCGGCGAAGAGCTGCATCGAAGCGACCTCTTTATCCTGACTTCCCGTCGTCGGGCGACCGATCGAGCCGACCCCGGCGCGGCCTCGAGAGGGGCTGCGCGCCTGCCGGTTAGATGGCCAATCGCGGGCGGGCTTACAAGACCATGGTCATGGCAGGGAATCGGCCGGACCGACGTGATTAGGGGCTTGCCAAGCCCCTGCCGTCCCGCTAGATACGCGCCACGCCGGCTGGCCGGCGATGCGGGCGTAGCTCAGGGGTAGAGCACAACCTTGCCAAGGTTGGGGTCGAGGGTTCGAATCCCTTCGCCCGCTCCAGTTCCTCCGATGACAATGCGGACATGTGTTATCGGCGCAACGGCGTCGATGGCCGCAGACCGTCCGGGAGCGGGCAGCACCCGTGCGAAATGGTCCGCCCGCAAGGCGCTCTCCGGTGCCCGCGCTCGGAATGGCTCCCGTCCGTTCTCTTGCTGGATCAAGCATTCATCAACCGGCGAGGATTAGGCTGCAGCCGTGATCGCAGCGTGGGAGCAGCGGCAGTTGGGTCCTTCCGGAATCGTGGGCATACGATGGGGCAGGCAGCCGGATCGAGACGGGTGCCGTCCGGTCACAGCTATTGGCGCAGGGGAAAAACCGCTTTACCCGCGGGCAGGCTCGGTTAAGACGAGCCCATCCGCCAGCCGCGCTGCCCGAAGTTGAAGCTGCTGGAGAGGTATTCACCACTGCCGATTCTCGGGACGGCAGCGATGTTGTCCAGCACCGATCTGGGACCTGCGCTACCAAGGACGGGACATGCCCAAGAAGCCCATCGATGTCGCCGCTGCGGCGGCCTTCGTCATCGGTCTCCTGTTCCTCGCCTTCATCGCCGGCTTCTTCGACGGCAAGAACAAGTACGCCTTCTATCCGCAATTGAAGGCGATGGAGCAGACCACGCGCGGGCTCTACAACGCCTATCTCGACAAGCCGGACTACATCGCGCCGGGTCGCCCGGGCACGCCTGCGCAGCCGCAAGCGCGCATCCTCGACCGGTCCCGCGTCGCTCCCGGCGCGACGCTCGTCGTCGGCTACACCATGACCGGCTTCAAGGCATGGCTGGTCGACATCGACGGCAGGAAGCTGCACGAGTGGAGCATCCTGTTCAGCCAGGCCTTCCCGAAGCCCGAGCACCTGATGTGGCAGGCACGCGACACGGTCATCGCCTGGATGGGCGCCCATCTCTTCCCGAACGGCGATCTCCTGTTCAACTTCCAGGACAACAACTTCCCGTTCGGCAGCGGCCTCGTGAAGATCGACAAGGATTCCAGGATCGTCTGGAAGCTCGCCCGGAACACGCATCACGACCTCGTGGTCCAGCCCGACGGGACGATCTGGGTGCCGTCGCAGCATTACCGGCCCGAGGGCATCCCGGAATTTCCCAACATGATGCCCTGGTACTACGAGGACACGATCCTCAAGGTCTCGCCGGACGGGCAGGTGCTCGACGAGATCTCGGTCCTGAAGGCGCTCCAGAACCATCAGGGTCTCCTCTCCGTCACCTACCAGAAACCCCTCGACATCGAGGCCGAGGATCCGCTGCACCTGAATGGCGCCGAGCCGCTTCCGGCCGAATGGGCCGATCGCTTTCCCGGCCTGAAGGCCGGTGATCTTCTGGTCTCGATGCGCAACGTGAACGCGATCGCCGTGATCGACCCCGAGACCCGGCAGGCGAAGCGGGTCTACACGGGCCCGTTCGTCCGCCAACACGACGCCGACTACCTGCCCAACGGCCACTTCATGGTCTACGACAATCTCGGCGGTGATCCGGCCTGTGGCCGCACCCGCCTCCTCGAGCTCGATCCCGCCGATATGTCGATCGTCTGGAAATACGACGGCTGCAAGGACGGCGGGTTCCGCAGCGTCGACCGGGGCATGCAGGACGTGCTGAGCAACGGCAACATCATCACGGTCGATGCGCACGAGGGCCTCGTGCGCGAGATCACCCACGACCCCGAGCCGAAGCTGGTCTGGGAATATGTCAACGTGATCGGCGAAGAGGATGGCAAGCCGATGGTGGGCATGATCACCTACGCCGCCCGCATCCCCGAAGAACAGTTGACATTTCTCGGCCATTGAGTGCCGGCTTCGGCCGGCCGAACCGCGCCGGGCTCGCCGGAGCTCCACCGAAGGATGAGGCCCTGCGGGCGAGGGCCGCGCCAGCGGCGGCTCTTCGGGCAAGGAGCCGGCATCCCCAAGGGGTGGCGTTTCCGGCGCGGCTCTACGCCCGTGGATGAGCGCGGGTGTAAAGAGCGATCAGCCGTCGGCTGTCGACCTCGGTGTAGCCTTGGGTGGTGGAGAGGCTGGCATGACCGAGAAGCTCCTGGATCGCGCGGAGATCGGCACCGTCGCCCAGGAGGTGGGTCGCGAAGCTGTGGCGAAGGGCGTGCGGGGTCGCCGTCTCGGGCAGGCCCAGCGTCGCCCGGAGCTGGCGCACCTGCTTCTGCACGACCCCCTGCTGCAGCCGTCCGCCGCGCACGCCCTTGAACAGCGGCTCGTCCGGCAGAGGCGGGTTCGGGCAGGCGGCGAGATAGGCGGCGATGGCTTCCGCGACGATCGGCAGGATCGGGACGAGCCGCTCCTTGTTTCCTTTGCCGCGCACGCGCAGGCCGCGCAGGGCCCGCGGGTCCATGCCGACGTCGCGCCGGTCGAGGGCGAGCGCCTCGCCGATGCGCAGGCCTGCACCGTAGAGCAGCATCAAGAGTGCCGTGTCGCGATGGCCGAGCCAGAGCTCGCGCGCTTCGGTCCTGGCACTCAGGATCAGGTCGCGCGCATCCGTTTCCGCGAGCGGTCGGGGCACCCGATGCGGCAGGCGCGGCGTGCGCATCACCTGCAGCGCCGGATTGTGGATGCCGTGCCGGCGGTCGATGTAGCGGAAGAAGCTGCGCACGCCGGCGATCGCCCGCGCCGTCGAGGTGCGGGCGAAGTCCTCGCCGTGGCGCCAGGCGAGCCAGGCGCGCAGATCGACGAGCTGCAGCGCCGCGAGATCGCTCAGCGCCACGTCGCGAGCGAGATGCCCGGCGAGGAAGCGGATGAAGCTCGCCATGTCCTGGCGGTAGGCCTGCTCGGTGCGCGGGGCGAGGCGGCGCTCGCTGCCGAGCCAGCGGCACCAGCTCTCGACGACGTCGCGCAGATCGGGGGTGGCGTGCTGCAGCAAGAGGGAGCCTTCGGCTGACGATCCTGGCCCGATCATGCTATCAGCCGGGTTCCCGTTCAACGCTCGGCCCGATCCAAGGACCTCATGCCCGGCAGCGCTGTCCCCGTCATGGTGCCCGTCCCGCTCGACGGCCCGTTCGACTACCGGCTGGACGAAGGCCCGGAACCGGCGCCGGGAACGTTCGTCGAGGTTCCGTTCGGCGGCCGGCGGCTGATCGGCGTCGTCTGGGACGAGCCCTCGGCCAAGGCCCTCCCGCTCCACCGGCTGAAGCCGCTGGGTGCCACGCTCGATGCTCCGCCCATGCCGCAGCCGCTGCGCGCCCTCGTGCGCCACGTCGCGAGCGAGACCCTGGCCCCCATGGGAGCGGTGCTGAGACTCGCCATGAGCGTGCCCGCCGCGCTCGAACCCTGGCCGACGAAGCTCGCCTACCGGCGCGCGTCCGATGCCGCTCCGGCGGGACTGTCCAGGCAGCGCGCCGCCGTGCTGGCAACGCTCGCGGACGGTGCGGTCCTGCTGCCGGCGGCGCTCGCCAAGGCCGCCGGTGTCGGCACGGGCGTGGTGCAGGCGATGGCACGCGACGGCCTGCTGGCGCCAGTGCCGCTGATCGAGCGGCCGACCTGGCCCCGCCCCGATCCCGCCCGCGTCGGGGTCGAGCTCACGGGCGCCCAGCGGGCGGCGGCCGACCGGCTCTGCCGGCTGGTGGGAGCAGGCGGCGGGGTGGTGCTCCTCGATGGCGTACCCGGTGCCGGCAAGACCGAGGTCTATTTCGAGGCGGTCGCGGCCGCCTTGCGCCGCCAGCAACGCGTGCTCGTGCTCCTGCCCGAGATCGCCCTCTCCGCGCAGTGGCTGTCCCGGTTCGAGCGTCGCTTCGGCACCCAGCCCGCCGTCTGGCATTCGGCGCTCACCCCGGCCCAGCGCCGCCGCACCTGGCGCCTGATCGCCGAAGGGGCGATCGACGTCGTGGTCGGCGCCCGCTCGGCCCTGTTCCTGCCGCTGCAGGGCCTTGGCCTCATCGTCGTCGACGAGGAGCACGACGGCAGCTTCAAGCAGGAGGACATGGTCCTCTACCATGCCCGCGACATGGCGATCGCGCGGGCGAGGCTCGAGGGCTGCCCCATCGTGCTGGCCTCGGCGACGCCTTCGGTCGAGACCGCCATGGCGGCGGGCTGCATCGCCGGCGGCCCGCCGGCCGCGCCCGGCTGGCATCACGTGGCGCTGCCCGCCCGGCACGGCGGCGCTACCATGCCGGCGGTGCAGCTGGTCGACCTGCGCCGGGAGCGCCCGCCCCGCGGCGGCTTCCTGTCGCCGCCCCTGCGCGCGGCACTGGTCGAGAACCTTGCGGCCGGCGCCCAGTCGCTCCTGTTCCTCAACCGGCGCGGCTACGCGCCGCTCACCTTGTGCCGGGCTTGCGGCCATCGCCTCGCCTGCCCCAACTGCTCGGCTTGGCTCGTGGCGCACCGGCTGCGCGGGCGCCTCCAGTGCCACCATTGCGGCTATGGCATGCCCGCCCCGGAGCACTGCCCGAGCTGCGGCGCGGTGGGCATGCTCGCGGCCTCCGGCCCCGGCGTGGAGCGGCTCGCCGAGGAGCTCGAGGAGCTGCTGCCCACGGCGCGCGTGGCGCTGATGACGAGCGACACCATTGCCGACACCAAGGCCGCCGCCGCGATCGTCCAGGCCATGGAGGCCCGGCGGGTCGACGTCCTGATCGGCACCCAGATCATCGCCAAGGGCCACCATTTCCCCGCTCTCACCCTCGTCGGCGTGGTGGACGCGGATCTGGGCCTGGGCGGCGGCGACCTGCGCGCGGCCGAGCGGACGTTCCAGCTCCTCTACCAGGTGTCGGGGCGCGCGGGCCGGGAGGAGCGGCCCGGCCGGGTGCTGATCCAGACCCACCTGCCCGAGCATCCGGTGATGCAGGCACTCGCGGTCGGCGACAAGGATCGCTTCCTCGCCGTCGAGCTAGAGGAGCGGCGGACCGGCGAGATGCCGCCGTTCGGCCGGCTCGCCGCCCTGATCTTCGCCGGCAGCGACGCCGAGCGGGTCAAGGCCGAGGCGCGCGCGGTGGCCCGTGCGGCCCCCGAGACCGAGGGCATCGTCGTGCTCGGCCCGGCACCCGCCCCTCTCGCCCTCCTGCGCGGCCGCTACCGCGAGCGTCTGCTCGTCAAGGCGACTGCCGGCATCGACCTTCCGGGCTGGCTGCGCGCCTGGCTCGCCCCCATCAAGCTGCCCGCCGCCGTCCACCTGCAGGTGGACGTCGATCCGGTGAGCTTCCTGTGAGTCGCGAGCACCGGCGGCCGCGCTGTCGCAAGCCGGTGCGCGGGCTCACGCAGCTCCAACATTTTTCATGTTAATCGTTGAAACACCCCGACTTCTCGAATTCGTTCGTGCAATTCCGCTTCGTAAGGCCGCCCCTTCCCGTCGCCCGGCCGCGCCGGGAACGATCTGGAATATTATCCTAGAGAATGTCGACGGGCAAGACCGGGCGGTCGCAGACGGGCGTCAGAACCGGAACGGCAGGTCGAACTGGATCGGCAGCGAGACCCGGATCACGTAGTCGGGTGTGTCCTCGTTGAGCCCGATGCTGCCGCTCACGTCGAGGAGCGTGCGCCGGCCGACGATCACGGACGCGCCGAGGTCGAAGCTGATACTGGAGAAGTCCGAGCCCTTGATGTCGTCGCCTCTCGATCTCGCCTCGTCCACGAAGGCCTGGCTGAAGCCGAACCGGAGCGAGGTTTCCGGGCTCGCGGCGAGGAAGACCGAGAGGGAGTAGCCGGTCTGCTCGCCCGGACGGAAATGGTCCTCCGTGAAGCTGCGCTCGTAGAAGGCGCTGCCTACGAACACGAGCGGATCCAGGCTCTTCGAAGCCGTGAGCTGGCCGCTCAGGGACTGGAAGCCGTTGCCGATGCTGACTTCGTCGTCGTTCTTCTCGCCCGTGCCGGTGTTCCAGGTGACGCGGCCCACCAAGTCGGCACCCCATGCCTTCTCGGTGAGCAGCGTCTTGGCCAACCCGACCGTGAAGTCGCCCACACCCGAGCCGTGCTCGCTGGTCCGACCCTGCCCGCCCCCGCCGATCAGGGTGGCGGTGGACTGGTCGACATAGGTGTAGGAGGGCAGCCCGAGCTCGATCTGGCTGTCGAACGGCAATCCGGCCCGAAGATCGATCCCGGCATCGAGGATGTTGCGCCGCAACCTCAGATTCGCGACCGCCACGGGTACACCGTCCTGCAGCGCCAGCGCCGGCGAGTCCGTGTCCGTGCGCGTGTAGCTGAAATTGGGCGAGATCTCGACCGTGCCGGGCGGCAGAAGCACCACGCCCGTGGTCACGAGCGAGCGCTCCAGCGCCCGCTCGGCCGTAGCCTGATCCACCGTGACGGCACCCGGCCCGGCCGGACGCTGCGCCTGCTGCGGCGCCGGCTGGGCGGCAGGCGGCGTTTCGCCGGGTGCCGCCTCCTCAGCAGCGGTCTCCGGCCGCTCGGGCGCCGCCGTCGGGGCCGCACCCTTGGCCGGCGTTCCGCTCAGGCGCCGCTCGAGCTCCTCGACCCGCCGCACGAGGCCGGCGATGGCATCGTCCCGCTGCCGCAGGAGGCGCTGCAGCTCCTCGCGGGTGGGCGCCGCCGTGGGCCGATCCTGTGCCAGCACCGGGGATGCGTGGATCATGGGGCTCGCGGCGGCCGTGCAGAGCAGGGCCGAGCCGATGGCAGCACGCGCTACGCGGAAAAATTCACGATGCATCGTTATCCTTCGGCAGCGGCCAAATATGTGAGGATCTCAACGCAGGATGAGGAAATCCTCTGGTTTTGCCGCCATCAGATTGGGAACTTCCAGCCCGAGTGGCGGAGCGACGACGAAACCTACCTTCCCGATTTCCCCGAAGTCAATCCAGGCGTCGAGGAAGCGGTCGGTGCGCATGGTCCGGTTGCCGTAGGCCGGATCGGCGAGCAGCACCCGGTCGCCCAGCACGCCGCGGAAAATAACGAAATGGTTGTACCCGAATACGCTGATCGGGACGATGATCGGCGCCTTCGCGATCAGGTCGTCGAGCGTGAGCCGGCCGTAGCCGATTCCCTCGTAGCCGTACGAGTCGGCGACCCGCTTGAGATCGAGCAGCGAGAAGCCCTGCTGGGCCGCAACGAGAGTGGGATTGGCCAGGTATTCCTCGCGCCCGATCAGGCGTACCGCCACCTCGTGCTCGGTGAGGTTCTCGCCGTGCTGGTAGTTCAGGAGCGTCGTCAGCGCCGCGGCACCACAGCTCAGGTCGAACTGCTGGACGATCACGTGCTCGCGACGCTGCTCGAACAGGCTCCTGACCGGCTTCGCCTGGCTCGTGGTCGGGGCGAGCATCGCGACGAAGAGGCCGATGACGAGGCAGGCCGTGCGCCGGCACGTCGTCTCGCGGCGCGGGACTCGCATGGTGTCGCCGGTGGGCGGAGCCGATCGGGACCGATAGCCTGCGGACCATGCCAGGTGCCGTTCTCGCATCGCCGTTCCCCTGACGGTTTCGGATGCGCTGCAACCAACGCTCTCGCACATTTCGCGCACGACGTCAAAAGGGCCCCCCAGACGAGGCCGGGAGGCCCTCCGACGCCGACAGACCCAAAGCAGGACTATGCGGCGAACATCCTCAACGCGGAGTCGCCTTTCACTTCTTCCTGACGATGTTCCTGATGTCGACAACATTCACCGCTGTCTGGTTGATCGTAACGGTGCCGCCACCGGCGACCGCACCGGCGGCGCTGTTGCAGGCGGAGTTGATGACCACCGTGCAGCCGGTATTGATCGCGATGGCGAGGTTCAGGTTGTTGTTGGTGGTGTTGCTGGGCGGCGGAGCCGGACGATGATGCGGCTTCTTATGCCCAGCCGTGATGCTGTCCAGCTGCAACGCCGAGAGCTGCACCGGCCCCCCGAAATCGGCAGCTTGGGCGATCCCGACGGAGCCGACCAGCGCGACCCCTGACAGCAATGACAGAAGCTTCCTCATTATACCCAATCCTTAGGCTGTAACTTCTCTCTACGTCCGACTGACGCCGCGGGAGGCACCAGTCCCTGCAGGTTGGTCTCAGCGAGGGTTGGGATCAACTTCGATTAAGTTTTAATACGGCCTCGAACATCGGCGCCTGCCGGCTATAACTTTGGCGCATCGGCTCTTTACCCCATAAGAACCTCCACGCATACTCAAGTTGCGCACGGAGCGATGACATCAATTATCAAGATAGTGAGATGCCTTATAGGCGACCTGGCGGGTGCAGTCGAACGCATTAGTAAAAAGAAGTCCGGCCGCGATCGGCATGAAGCCGACTGCGGGCCGGACCACGGGTCGAACCCTCGTCGCCCACAAGGCGGCGCGCTGCCCGCGCCTTGCCGGGAAGCATCCCGACTCGGCGGGGCTGGGCGCACCTTTCGGCGCGATCTGGTCTCAGTGGGCGGATTTCACGGTGATGCCCAGACCGCCGAGGATATGGTTGATGTTGATGCTGCCGGGTTTGACGCTCGTGCTGTGGCTGCCGACCGAGACCGAGGTCGAACCACCGCTCGTGGTGGCGATGGCCACGCCGCCTTTCGTCAGAACGGTCCGGCTCACGAGGACCGTGCGGCCGCCTTTTCCGACGATGCGCAAGGTCAGCACCGAGCCCGACCGCGTGATCCGCACCGTGTTGCCGGCCACGGTGAACACCTGATTCAGCCTCGTGGCCGTGAGGTCGACGACCCGACGGAAGGTGACGTGGCCGGAGCGGTCGAGGAACCGGACGACGAGCCGCCTCGTGCCATGATCGGCGACGAGGCGCACCTGCAGCGTCCCGTTCCGCAGATGGGTCTGGGCCATGGTCACGGCCACGACGACACCGCTCGCGTTGACCGCGTCCATCTGGTCGTCGGTCAGCCTGAGCGGCTCGTCGGCGAGCCCGGCATTGGGCTGCATGGCGAGCAGGGGGACGGCGCAGAGCGCGACCCATGCGAGCGACTTCATTGTCTTCATAACATTAGGCCCCGTGGCTTTGCCTCGAATGGTCCGTCGACGAGACTGGAAGCTGGCAGCACGGGCCTGCGAGGCCTTCTCAAGGCGGCAGCGGGCCGGCGCCCGGCTTCCGGAATTGAGCCACAACAACGCAAGGTCGAGCCCTTGCCCAGCCTCTCCTTGGTATGTGTGACGAAAGTTGTCGGTCGGATCGCGTATTATGGTGCATACACCCGACCGTATAAACTTTTGAGCGGTCCCGCCGTTCACACCATGGACGGATTACGCCCATGACGGAATGCCAGGCGATCGAGCATTGATACTTGGCGCCCCGTAGTTTGATGCGGTCGCAGGACGACGCGATCAGCGCCTCTGGGATCGCCCACACACGCCGATGGAATATCGGATGGCCACGAGCCGCCCGGGCCGGTCGCTGGCGGGAGGCCCGTCGGCTAGCTGATCGAGACCATGGTGAGCGCGCCGCTGCCGCCGCTGGTGCTCGAGCGCGACGAGGAGCCGGTCGAGCTCGTGAGATCGATCACGAGGCCGCCTTCGGACGTCTGGACGATGCGGCAGGACAGGGAGTCGCCCTGGAAGGTCCGCTCGAGGAGCTCGGCACCGGAGAACTCGTGCGTCTGCCGCCCGCTACCGGTCTCGACGGTGCAGCGGGCCGTGTACGACGTCCCCTGCTCGGGCTCGATGCGCAAGGTCAGCTCCTTGGCCATGGCATTCGCTGCTCCCATGGCGGCCAGGCACGACGTCGAGAGCCAGACGACAAGGGAGCGGCTGCGCTTCATGCTCGTTCACCTCACCTGCTCCGGCCGCCTCGCGCCGATACCGGCGACTTCGGGCGCCTTGCTTCCGGAGCCAGCCCCGTACACCAATCGACTCGGCGCCAGTCGATCATGCATCCATGCTTCCCGGATGTCACCTACCGCCACGAGTACGCCGAGCCATTCCGATCATTCTCTTGCTCCCGAGAAAGAGCCTTCCTCTCTTTCCAGGAGAGGAAGGCCCTTCGTCAGTCGGAAGCAGAGCCGAACGGCATTTGTAGCAAGTGGACAGGATCTGACGGATGATACCCAATACCTGGCTTGTACTTGGCCGACGCTTCAGCCAGAACGATCCATGATGGAGGGAATCCAGCGTCGGATCCGATCCGCCAGAGCATGCCATGAACCTCCCCAAGCGCTTGATCCTGCATGTTTTCCCGAATCTGCGACAGCGTCGAGAAGGCAGCGGGACCAATCGTTCGAGCCACAGCCAAGCTCACAACACGCTCTTCGAGCGCTAATGCCGGCCTCTCGATTCAAGGAACAATAATGTTAAGTTGAGTGACTGGCTGAACGTTGATATTGGCAAAACCAGACTGGTTGACCTGCTGTGCATTCTGATTGCATTGAACGTTAACGATGCATCCAACAGTGACCTGTCTATTCACCTGAACCCGGTGAAAACCAGCAATGACGCTGTCCATCTGGCTATAGGACAGCAGCACCAATTGGGACTTCGACGTCTTCACATCAGCAGCCTGAGCCGCTCCAACAGAAGCAATTATCGTTACAGCCGACAACAAGGCGGAAAGCTTCTTCATGATAGGGACCCTCTTGATGTTGTGTAAGATTATAGCGATCAATTTGTCTAGAATTAACCCAGACCATCGATCGCAACATAACATCTATCAGGTATTTCTCTATGACAACTTCTCATAAGTAGTATCCTTGATTTATAATTATCCCATCCAATCGCATGCAAATTATTTCTTGACTTATTGCGCCATATATTTATTATACATGAATATTTTTGGATAGTAAATTTACAGAAATTTGATAGCATTACCTCGAAAAGATGCCTATGGATTAAAAGGATTTACTGACATTATTCCACAAAGAGAACATTTATTGATCTCATAATTCGACACACGCCGCAACAAAACCAAGCAACTCATACACAGGATGAATGCCGATCTTTCTTTATAGAACCTTCTATTTCACATGCAAACTACCGGGGATAGTTTCGACAGTTCGTTTATTGCTCACTCAATTCTGTGAAATCCGGCAACGGGTCGGGCCTTCCCTCTCGGCATCACAGGTTTCGGTGCGTCAGCTACAACGATTGATCCCCTGGACGTAGTCCGCAGGCGACGGGATAATATTCGGTTGGGGTGACACCATCGTTTCCGGTTCGGAGCAGACGGTGTCGGGAGAAAGCGGCTCCGGACGAGGGCGGCACTTCGGAGCCTTCAGGGGGAACGGACGACGATGGCAGTTCTCATCGGCAACAACGGCAGCAACACGCTCACCGGCGGGCCGGCCAGCGACGTGATCCTGGGCCTCGGCGGGGCCGACATCCTGCGCGGCAACGGCGGCGACGATGCCCTGCTCGGCGGTGCGGGGGACGATCGGGTCTTCGGCGGGGCCGGCGACGACGCGCTCACGGGCGGCACGGGCCACGACCGGCTGTTCGGCGGCAACGGCGACGACGCGCTCGCGGCCGGCAGTGGCAACGACATCCTCTTGGGCGGCGGCGGCAACGACGCGCTGGCCGGCGGCGAGGGCAGGGACGTGCTGTTCGGCGGCACCGGCCGCGACGCGCTCGCCGGTGGCAGCGGCGACGACCGGCTGTTCGGCGACGCCGGCAACGACGCGCTCAGCGGCGGCCTGGGGCGCGACGTGCTCACGGGCGGGCGGGGCGACGACCGGTTCGTGTTCAGCAGCACGGCCGAATCGGTGGTCGGTGCCCGGCACGACGTCATCACCGATTTCGGTCAGGGTGCCGGCAACAACGACGTCCTCGACCTCCGGCAGATCGATGCCGACACGACCCGGCCCGGCAACCAGGCCTTCACCTTCATCGGCGACGCCGCGTTCACGGGTGCTGGTCAGGTGCGGGCGGTGGACGTGGGCGACGACAAGCTCGTCCAGCTCGACACGGACGGCGACAACGCGCCGGAATCGGAGATCCTGCTGGTCCACGGCGCCGGGCTGACCCTCACGACCGGCGACTTCCTCCTGTGACCTCGGCCAGCGCTCCGTGAGCTGAAGCGCCCCTCATGCGTCGTGACCGGGCACCGACCCGGTCATCCGGCCTCCTGCCCTGCCGCCTGGATGGCCGGTTCGGCAGCCGGCCATGATACCGGAGAACGGCTCCTCTCGAGCACGCTGGCCGCCCGCTCCAGGACCAGGGCGTAGCCCCAGGGCCCGAGCTCGATCGTCCGGCCCGCAACGCGGCTGCCGGGTGCTATCCGGCCGTCCTCGGGAGCCAGCCGGCGCGGTCTGCGGCAGCGCTGCGGTTCGCCGCTCAGGTTGAAGGCGCAGACCATGCGCTGTCCGTCGCGCTCGCGGGCGAAGACGAGCAGAGGCCCCTCGCTCTTCAGGAAGCGGATCGTGCCGGTCTTGAGCAGCGGCTGGCGCCGGCGCCAGGCGAAGAAGGCGCGGGTGGCATTGAGCGTGGAGTCCGGATCCGCCGCCTGCACATCGACGGCACGGGCGAGGTGGACGGCCGGCACGGGCAGCCAGGGCTCGCCCGTGGTGAAGCCGCCATGCGGCGCATCGTGGCGCCAGGGTATCGGCGTGCGGCAGCCGTCGCGGCCCTTGTAGGCGGGCCAGAAGGCGAGGCCGTAGGGATCCCTGAGCTGCTCGAACCCGAGCTCGGCCTCCTCCAGGCCCAGCTCCTCGCCCTGGTAGAGGCAGGGCGTGCCGCGCAGACAGCCGAGAAGGACCGGCAGCAGGCGCCGCAGGGCCTCGGGCGCGTTGTCGCCGCCGAAGCGGGTGACGGGGCGGCAGACGTCGTGGTTGCCGAACGACCAGCAGGCCCAGCCCTCGCCTTTCTTGCCCTCGAACCGCTCGACCACGCGGCGGATGATCCGGGGCGAGGGTTCGCAGCGTGGCAGATCGAAGGTATAGGCCATGTCGAGCCCGCCGCCATTGGTGTATTCGGCCGCCCGGATGAGCGCGTCGTCGCTCGTGCTGATCTCGCCCAGGAGCACCTTGCCCTCGTAGCGTTCGGTAAGGGCATGCAGAGGCTTCAGGAACAGCTCCACCAGCTCCGGCCGCGCCCGGTTCCAGCGCGGCTCCTGCATCTTGTAGGGCGAGGCCGGTACCGAGCCCGCGGCCTGGAGCGAAGGCCGCCGGCTGCGCGGCGGGTTGTTGCGGAGCTGCGGGTCGTGGACGGCATGGTCGATGGCATCGAGCCGGAAGCCGTCCACGCCACGATCGAGCCAGAAGCGGGCGGCATCGAGCAGCGCCTGCACGACGGCCGGGTTCCAGAGATTGAGCTGCGGCTGCTCCTTGAGGAAGTTGTGGAGGTAGTACTGGCCGCGCCTGGGCTCCCACTCCCAGGCGCTGCCGCCGAACACGGAGAGCCAGTTGTTGGGCGGGCTGCCGTCGGGCCTGGGATCGGCCCAGACGTACCAGTCGGCCTTCTCGTTGTCCCGGCTGGACCGGCTTTCCTGAAACCAGGGATGCTCATTGCTCGTGTGGCTCGGCACGAAGTCGATCAGCACCTTGAGGCCGAGCCGGTGCGCCTTCTCGAGCAGCGCGTCGAAGTCCTCGAGCGTGCCGAACAGGGGATCGACCGCACGATAATCGGCGACGTCGTAGCCGAAGTCCTTCATCGGGCTCTTGAAGAAGGGCGAGATCCAGACCGCATCGACCCCGAGCTGCTCGACATAGTCGAGCTTCTCGGTGATGCCCGGCAGGTCGCCGACCCCGTCGCCGTCGGTATCGAAGAAGCTTCGGGGGTAGATCTGGTAGATCACGGCACCCCGCCACCACTCGTCGCGGCGGCGCGCCGCTCTGGGCGAGGCGTGCAGCAGCGCTCGGCGCATCGTCGGCGCCCCTCTCGTCCTGTCGTTCCCCACAAGGCCACACGCCTCGGGCTCTCTGGCTCCGGCCCGTGCGGCCGGCGGACTCCTGCCGCAACTCCGGCATCAACGCCAGAGGCGACCGGTGCCGCCTACCGTCGCGGGTCGGTGGCGACAGGAGTTTCGGTCGTGCCTCGGAACCCTATCGAACGGCTCGGTGTTTGGGGGACGGGCCAGCCGGAACGGGCTCGTGCGGTCCGGCGTGCCCCGAAGTGACGCCGAAGAAGGAGCCGCAGGCGGAACGATGGGCAATCTGGCACCGCGCCTCTACAACCTCCATCCGCTGTTGGCCGGCCCGATTCGGCGCTGGCCGCAGCACCTGCCACGCATCGCGGGCATGGGCTTCGACTGGCTCTACGTGAACGCCTTCTGGGCGCCGGGAGCCTCGGGCAGCATCTATGCCGTGCGCGACCCTTTCGATCTGCATCCGCTCGTGCGCGGGGAGGCGCAGGAGCCGGCACACGCCCTTATCCACCGCTTCATGGAGGAGGCGCGCGGCCACGGCCTGAAGGTGATGGTCGACCTGATCGTGCCGCAGGTGGCGCGTGACGCGGTTCTAGTCGAGCAGCATCCTGACTGGTTCCGCCGCGGGCCGGACGGCGGGCTCGTGGCACCGGTGCTCGCCAACCCGAACGACCCGCGCCGGCCGCGGGTGATGAGCGATCTCGCCGAGCTCGAGTTGCGCGATCCCACGAAGCAGGGCGCCCAGGTCGCCTATTTCGTCCAGGTGGCGCGCCATTTCCTGGGCCTGGGCGCTGCCGGTTTTCGCTGCAGCTCGGCCTACAAGGTGCCGCCGGACGTGTGGCGGGCGATCATCGGTGGCGTGCGCCAGCACCACCCGGATGCCGTGTTCCTGGCAGCGGCCTTGGGCTGCCCCTTCGATCAGGTGCGGGCGCTCCATGGCTGCGGCTTCGATCTCGTTTTCGACAGCAGCTTGTGGTGGGATTTCCACGCGCCATGGTTCCTCGAGCAGGCCGAGGAGCTGCGCCGCATCGCCCCCACCGTGGCGTTCCCCGAGGACCACAATACCCCGCGCCTGGTCGAATCCTACGACGTCCAGACGCCCGAGGAGATCGCGCGGCTCTACCGCGCCCGCTACCTGTTCGCGACCGTGATCGCGTCGGGTGTCTTGATGCCGATGGGCTTCGAGTACGCCTTCCACCGCCGGCTCGACCCGGTGCGCACGCGCGAGGAGGACTGGTGGGCCGAGGCCGCCGATCCCGAGGTCGACCTTACCGGCTTCATCGCCGAGACCAACCGCTTCAAGGCCGAGACCGGGGTACTCAACTCGCCCTGCTATCTTCGCCGGGTGACGGCCCCGAACGGCCGGTGCGTGGGCCTGCTCCGGCTCGACGCCGGCACGCCGCTCGCGGCCGAGCACGCGGCGCTCACCGTCATCAACCCCGACCTGTCGCGCCCCGACGGAATCGATTTCGGCCCGCTCCTGACCGCGGCCGGCGGGCGGATCTCGGCGTTCAAGGACAGCACACCCGGCGTGCCGCCTCTCCCCTTCGTCGTCGGCACGCCGCTGACGCTCGATCCTCTGGGTGTTCGCGTGTTCACCGGCAGCATCGAGGCCAGCCGGGGCACGCGCCATGTCGCCTCGCCCGAGGAGGCGCAGCGCCGGCTCGAGGTGCTGGCTGCGAACCGGGTAGCGATCGAGCGGGTCTCGCCCGAGCTCGACGGCGGCCGTTTCCCGGTCAAGCGCATCGTGGGCGACGTGCTCGAGGTCGAGGCCGACATCTTCGCCGACGGCCACGACAAGCTCGCGGCCGTGGTCAAGTACCGGGCGATCGACGAGCCGGACTGGCAGGAAGCGCCGATGGCCTTCCTCGACAACGACCGCTGGCGCGGCAGCTTCCCGCTCGTGCGCAACACGCGCTATCTCTACACGATCGAGGCTTGGCGCGACCTCTTCGCCTCCTGGCGGGTCGAGGTCACGAAGAAGCACGACGCGGGCCTCGAGATCGATCTCGAGCTGATCGAAGGCCGCATCCTGATCGAGCGCGCGGCCGAGCAGGCGCAAGGGACGGACGCCGAGGCCTTGCGCGATCTCCTGCGCCGGCTCGGCGAACGGCAGCATGATCAGGGCCGGCTTCTCGCCATGATGCTGGGCGAGGACACCCGAGCGCTCATGGCGCGTGCGGGCGTGCGCACGAACCTCTCGCGCTACGGGCGGGAGCTCGAGGTCGTGGTCGACCGGACCGCCGCCCAGTTCGCTTCATGGTACGAGCTGTTCCCGCGCTCGATGAGCGACGATCCGAACCGGCACGGCACGTTCGACGACGTGATCCGCAAGCTGCCCTATGTCCGCGACATGGGCTTCGACGTGCTCTACTTCCCGCCGATCCATCCGATCGGGCGCAAGAACCGCAAAGGGCGCAACAACAGCCTGACCGCCCGTCCCGAGGACCCCGGGAGCCCCTACGCGATCGGCGCCACGGAAGGCGGGCACAAGGCCATCCACCCCGAGCTCGGCTCCTTCGAGGACTTCAGGCGGCTCGTCCACGCCGCACACGAGCACGGGCTCGAGATCGCGCTCGACTTCGCGATCCAGGCCTCGCCCGACCATCCCTGGACCACCGAGCACAAGGAGTGGTTCGACTGGCGCCCGGATGGCACCATCAAGTATGCCGAGAACCCACCCAAGAAGTACGAGGACATCGTTCACATCGAGTTTTACGGGAACGCCCTGCCCGCGGTCTGGTACGAGCTCAGGGATACGCTCCTGTTCTGGATCGAGCAGGGGGTGAAGACCTTCCGGGTCGACAACCCGCACACCAAGCCCCTGCCGTTCTGGGAGTGGGTGATCCGCGAGGTCCAGGATCGGCACCCCGACACGATCTTCCTCTCCGAGGCCTTCACCCGGCCGAAGGTGATGGCGCGGCTCGCCAAAATCGGCTTTACCCAGTCCTACAGCTACTTCACATGGCGCAACACCAAGCAGGAGCTGACCGAGTACCTGACCGAGCTCACCCGCGAGGAAGCCAAGGAGCACATGCGGCCCAACTTCTTCGTCAACACGCCGGACATCAACCCGGTCTTCCTCCAGACCTCGGGCCGGCCGGGCTTTCGCATCCGCGCCGTGCTGGCGGCGACGCTCTCGCCGCTCTGGGGGGTCTATAGCGGCTTCGAGCTGTGCGAGGGCACGCCGATCCCCGGCCGGGAGGAATACCTCGACAGCGAGAAGTACGAGATCAAGGCCTGGGACTGGGACCGCCCCGGCAACATCCGCGAGGACATCACGCGGCTGAACCGCATCAGACGCGAGAATCCGGCCATGTGGGAGTTCACGAACCTCGAGTTCCACCCGGCCTGGAACGACAACGTCATGGTCTACAGCAAGATGACGCCCACCCGCGACAACGCCGTCCTGGTCGCGGTCAATCTCGACCCGCATCACGCGCAAGGCTGCCAGTTCGAGCTCCCGCTCTGGCGCTTCGGGCTCGACGACACCGCCAGCATCGGGGTCGAGGACCTGCTCTCCGGCCACCGCTTCGCCTGGACCGGCAAGATCCAGCACGTTTGGCTCGATCCGCACCACAACCCCTACGCCATCTGGCGGCTCGTGCCGCCCGGCCTGCCGTCCTGAGGCCCCATGAACCTCGAGAGTACCACCCTTCCACCTCCCGACGAGGCCGAAGCGAAGCCGGAGGTCGCGACGCAGGCCCTGCCGGTGGCTCAGCCGCAGGCGGCCGATCCGCTCTGGTACAAGGACGCCATCATCTATCAGACCCACATCAAAGCGTTCTTCGATGCCAACAACGACGGCATCGGCGACTTCGAAGGGCTGATCCAGAAGCTCGACTACATCCAGGAGCTGGGCGTCTCGGCGATCTGGCTCCTGCCCTTCTATCCCTCGCCCTTGCGCGACGACGGCTACGACATCTCGGACTACCGCTCGGTCAACCCGAGCTACGGCACGCTCCGGGACGTGCGCCGGCTGATCCACGAGGCGCACCGGCGCGGGCTCAGGCTCATCACCGAGCTCGTCATCAATCACACCTCCGACCAGCATCCCTGGTTCCAGCGGGCCCGCCGGGCGAAACCGGGCTCTCGGTGGCGCGAATACTATGTCTGGAGCGACACCGACCAGAAATATAAGGACACGCGCATCATCTTCCTCGACACCGAGAAGTCGAACTGGACCTGGGATCCCGAGGCCAAGGCCTATTACTGGCACCGCTTCTACAGTCATCAGCCCGACCTCAACTTCGACAACCCCCGTGTGATGAAGGAGGTCTTGAGCATCCTTCATTACTGGCTCTCGATGGGGATCGACGGACTCAGGCTCGACGCCATCCCCTATCTCGTCGAGCGCGAGGGCACCAGCTGCGAGAACCTGCCCGAGACGCACGCGGTCCTGAAGCGCATCCGGGCCGAGATCGACGCGCACTATCACGGCCGGATGCTGCTCGCCGAGGCCAACCAGTGGCCCGAGGACACGCGCCCCTATTTCGGCGAGGGCGACGAGTGCCACATGGGGTTCCACTTCCCCCTGATGCCGCGCATGTACATGGCGATCGCCCAGGAGGACCGGCACCCGATCACCGACATCATGCGGCAGACGCCGGACATCCCCGAGAATTGCCAATGGGCGATCTTCTTGCGCAACCACGACGAGCTCACGCTCGAGATGGTGACGCAGAACGAGCGCGAGTATCTGTGGAACGTCTACGCTGCCGACCGGCGGATGCGGATCAATCTCGGCATCCGCCGCCGCCTCGCTCCGCTCATGGACAACGACCGGCGCAAGATCGAGCTGATGAACGCGCTGCTCATGTCCATGCCCGGCACGCCGGTGATCTATTACGGCGACGAGATCGGCATGGGCGACAACATCTTCCTGGGCGATCGCGACGGCGTGCGCACGCCCATGCAGTGGTCACCCGACCGCAATGGCGGCTTCTCCCGCGCTGATCCGCAGCGCCTCTATCTCCCGCCGATCCAGGACCCGATCTACGGCTACCAGGGCGTCAACGTCGAGGCGCAGACCCAGAACCCGGGCTCGCTCCTCAACTGGATGAAGCGGCTCATCGCCGTACGCCAGGGCCGGCGCACCTTCGGCCGCGGCTCGCTCACCTTCCTCTATCCGAGGAACCGCAAGATCCTGGCGTACCTGCGCGAGCACGAGGGCGAGACGATCCTTTGCGTCTTCAATCTCTCGCGCAACGCGCAGGCCTGCGACCTCGAGCTCCCGCGCTATCGCGACCGGGTGCCGGTGGAGCTTCTGGGCCGCACCGACTTTCCGCCGATCACCGAGCCCTATTACCGGCTGACGCTGCCGGGCTACGGCTTCTTCTGGTTCCTCCTGGCCGAGGCGAGCCAGCTCGGTAGCTGGCACGAGCCCGCCGTGGAGCCTCTGCCCGAGTTCATCACGCTGGTGCTCCACGACAGCTACCGCTCGATCGCCGAGAGCCGGGGCGGGCGCGAGCTGGCGCAGCACGTGCTGCCCGAATACCTGCCGAAGCAGCGCTGGTTCGCCGCCAAGGACCGGACGATCGAGTCCGTCCGACTGGCACTCGCGACCGAGATCAAGGATCTGACCGGCAGCGGCACCTATCTTCTGGCCGAGCTCGACGTGACGCTGCAGGGAGCGCCCCCGCAGCGCTATCTCCTGCCGTTCACCGTGGCCTGGGGCGAGGAGCACCTGGCGCAGGGCGCTCCCCTCCTGCCCTACACGCTGGCGAAGGCGCGCCGCGGCCCCAGGGTCGGCGTTCTCTACGATGCGACCCACGCCGACGGCTTCGCCCGCACGCTGGTCGGGCTGATGCGCGAGGAGCGCACGATCCCTGCGGGCGAGGGAACGCTCCGCGCCCACGCCGGTACGCGTCGCGACGAGCTCGCCGTCTCGCCCGAAGCGGCGGTGCGGCGCCTGGGCGCCGAGCAGAGCAACAGCTCGCTGCTCCTGGAAGAGCGAATGATGCTGAAGGTCTACCGCCAGCTCCATCCCGGCATCCATCCCGAGATCGAGATCGGCCGGTTCCTGACCGACGTGGCCGAGTTCCCGAACACGCCGCCACTCCTGGGCTGGCTCGAGCGGGTCTCGGGCGATGGCGAGTCCACGGCGCTCGCCGCCGCGTTCGGCTTCGTCTCGAACCAGGGCGACGGCTGGCGCTACACGCTGGATCATCTCGACCGTACGCTCGAGGAGCTGCGGCATATGCCCGAAGCCGACCGGCGCCCGCCGGCCGAGCTGCACGAGCTCTACCTCGCCGTGGCCCAGCTCCTCGGCCGACGCACGGCCGAGCTGCATCGCGCCTTCGCGATCCCGACCGACGATCCCGCCTTCGCGGCCGAGCCCGTCGGGGCCGAGGATCTCCGGACCTGGCACGAGGAGGCGAGAGCCCAGGTCGAGGCGGGCTTCGCCGTGATCGAGAAGCTGCGCGGCAACGAGGCGTTGGCAGCGGAGGTCGAGGCGGCACTCGCCGCCCGGCCCGCGCTCGAGGCGGCGCTCGAGGCGCTCGACGCCGTGCCGCCGGGCCTCGTCAAGACGCGGCTCCACGGCGACTATCACCTGGGCCAGGTCCTGGTGTCCAAAGGCGACATCATGATCCTCGACTTCGAGGGCGAGCCCGCGCGCCCGCTCGCCGAGCGGCGCGCCAAGTCCTCGCCCGTGAAGGACGTGGCCGGGATGCTGCGCTCGTTCGACTACGCCGCCTGGGCCGGGGTCTTCCGCTTCGCCGAGAGCGATCCGGTAGCGCTCGACACGCTGCTCCGCCCGGCGCTGGAGTGGCGGGCCCTGGTCTCGAAGGTGTTCCTCGACGAGTACCGCGCCACGATCGGCGACTGCCCGAGCTGGCCCGCGGAGCCCGCGGCCGCCGAGGCGCTCTTGCGTTTGTTCATGGTACAGAAGCTGTTCTACGAGATCGGCTACGAGGCGGCCAACCGGCCGGCTTGGCTGCGCATCCCGCTGCGCGCGCTCCAGGAGCTCTTCGTGGCACGCGAGCAGGACAAGGGGGAGGGAAGCGGTGAGGCAAGGATCGGTTGAGAGCATCGTCGCCGGGCCGACCGAGAGCTGGCAGCGGGCCGACCCCGGCGCCGTGCAGGCCATCGTCGAAGGCCGCCACGGTGATCCGTTCGCCGTGCTCGGGATGCACGGCGGTGGCGATCAGCCGCTGGTGGTGCGCACCTTCCAGCCCGGCGCTCGGACCGTGCGCGTGCTCATGGACGAGCGGCTCGTGACCGAGCTCGAGCGAACCCATCCGGCCGGGTTCTTCGAGGGGCCGATTCCGCGCCACCGCGAGCGCTTCGCCTACCGCCTGCGCGTGGGCTGGTCCGACGGCGATCGCGACATCGAGGACCCCTACCGCTTCCCGCCCGTGCTCGGTGACATGGACGTCTATCTCCTCGCCGAGGGCACCCATCTCCGGCTCTACGAGAAGCTCGGCGCGCATCCGCGCGAGCTCGAGGGCGTCTCGGGCACCAGCTTCGCCGTCTGGGCGCCGAACGCGTCCAGGGTCAGCGTGATCGGCGACTTCAACGGCTGGGACGGCCGCCGCCACCCGATGCGCAAGCGCGTCGAGGCCGGGGTGTGGGAGATCTTCCTGCCCGGTGTCGAGCCGGGTGCCCTCTACAAGTTCGAACTCCTGGGCCCCTCGGGCGAGCTCCTGCCGCAGAAGGCCGACCCCTTCGCCTTCGCAACCGAGCGTCCTCCCTCCACCGCCTCCGTCGTCCACGGGCTCGTCGACTGGCGCTTCGAGGACGCGGCCTGGCTCGCCCGGCGCCGGGCCGGCGATCACCGGATGAAGCCCATCAGCATCTACGAGTGCCATGTCGGCTCGTGGCGGCGCGTGCCCGCGGAGGGCAACCGCCAGCTCACCTGGCGCGAGCTCGCCGACACGCTGGTTCCTTACGTCGCCGAGATGGGCTTCACCCATCTCGAGCTGCTGCCGATCAGCGAGCATCCGTTCGAGGGTTCCTGGGGCTACCAGCCGATCGGCCTGTTCGCGCCGTCGAGCCGCTTCGGCAGCCCGGCCGACTTCGCCTGCTTCGTCGACCGCTGCCACCAGGCCGGTATCGGCATCCTGCTCGACTGGGTGCCGGGCCATTTCCCGACCGACATCCACGGCCTCGGCCGCTTCGACGGCACCGCCCTTTACGAGCATGAGGACCCGAGGCTGGGCTTCCACCAGGACTGGAGCACCTTCATCTACAATTTCGGCCGCCGCGAGGTCGCCAACTTCCTGTGGTCGAACGCGCTGTTCTGGCTCGACCGGTTCCATGTCGACGGGCTCAGGGTCGATGCGGTGGCGTCCATGCTCTACCTCGACTACTCGAGGAAGCCCGGCGAGTGGATCCCCAACATCCACGGCGGCCGCGAGAACCTGGAGGCGATCCATTTCCTGCGCCGGCTCAACGAGCTCGCCTACGGCGAGTATCCCGGCATCGTGACCGTGGCCGAGGAATCGACCGCATGGCCCGCCGTGTCGCGGCCGGTCTATCTCGGGGGCCTGGGCTTCGGCTTCAAATGGAACATGGGCTGGATGCACGACACGCTCCGCTACATGAGCAAGGAGCCGATTCATCGCAAGCACCACATGAACGACCTCACCTTCGGCCTGATGTACGCCTGGTCGGAGAACTTCGTCCTGCCGCTCAGCCACGACGAGGTCGTCCACGGCAAGGGCTCGCTCATCAACAAGATGCCGGGCGACGTCTGGCAGAAGGCCGCCAACCTGCGCGCCTATTTCGCCTTCATGTGGACCTACCCCGGCAAGAAGCTCCTGTTCATGGGCGGCGAGTTCGGCCAGTGGCGCGAGTGGAACCACGATTCCAGCCTCGACTGGCACCTCCTGGACGAAGGCCCCTACCACAAAGGGCTGCAGTCGCTCGTGCGCGACCTGAACCGGCTCTACCGCGAGGCCTCGGCGCTGCACGAGCTCGACTGCGAGCCCGGCGGGTTCGAGTGGATCGACTGCAGCGACATCGAGCACAGCGTGATCGCCTACCTGCGCAAGAGCCGCGATCCCGACCGTTTCGTCGTCGTGGTGTGCAACTTCACGCCCGTGCCGCGCCACGGCTACCGCATCGGCGTGCCGCACACCGGGCTCTACCGCGAGCGGGTGAACACCGATGCCGGCGAGTATGGCGGCAGCGGGGTCGGCAATGCCGGCGGCGTCGAGGCCGAGCCCGTGGCCAGCCACGGCCGCCCGGCCTCGCTCTGCCTCACCCTGCCGCCGCTCGCGACGCTGATTCTGGAGCCTGCCGCGTCATCGCCCGGCTGAGCTCACGCTGCGTCACGGCCCGGTGAGCATGCGCCCGCCGGACCGGCAGCCATCGACGGCACCGCGGCGGCCGGCCCCCTCTCCGAGCGAAGGGCATCATCACGGATGACCCGGCAGCCGGCCCTCTGGCCATCCCGGCGGGGTCCATGCTAACCTTGCCGCTGACGCCTGGGCTTTCGGCGTCAGCGTACCAGGCGAAGAACATCGATCGGAGGGAACGACGCCGTGGCCAAGAAGGCCTATCGGACCTACTGGATCATCCGGCAGCGTTATCGGCGCATCGGCCTCTGGGGCTCGATCGTCGGCGGGCTGGCGACCGGGGCGCTGCTGACGCCTTATGTGCAGAGCGCGGACTGGTCGACACCGGGAGAAGCCACGACGCTGCTGCAGCAGGTGGGAATCTTCGTGATGGCGGTGCTGCTGCCGCCGGTCCTGGCGCGCCTGTTCTGGCGCATTCACCGTCGCCGCTACTTCGACGACATCTACCAGATTACCCACCGCTGAGACGCCCCGCGGCGGCAACCGCCGCGGGCGCGCCTGCGAACGCTTCAAGCGCTGCGCTTGGAAAGGGCGATCTGGCGAAGATATTCCGCAGCGCCGGCCCAGTTGTCCTGGTTGTCGATCAGCCGGGTGTTGCGGTTGTGCAGATAGCACTCGCCGGCGATCTCGGTGGCGTTCGCCCTGAAGAAGGCGAAGATGTTGGCCATGGCCCCGGCCGGGTCCTCGGAAGGCGGGAATGCCGGATCACCCTGCTTCCAGGCGAGGTTCCACTCGAACACGCCGAACTTCTTGCCCTGGCTCCTGGCGAAGGCGAGCACCATCTCGAGCCCGTCGAGTCGGCCGCCGTCGCCGTCCAGCTCGCGCTTCCAACCCTCCGCCCTGCCCCACTGCCCCTTGGGCCCCTCGTGCAGGCTGCGGCCGATCACGTCCACCCACGCGTCGCCGGGATAGACCCGGTCGATATGGTGCTGGTTGTCGGTGATCCGGCTGCCGGCGACACGCCAGCCGATCTTCACGGCATGCTCCGCCTTGGCCGACATGTGGCGGAGGCCGGCGCGCAGGCTGTCGATGGCCGTCCGCCAGGCCGGTTTGAAGCCGTCGACGTCGGGGCCGATCGACCATGGATACCAGTTGCCGGTCAGCTCCCAGCCTATGTCCATCGTCAGCGTATCGTAAGCGCGACCATGCTGGTCGAGCCACACCACGAGCCTGGCACCGATGTTGAACCAGACATCCTTCCACAAGGCCAAATCGCCGTTCGGGTCGGTGAGACGGCGCCAGATGCCGGGGTTCTTCCATTGCCCTCCCTTGCCGCTGTTGCCGGCCTCCTGCGGCAGGAGGGGAAAGATCCAGACCAAGGGCACCTGCTTGGGCAGGACCTGCGCCGCCTTGTTGATATTGTAGGCGCCGAGCTTCGAGAACAGCGCTCCCAGCTCCTCGTACCGCCCCTTGGGTCCGCCCATGAAGTCGTCCCAGGTCTGGGCCGCCTTTTGAATATTGGTCCAGCCGGCGAACACGCCGCAGGGCGCCTTGCGCCAGCGCTCGAACGCCTCGATCTCGTCGGCCGCGTTGCCGAGGCCCGAGGGCCAGAGCAGGCCCGAGATCGGGTCGCCCGCCGCATCGGCCGCAGCCGCCGCCGGCACGCCCGCCAGAGCCGCAGCGGCGAGCGTCATCCCGGCACCACCCAGAACGGCACGCCGCGAGATCCCGCCCTCGGTCGGAAGGATCGTCCTTGGTTCCCACGGTGGCATGTCATCCACTCCTCGGCACTGCCTTTCGTGGATGGGTAGCCCGAGCCTTCGCGGCAGGCCAGCACGCGCAACGTCCTTCCTGACCTGCTCACCGGCAGTTGAGAACGCGCGATCGGGCACCCTGCCCGGATGCATGGGCACCATGCAACGGCCTTGACCTTCCGCCAGTCTTTTGATCAATTGGTCAAAAATCGGCATCGGCGCTCGGCCAAGAAGGACAGGAGGGTCGCCGGCACGGAGTATGTTTCCCGTCCGGCCGGACCCGCAGAGGAGGTTATCGATGAGCCACGCCCCCGACATCACCGCCGGCCGCCTGCCGCCGGAGGTTCTGGAACGCAATTTCGCCGACTTGCACCCGCGCCTGGGCGCGCGCGAAGCGAAGGTGGCGGCCGAGCGCTGCCTGTTCTGCTTCGATGCGCCCTGCGTGCAGGCCTGCCCCACCTCGATCGACATTCCGCTGTTCATCCGCCAGATCGCGACCGGCAATCCGATGGGTGCCGCCAGGACCATCCTCGATGCCAACATCATGGGCGGCATGTGCGCCAGGGTGTGCCCCACCGAGACCTTGTGCGAGGAGGTCTGCGTGCGCGAAGTATCGGAGGGCAAGCCGGTCGAGATCGGCCGCCTGCAGCGCTTCGCGACCGACACGCTCTTCGCGAGCGGCAGGCAGCTCTACCGGCAGGGTCCCGCCACCGGCCATAAAATAGCCGTCGTCGGTGCAGGCCCCGCCGGCCTCGCTTGCGCCCACAAGCTCGCGACGCTGGGTCATTCGGTCGTGCTGCTCGAGGCACGCGAGAAGGCGGGCGGCCTCAACGAGTACGGTATCGCCGCCTACAAGACCACGGGCGGGTTCGCGCAGGAGGAGGTGGACTACATCCTCGGTGTCGGCGGCATCGAGCTACGCACCGGTGTGCGCCTCGGCCGCGACGTCACGCTCGCCGAGCTGCGCCGCGACTTCGATGCCGTGTTCCTGGGGCTGGGCCTCCAGGCCGTCAACGCGCTCGGCATCGACACCGGCGGACTCGAAGGGGTCACGGATGCGGTCGACTACATCGCCCGCCTGCGTCAGACCAGGGATCTCGGCACCCTCCCGGTCGGCCGGCGCATCGTCGTCATCGGCGGCGGTATGACCGCGATCGACATCGCGAGCCAGACCAAGCGCCTCGGTGCCGAGGACGTCACCATCGTCTACCGCCGGGGGCCGGAGCAGATGAGCGCATCGCGCTTCGAGCAGGAGCTGGCCCAGACCGATGGCGTGCTCCTGCGTCATTGGCTGCGGCCGCGCCGGCTGATCGGCGAGAACGGCCGGCTGGTCGCGGTCGAGCTCGAGTACACGAAGGAGGAAGGCGGCAGGCTCGCCGGTACCGGCGAGATCCTCACCCTCCCCTGCGACCAGCTCTTCAAGGCGATCGGCCAGGCCTTCGTGCCGACCGATCTCGACGGCTCGGGCGAGTTGCTCGAGCTCGAGGACGGGCGGATCGCGGTCGACGCCGAGCGGCGCACGTCGCTCGAGCGGGTCTGGGCCGGCGGCGACTGTGTTGCGGGCGGTCGCGACCTCACCGTCGTCGCGGTCGAGGACGGCAAGCGGGCCGCGCTTTCGATCGACCGTCACTTGCGGGCCGCCACGAGCACGCAGGCCGCCTGAGGAGAGGGAGAACAGACATGGCCGATCTCCGCGTGAACTTCTGCGGCATCAAGGCGCCCAACCCGTTCTGGCTCGCCAGCGCCCCGCCCACCGACAAGGCCTACAACGTCGAGCGCGCGTTCCGCGCCGGCTGGGGTGGGGTGGTGTGGAAGACGCTGGGCGAGGACCCGCCGGTGGTCAACGTCAACGGCCCGCGTTACGGCGCCATTCACGGTTCCGACCGCCGCGTCATCGGCTTCAACAACATCGAGCTGATCACCGACCGGCCGCTCGAGGTCAATTTGCGCGAGATCAAAGAGATCAAGCGCGCCTGGCCCGATCGCGCGCTCGTGGTCTCGCTCATGGTGCCCTGCACCGAGGCGAGCTGGAAGGCGATCCTGGCCCGGGTCGAGGAGACCGGGGCCGACGGCATCGAGCTCAATTTCGGCTGCCCGCACGGCATGTCCGAGCGCGGCATGGGCTCGGCCGTGGGCCAGGTGCCCGAATATGTCGAGATGGTGGCGCGCTGGTGCAAGGCGAACACCCGCATGCCGGTGATCGTGAAGCTCACCCCCAACATCACCGACATCCGCCATCCCGCGCGCGCCGCCAAGGCGGGTGGGGCCGACGCGGTCTCGCTGATCAACACCATCAACTCGATCATGGGGGTCGATCTCGACGCCATGACCCCCTTTCCCGCCACCGACGGCTACGGCACGCACGGCGGCTATTGCGGCATGGCGGTGAAGCCCATAGCACTCAACATGGTGGCCGAGATCGCCCGCGATCCCGCCACGCAGGGCCTGCCGATCTCGGGGATCGGCGGCATCGAGACCTGGCGCGACGCCGCCGAGTTCATCGCCTTGGGTGCGGGCACGGTGCAGGTCTGCACGGCTGCCATGGTCTACGGCTTCAAGATCGTCCAGGAGATGATCACGGGCCTTTCCGACTGGATGGATCAGAAGGGCTACCGCTCGGTGGACGAGATCGTGGGCCGCGCCGTGCCGCGGGTCACGGACTGGCAGCACCTCAACCTCGACTACGTGGTCAAGGCGCGCATCGACCAGGACCTGTGCATCAAGTGCGGGCGCTGCCACATCGCCTGCGAAGACACCTCGCATCAGGCGATCAGCCACATGAAGGACGGCAGGCGCCACTACGAGGTGAAGCTCGAGGAGTGCGTCGGCTGCAATCTCTGCGCCATGGTCTGCCCGGTCGAGGGCTGCATCACCATGCAGCCGCTCACCGAGGGGGTGGACCCGCGCACCGGCGTGCCCGTGGGCGGCTTCCGCACCTGGAAGGAGCACCCGAACAACCCGGCCGTGATCGCAGCGGCGCAAGCCCAGCCCGCGGTGCTCGAGCCGGCGGAGTAGGGATAGCCCGGCAGCCCGTCCTTTGTGCCTACCGGTGGGTACCGATAGCCTCCTTCCCGACTGGATCGGGAAGCGCATGGTACGATCGAGGTCGGCACCAAAGAGGCGAAAGCGCGGCTGCCCGAGCTGATCGAGAAGGTCGAAGCGGGCGAAACCGTCGTGATCACCCACCATGGGCAGTGTGTCGCCCGTCTCGTCGCCGAGCCTGACATATCCCGGCAAAGGGAGGTCGAGGCCCCGGACGCGACCCTGGCCGAGCGTGACCGGCGGTTGCGCGCTCTGTTCGAGAAGTGGGAGCAGGAGCCGCCGGCCGGCACCTGGGGCGATGACGACATGCACGACGAGCACGGCATCCCGCGGTGAGGTTCGTGGTCGACAGCTCGGCCGTCCTCGCCATCCGTCAGGCCGAGCCGGAACGCGAGGCGCTCCACGACCTGCTCCTGCGGGGGCGACCCTCTATGTCGCTCGCGACCCGGGCCGAGCTCGTGCTGGTCTGGCAGGGCCGCTTCGGTGCTTCCACCCTGCCCGATCTCGACCTGCCGCTGCTGTCCAAGGGCGAGGGCTTCGCGCAGACGGACATCCGCGCCGTGCCCTGGCAGTCGGGCCGACGGGCTGGTCGGTGGCGCGGGCGTGCGGTCCGATGGCGATGCCGGAACCTTCTTGGAGCGATACGGATGCGTCGAGTAGCGCAAGGGCCGCACCCGAGAGCGTGAGTTGACCCACTATCAATCTATGGCAGTATTCAACGCCTTCAACCTAAACGCGAAGACCTGCCAGAGGCCCAAGAACGGCCGATAGGCCCGCCCCAAGGGAACGGCGCCTCGAAGCCCTGGCGCGCTCCTAACGCTACCGAAATCGCGCGCCTGCGCCGGCTCTTGGCGCAGGCCGCCGCACCGCGCCGCAGGCGGCGCCGGGCGCCGGATGAGCGACAACTAACAATGAGGCTGTAAGTGGTTCATCCGGCAAGTTGCGCCCTTTTAGAGCAGTCCCTTGCTGGAGGAGCCCCGATGCGACGGCTTCGGCTGCGCGCTGGGTGAGGCGGAGCGAATGGCGATCGAGAAACCGGCCCATCCCCGCACCGCGCCGGTGCGGCGGGTCAAGCGGGCGTGCATCGTCTGGCAGGCGAGCCAGGGCCAGATGGCGCCGGCGATCGCGGCGGAGCTCCGCCTGACGGCCTACACGGTGCGCGACTCTGGAACAAGCGGTTCAGCACGTGCGGCTCGGCCGGGCTGGAGGATCGGCCGCGCGCCGGTCGCCGGCCGACCTACACGGCCGCCGAGCAGGTGGCGAAGGTGGTCGCCACAGCGCCGACCGGTCCCAAGACCCTGGGCCTGCCGTTCGCCTGCTGGACGCTCGACCGGCTGGCGGCCTACCGCAACGAGGGTGAGGCGGCGGCCAGGAAGGTGCGGAAGTTGCCATCCACCGTGGACCACGGCAGGAAGGTCGGGGGGCGCGGTAGGTGCCGCCACGGGCAGCCGGTGCGGACGAGATAGAACAACCCGTCCAGAAGCTGCCGCAGGTCGGTGGTGCGAGGCCGTCCACCCGGCTTGGGCGGCGGGATCAGCGGTGCGAGCAGGCGGTACTGGTCGTCGCTCAGCGCCTGCCCGGCTCCAACCTCACCGACAAAGGCGCGGCTCGCCGCTGTCCACATCGCAACCTCCAGGAACGGGATGCTCCCTCCCTGAACGTGCTGCCCTTCCGGCGACCCAGCCCGGCCTTCTCAAGCGGGCACTAAGCGGCTGGTCGTGACCATGGGCCAGCGGGCGCGAGCTCAGTTCGCCAAGGATGCACACGTGCCGAGCTGGGGCTCCATCCTTCAGCGATGGTACAATACACTTGTGGTCGCCGCAGGTATGGCTATAATCCCCGAAACGTCATGATCGCAGGGGATGTTGACGATGACCCTGTACGTGTCGGGGAAAGTCCGTTGGGAGCAGGCGCAATACTTGAAGTCCTTGAGCAAGGAACAGCGCCGTGCTGCATGGGGTCACTTGAGGGGCACGTTGCTGCTCGGCAGTCTTTTGTCCATCACCTACATGGATACAGAAGAAGGCAGGCAGCGGCTGGAGGAGGCGAAGGCCCGGGAAGCGGACCTCATGGCCTACTACGCCGCGCTGAAGGCGAAGGGGCGCCGCCGGGTCCGCGGGCGCAGGCGCTATGAGATATGGTGGGACCCGGCCTACTGGGCGCCGAACCGGACGGGGCCTGCAGCGACGGGCACCTGACGCGGTAATCCGGGGGTAACCGGGGACACCCTACTCAATTGACATCCCCGCGCGCTGCCCAGGCCGCCGACCGGGCTTGCCCGGCCGCAAGTGCCGACCGAGCTGCTGCTCCAGGGCCGCAACGAACCTGCGGTCGCCGAGCGGGCGCCCGGTGCGCTCATGCTTGCGCAACGCCGCTATCGCCTCCTCGCTTGGCGATCCGGCGAGGAACGTCGACCAGTCGCCGATCGCGTCGCGCAGCGGCCCCACGCTGACGAGCCCATCGTCCTCCCCCGCCAAGTGCGCCCGTGCGCTGCTCCACGGCCAATCCTCGGCGCGGGCGGCAAGCCTTGCTCGGACCGGGTTGAGCTCGACGTAACGCACGGCCGCGATCAGGTGTGCCTCGTCGAGCGCGCAGGAGGCGAAACGCCCCTGCCAGAGATGGCCGACCCAGCCTTCCCGCTGGTTGATGGCACGGGTGTAGCGTTGGTGGGCTTCGCCCAAGGCGAGGCGCAAGCTGTCAGCTTCGCCGGGGACCAAGATCAGGTGGACGTGGTTGGGCATCAGACAGTAGGCCCACACCGCGACACCATGCCGCCGGCAGCCGCTTGCGAGTAGGTCACGGTAGAGCCGATAATCGGCATCACCGAAGAAGGTCGGCTGCCGCCGGTTGCCTCGCTGCGTCACATGGTGCGGCACGCCGGCCGCCACCGCCCTTGCTAAACGCGCCATGTCGAGACGCTAGGCCGAGCACCGCCCATCGTCAATTGCGTAGGGTGTCCCCGGATTACCGGCCGTAGGGTGTCCCCGGATTACCGGCGATCAGCTCGTGGCGCCGATCCGACTCGCCCGCATGCTCGAGCCAGTCCTCGATGCCGAGGAGGGTCTCGTCCAATGCGCGTGCCATGCTCACCTCCGCCGACCGTTCTACAGTGGCGGCGAGCCTGCGGAAAATCGATCGACCTTTGAGCGAGACGCGTGCAGGCAGGGAGCCCCCGCACGCCTGTGCTGCGGGGGCCCCTCCGGTGTCCTACTTCGCGAACTGCGGTTCGCGCTGCCCCGTTGCTTCCTTGCCGCCCTGGGCCTTCGTCCCTTCCTCGGGCTGGCCGCTGGTGTAGGTGGGCGCCTCGCGGCGCCGGCCGGGTGCCGGCTTGCCTTCGAGCGGCGGCAGCTTCAGTGCCCTCTCGAGGTCGATCCCGGCACCTTCGGCGACGCGCCGGCCGTAGTCCTCGTCGCAGTGCCAGAAGTGCCAGACCATGCGGAGGCGGATGTGCTCCGGGCATTCCTTCATGTCGGCCACCAGGTTCGCGATCAGGTCCTCGCGCTCCCAGTCCTCGAAGGTGCGATAGCGCTCGCCCGCCTGCTTGTAGTCGTCGGCCGTGCGGCTGGTCTGGTAGCGGCCGAGATGGCCCTCGACCCACTGGTGGTGGTCGCGCCCGCGCTTCGGCGCTTCTTCGAGCCCGCCCATCGAGCTCGGCTCGTAGTTGACGTGCGGGTTCTCGCCGGCCTGATCGACGTAGCAGGTCATCTGGCCGTCGCGCTGGTTCGTGCGCGTGTCGCGCCTGGGCGCGTTGATCGGGAGCTGCAGGTAGTTGGGCCCCACACGGTAGCGCTGCGTGTCGGAGTAGGAGAGTGTGCGGCCCTGCAGCATCTTGTCGTCGGAGAAGTCGATCCCGTCGACGAGCACGCCGGTGCCGAACGCCGACTGCTCGGTATCGGCGAACACGTTGGGCGGGTTGCGGTCGAGCACCATCCGGCCCACCGGCAGCAGCGGGAACTGGTCCTCGGGCCAGCGCTTCGTGTCGTCGAGCGGATCGAAGTCGAGCTCGGGGTGCTCGCCGTCCGACATGAGCTGGACGCAGAACTCCCACTCCGGGTAGTCGCCGCGCTCGATCGCCTCATAGAGATCGCGCGTTGCGTGCCCCACGTCCTTGGCCTGGATCTCGGCCGCCTGCTGGCTCGTGAGGTTCTTGACCCCGGCCTTGGGCACCCAGTGGAACTTCACGAGGTGCGCGACACCCTCGTCGTTGACGAGCTTGTAGGTGTTGACACCCGAGCCTTCCATCTGCCGGTAGCTGGCCGGGATACCCCAGGGGCTCTTCACCCAGGTCACCATGTGCAGCGCTTCGGGGTGGAACTGCACGAAGTCGTAGAAGCGCCATGGCTCCTGCCGGTTGCTGACTGGATCCGGCTTGAAGGCGTGGATCATGTCCGGGAACTTGATCGCGTCCCGAATGAAGAAGACCTTCAAGTTGTTGCCGACGAGATCCCAGTTACCGTCCTCGGTATAGAGCTTGACCGCAAAGCCGCGCGGATCGCGCGCCGTCTCGGGCGATTCCCTGCCGCCGATCACGGTCGAGAACCGCACGAACACCGGCGTGCGCTTGCCGGCTCGGGTCAGCACCTTGGCACGCGTGTACTTGGTCGCGGGCTCGTCGCCGATCCTGCCGTAGGCTTCGAAGTAGCCGTGCGCACCGGTGCCGCGCGCATGGACCACGCGCTCCGGGATGCGCTCGCGGTCGAAATGCGTGATCTTCTCGATGAACTGATAGTTCTCGAGCGTGGCGGGACCGCGCTCGCCCACGCTCCTGAGGCTCTGGTTGTCGCTCACGGGATGACCCTGGCGGGTCGTCAGCGTCCGCTGGTCTTCGCTCATGCGGCTCCTCCTCGGCCGATGGAGGAAGCCCGTCCTGTCCGACGCACGTACACGTGTCGCCACGCGCCGACGACCGACTCGCCCCATGGACTCCAGTAATAGGAGATGGCAGGCCGGGTTCCGTCGCTCAGCCGCGCGGCAGCACGCCTTTCAGGATCGTCGTGACGATCGCTTGCCGCGCTTCCTCGAAGAACGCGTCGTCGCTCAGGTCCTTGCCGGTGAGCGTCCTGATCTGGGCCGCGAAGTCGGCATAATGCTGGGTCGTGGCCCAGAGCATGAAGATGAGGTGGTGCGGCTCGACCGGGGCCAGCCTGCCGTCCTCGATCCAGCGCTCGATCGTGCGCACCTTGCGCTCGACGAGATCGGCGAGATCGGTCGCGAGCACGCACGAAAGCACGGGTGCTCCCTGCATGATCTCCATCGCGAACAGGCGCGACGCCTCGGGCTGCAGCCGCGAATATTCGAGCTTCCTCGCGATGTAATGGCCCAGCGCCGTCCCGGGATCGCTGTCGGCGTCGAGCTCGCGCAAGGGCTCGAGCCACATGTCGAGCGTGCGGGTCAGGACCGCCCGGTAGAGATCCTCCTTGGTGCGGAAGTAGTAGAGCAGGTTCGCCTTCGACATCCCGGCGGCTTCCGCGATCTGGTCGACCCGCGCCCCGGCGAAGCCGAGCCGGGCGAATACCGAGAGCGCGGCATCGAGAATGCGGCTCTCGTTGGCTTCGCCGATCCTGGTCTTCAGGCGGCGGGCCGGCGGTACCGGGGCAAGTCGGGCCGTGCTGCTCATCCGTCTCCACCGGCAGGGGGCTGCATGCGGCTTGACCATTTGATCAATTCTGCGCCATCGTCAATCGCAAGGGAGGCTTCGGGGTCGGCCGCTACCGATCGGCAGGCCCGTCCTGACGTGGCACGTGCATTGCTTCGATAACGGACGACGGGCGGTCCGGTCATCCCGCCGGGCCAAGGAGGCAGGAAGCAGCATGAGCGTGATGCACGCCGAACGAGGTGCTGCCGCCGGGATGCCGGCGAGCGCGCCTGCGGCCGGCAGGCCGGTCATCGCGATCGCAGGGCTCTCGCTCGACTTCACGACCAGGGACGGGCCGGTGCGCGCGCTGGCCGACATCGACCTCGTCGTCGAGGAGGGTGCCTTCGTCTCGCTCATCGGACCATCGGGCTGCGGCAAGACCACCCTGCTCCGGGTCATCGCCGATCTCGAGCAGCCCAGCGTCGGGACGATCCGGGTCAACGGTGTCTCGCCTCGCGAGGCACGGCTGGAACGACAGTACGGCTATGTGTTCCAGGCCCCGGCGCTCTATCCCTGGCGCACGATCGAGCGCAACGTGATGCTGCCGCTCGAGGTGATGGGCGTGCCGAAGGCCGAGCGCCGGGCGCGGGCCGAGCGCTATCTCGCCATGGTCGGCCTCGAAGGCTTCGGCAAGCGCCATCCTTGGCAGCTCTCGGGCGGGATGCAGCAGCGCGCCTCGATCGCGCGTGCGCTTTCCTTCGATCCGAAGCTGCTCCTCATGGACGAGCCGTTCGGCGCGCTCGACGAGATCGTGCGCGACCAGCTCAACGCGCAGCTCCTGAGCCTTTGGGCCCGCACCGGCAAGACGGTCGTGTTCGTCACCCACTCGATCCCGGAGGCCGTGTTCCTCTCGACCCGGATCGTCGTCATGTCGCCGCGGCCGGGCCGGATCCTCGACGTGATCGATGTCGATCTGCCGCGAGACCGCACGCTCGACATCCGCGAGACTCCGGAATTCCTCGCCGTGGCGCACCGCGTGCGCGAAGGCCTGCGGGCGGGCCGCTCCTATGACGACTGAAGCCGCCCTGTCCCTCGTCCGACCGGCAAAGGCGCGCACGGGCGCCGCGCGGCGGCTGATGGCGGGGAGCATCGGGCCGGTCGCGGTCGTCCTCCTCGTCCTTCTCACCGTCTGGTATGCCGCCGCGGTCTGGCTCGATGCCCCCTTCGCCCGCCAGACCGCGCCCGATCCGGCGGGCCTCGGCCTGCGCGAGCTCGTGACCCTCTCCTGGAGCCAGGAGCGCCCGGTCCTGCCGGCCCCGCACCAGATCGTGGGCGAACTCTGGCGCACGGTCGCGGATGTTCCCGTCACCTCGAAGCGCAGCCTCGTCCATCACGGCTGGGTGACGCTCTCCTCGACCCTGCTGGGCTTCGCGCTCGGCACGCTCGTCGGCATCCTGCTCGCCGTCCTGATCGTCCACGGCCGGGCGCTGCGCAAGAGCCTCCTGCCCTGGATCATCGCGTCCCAGACCATTCCGATCCTGGCGATCGCCCCCATCGTCATCGTCGTGCTGGGCTCGATCGGGCTGAAGGGCCTCCTGCCCAAGGCCCTGATCTCGGCCTATTTGTGCTTCTTTCCGATCGCGATCGGCATGGTGAAGGGGTTGAGCTCGCCCGAGCCCATGCAGCTCGATCTCCTGCGCACCTACAATGCCAGCCTCTGGCAGACCTTCTGGAAGCTGCGCTGGCCGGCCTCGGTGCCGTTCCTGTTCGCGAGCCTGAAGGTGGCGGTCGCGATCAGCCTTGTGGGGGCGATCGTTGGCGAGCTGCCGACCGGAGCGCAGGCCGGGCTGGGCGCCCGCCTCCTTGCCGGCTCCTACTACGGCCAGACCGTCCAGATCTGGGCCGCGCTGCTCGCGGCCTCCCTCCTGGCTGCGGCCCTCGTGGCGCTGACGGGCCTGGCCGAGCGGCTCACCCTCGGTGCCATGGGCATCCGGCGATGACCGCGCCCGACGCCCTCTCCCGGCCGCGCACGGCGTTCTGGATTCTGGCCGGCGCCCTCATGGCGCTGAGTCTCGCTCTGCCGCTGAGCGGCGCGCCCGAGCCGCCGCCGCGGGACTTCCCCCTGCCGCCTCTGATCCTGGCCGCGGCCTTCCTCGCCGTGGGCGCGGTCGGCCGGCTCGACCTGCGCCGGCTGGGCCTCGTCCTCGCCCTTACCGTGCTGGGCTGGGTCGTCGTCCTCGACACCGTCCACCGCCCCGGCATCGCCGGCTCGGCAGGTGCCGGCTTCTGGCTGCAGGTGCTGGCCTTGTGGCTCGCCGCCTGGCTCGGCACCGATGCGCTGGCCACGGCCGAGCCCGCCGATCCTGGCTTGCGGAAGCTTCTCGACCTCGCCGTTCCGCTCGCTTTCGGTGCCACGGTCCTGCTGCTCTGGGAGACCCTGACCGTGGGCTTCGGCGTGCCCGCCGTGCTGCTGCCGAGCCCGTCCGCGATCCTCGCCCGCTTTGCGGCCTCGCTGCCGACCTTATGGGCCGACTTTGCCCAGACCTTCCTCAAGGCCGTGCTCGCGGGCTGGATCTTGGGCTGCAGCGCCGGCTTCCTCGTGGCCCTCCTGGCCGATCGCGTGCCGTACTTACGGCGCGGTCTCCTGCCGCTCGGCAATTTCGTGGCGGCGCTGCCGGTCGTCGGCATCGCGCCCATCATGGTGATGTGGTTCGGCTTCGACTGGCCGTCCAAGGCCGCCGTGGTCGTGGTGATGACCTTCTTCCCGATGCTCGTGAACACAGGAGCGGGCCTCGCATCCGCGGGCGCGCTCGAGCGCGACCTCATGCGCTCCTATGGTGCCGGCTGGTGGACGACGCTTTTGAAGCTGCGCCTGCCGGCCGCCATGCCGTTCGTGTTCAACGCGCTCAAGATCAACGCCACCCTGGCGCTGATCGGCGCCATCGTCGCCGAGTTCTTCGGCACGCCCACGGTGGGCATGGGCTTTCGCATCTCGACCGAGGTCGGCCGGATGAGTCTCGACATGGTCTGGGCCGAGATCCTGGTGGCGGCCGTCGCGGGATCGACGTCGTACGCGCTCCTCGCCGGAATCGAGCGGGTAGTGACCTTCTGGCACCCTTCCTACCGGCGGCGGGAATGAAGCAAGGGCGGACGAGCAGAGGAGGAGAACGGAGGATGAGGGGGAATCTTCTGGGCATGCTGACGGCGCTCGCCTGCGGCGCCCTCGGCGTCGGCACGGCGGATGCCGCCGACAAGGTGACACTCCAGCTCAAGTGGGTGACCCAGGCCCAGTTCGCCGGCTACTACGTCGCCAAGGACAAGGGCTTCTACGAAGCGGAAGACCTCGACGTCACGATCAATCCCGGCGGGCCCGACATCGCACCGCCGCAGGTGATCGCAGGCGGCGGGGCGGATGTCATCGTCGACTGGATGCCCTCGGCCCTCGCCAGCCGCGAGAAGGGTGTCCCGCTCGTCAACATCGCCCAGCCCTTCAAGCGCTCGGGCATGATGCTGACCTGCCGCAAGGAGACCGGGATCAGGACGCCCGCGGATCTCGCCGGCAAGACGCTGGGTGTCTGGTTCTACGGCAACGAGTATCCGTTCCTGTCCTGGATGGCGAAGCTCGGCATCCCGACCGACGGCTCGGCCAGGGGGGTGAAGGTCCTGAAGCAGGGCTTCAACGTCGACCCGCTCCTGCAGAAGCAGGCCGACTGCATTTCGACCATGACCTACAACGAGTACTGGCAGGTGATCGACGCCGGCCTGAAGCCGGACGATCTCGTCGTATTCAAGTACGAGGACCAGGGTGTCGCCACGTTGGAGGACGGGCTCTACGTCCTCGAGAGCCGGCTCGAGGACCCGAAGTTCGTCGACACGATGGCGCGGTTCGTCAAGGCCTCGATGCAGGGCTGGGAATGGGCACGCCAGCATCCTGACGAGGCGGCAGCGATCGTGCTCGACAACGATGCCACCGGTGCCCAGACCGAGAAGCACCAGAAGCGGATGATGGGCGAGATCAACAAGCTCACCGAAGGCTCGACAGGCCGGCTCGACGAGGCCGACTACGAGCGCACCGTCAAGACCCTGCTCGCTGGCGGCTCCGACCCGGTGATCACGAAGACACCGCAGGGTGCCTGGACCCACGCCGTGGTGGACGCGGCGAAGCTCTGAGTTCCTGGCATCTCGTCGACGGAAGACCCATCTCGATGCTATCATGATAGCATCGAGATGGAGGCGATCATGGCGCAGCTTTTGGTACGTGGCTTGAGCGAGGAGACGGTCCAGGCCCTGCGCGAGCGGGCCAAGGCGCACGGCCGATCCGTCGAGGCCGAGCACCGGGCGATTCTGGAGGAGGCGGTCGGGAAGCCGTCCACGACGGAAGAGCTCATCGCCACGCTGCGGGAGATGACGTGGCTCGCTGCTCTGGACCCTGCGAAGCTGCGCGACGACGAACCACCGCGCGAGTTCGACTTCGATCCCCGTGAAGGGACCACGGTGCGTCATGGCCGGCCTGCTCCTGGACACGACCGTTCTGATTGACGTCAGCCGCGGCTTCGGGCCGACCGTGGCTTGGATGGCACGTCAGCCGCTGACGGCGCTGCACATCAGCTCGGTCAACCTCGCCGAGCTGTTCCGCGGCGCCCATTTCGCGCTCGGCACTGCCGCGGACCCGATGGCCGCGGAGCTGCTGCGGATCCGTACCCGGCTCCTGCCGAAATTCACCGGGCGAGTGCTGAACTTCGATGTGGCGGCCGCCGAGATCTGGGGCCGCCTCATGGGCTTGGGCGAGGCCCAAGGTGCTCGGCCGCCAGCCGACGACGCGCGGATCGCCGCCATAGCGCTGCGCCACGGACTGACCGTCGCTACCTCCAACACGCACCACTTCGCCCGGCTCTGCCCGACCATCGACCCCCGCACAGCCTGAGGAGACGCTCGATGACCCAGCCCCGCACCAATCTCCGCATCGACCCGCAGCGCCTGTGGGACACGATCATGGAGACCGCTCAGTTCGGCGCGACGCCCAAAGGCGGGATCAAGCGGCTGACACTCAGCGACGACGACAAGAAAGTGCGCGACTGGTTCAAGGCGCAGGCCGAGGCTTTGGGGTGCACGGTCACGATCGACGAGGTCGGCAACATGTTCGCCCGCCGGCCCGGCCGCAACAACGACCTCCTACCGATCGCCATGGGCTCGCACCTCGACACCCAGCCCACCGGCGGCAAGTTCGACGGTGTCTTGGGCGTTCTCGGAGCGCTCGAGGCCATGCGCACGCTGGTCGAGACCGGCTACGAGACCAATGCGCCCATCGAGGTCGTGAACTGGACCAACGAGGAGGGCTCGCGCTTCGCTCCCGCAATGCTGTGCTCCGGCGTCTATGCCGGCGTGTTCACGCCCGAGTACGCCTATGCCCGCGAGGATCGCGAGGGGAAGAAGTTCGGCGAGGAGCTGGAGCGGATCGGCTATCGCGGCAGCGAAAAGGCGGGTGCCCACAAGCTGGGTGCTCTCTTCGAGCTCCACATCGAGCAGGGCCCGATCCTCGAGGACGAGGGCCGGATGATCGGCATCGTCACCGGCGTTCAGGGCATGCGCTGGTACGAGGTCACGGTCACGGGCCAGGAATCGCACACCGGCGCCACGCCGATGCGCCTGCGCAGGAACGCGCTTCTGGGCGCCGCCAAGATGATCGAGCGCGTGCACGAGATCGCGCTGGCACACCCGCCGGGCGTCGGCACGGTGGGCCTGGTCGAGGTCAAGCCGAACTCGCGCAACGTCGTGCCGGGCGAGGTCTTCTTCACGGTCGACTTCCGTCACCCCGAGGAAGAGGTCCTGGACGCGATGGAGGCCGAGTTCCGTAAAGCCCTGCCCGAAGCGATGGCCGATCAGAAGCTCGCTTACGAGGAGAAGCGGATCTGGATCTCGCCCGCGGTCAAGTTCCACCCGGATCTCATCGCCTGTGTGCGCGCCGGGGCCGAGCAGGCCGGCTTCACGACCCGCGAGATGGTCTCGGGTGCCGGCCACGATGCCGCCTACATCGCCCGCGTGGCGCCCACGACCATGATCTTCGTGCCCTGTGCGGGGGGCATCAGCCACAACGAGGAGGAATCCACCACCTTCGACGAGTGCGCCGCCGGTGCGCAGGTGCTGCTCAACGCGGTGCTCGAATACGATCGGCAGCTCGCGGGCTGATCGCCATCGCCGTCAGCGCGGCGCTCGTGGCCAGCGCGCCCACGCCGCGCTATCTTCCAGGCAGGAGGTAGGCTCTCATGGACGCCGCACGCAAGCTCGTCACGGTCGAGGAGTTCCTGCGCTTCGAGGGCGAGCCCGGCCGCCGCTACCAGCTCCTCGGTGGCGAGATCGTCATGATGGCGCCGGCGGCCCGGCTGCACGGGATTCTGGCGTCCCGAGCCGATTTCGCACTGAGGTCCCGGTTGCGGCGGCCTTGCGAGCCGCAAGCCGAGGCCGGAATCCTCCTGCCCTGGACCAACCACAGCTTCTACGTCGCCGACCTCGCCGTGACCTGCGCCCCGCCGGGGCGCGAGCTGTGGTGCCCGGACCCGGTCGTCATCGTCGAGATCCTCTCGCCCTCGACCGAAGCCGACGACCGCGGCATCAAGCTGCGCGCCTACCGGCGGCTGCCCTCGGTGCAGCACATCCTGCTGGTCGCCACGGATCGTCCGGCCATCGAGCATTATGCGCGCGCGGGCGAGCACTGGCGGCTCAGGGATCTCGGGCCGGGTGACACCGTCCGGCTCGCGGCCCTCGACCTCGCGATCCCCTTGGACGAGCTCTACGACGGCCTGCCGCTCGGCGAGGACGAGGAATCCGTCACGCCTTGAGCAGCCATGCATGCGCGGGTTCGTTGTGGAAGCGCCAGATGCGCTTCGGGCCCGCCATCACGTTGAGATAGTAGAGATCGTAGCCGTGAGCCGCAGCACAGGGGTGATAGCCCCTGGGCACCAGCACCACGTCGCCGTCCTCGACCGCCATCGACTGATCGAGCGAGCGGTCGTCGGTGTAGACGCGCTGGAAGGCGAAGCCCTGTGGCGGATCGATCCGGTGGTAGTAGGTCTCCTCGAGCAGCGACTCCTCGGGCAGGTTGTCCTGGTCGTGCTTGTGCGAGGGATAGGACGACCAGTGGCCGCCCGGCGTGATCACCTCGACCACGAGGAGCGAATGGGCCGGCTTGCCCTCGGGCAGGATGTCGTGGACGTAGCGGACGTTGGTGCCCTTGCCGCGCACCGAGGCCGCCACCTCCTCGGGCGGGATCAGCCGCGTCGCGAAGCCGTCCCCGCCCGGAGCGGTGCACACGGCGAGCTCGAGCGGGGTGCGGGCAGTGATGCGCCAGTGGTCGTGCCAGGCGACGTAGACCGAATAGGGCTTCGCCTTGTCGAACGGCCCGGCGCGCTCGCCGATGTTCTCCCAGCGCTGTCCGCCCGCCGCCACGTCCGCCCTGCCGCCCACGAGCACGAGGCAGGCCTCGCGTTCGCCCGTGGCCTCCTCGACCGATTGGCCCGGCTGGAGCCGGTAGAGCTCGAAGCCGACGTAATTCCAGCCGGCACTCTCGGGTGTGACCCGATGGACGAGCCCTCGTGCATCGGGTGCCTTGTGCCGGAGCAGCAGCTCGCTCATTGCCGGGCCTCTCGCGCTCAGTTGTGGACGGTGAAGCCGAGCTCCGTCGCGATCGCACGGAGGTTCTGGTAGCCCATGGTGCCATAGGTGAGCGGATTGGCCTTCGCCGGATCCTGCTCGGCTTCGACCACGAGCCAGCCCGAATAGTCGGCCTCGGCGATCGGCCGCAGGGCGGCGCGGAAGTCGATGCAGCCGTCGCCCGGAACGGTATAGACGCCCTCGACCACGGAATCGAGGAACGACCAGCCTTCCGCCAGCGCCTTCGCCTTCACGTCGGCGCGCACGTCCTTGGCGTGGACGTGGACGATCCGGTGCGCCCAGCGCTTCGCCACCACCGCCGGGTCCTCGCCGGCGAAGGTGAGATGCCCGGTGTCGTAGAGCAGGCCCACCACCGCCGGTGTGCTCTCCATCAGCCGGTCGATCTCGTGCGCCTTCTCGATCACCGTGCCCATGTGGTGATGGTAGGCCATCCGCACGCCGCGCGCGTTCATGTGCTCGGCGACGGCGACGAGCTTCTCGATGAAAGGCCCCCACTCCTCCTCGCGCATCACCGGGCGGTCGCGCAAGGGCACGTTGCGCCGGTTCTGCACCGTGTCGGAGGTCTCGCAGAACACCATCACCGGCGCTTGCAGCGCCGCCAGGAGCTCGAGATGCGGCGTCATCGCCTCGATCTCCTGCTCCACCGTGCGCTTTCTGAGCTCCGCGCCGTACCAGCCCGAGACGAGGCTGAGGCCGTGGCTCTCCAATACGCGCCGCAGCGCCGCGGGCTCCCTTGGGAACTTGTTGCCGAGCTCGATGCCGGTAAAGCCGATCGAGCGCGCCTCGTTGAGGCAGGTCTCGAGCGGCGTGTCGCCGCCGAGCTCCGGCATGTCGTCGTTGCTCCAGGCAATCGGGTTGGTACCGATCTTGACGATGCCCATGGCTGCTCTCGCTTCCTCGCTAGCGGTCTCTTCAGCGGCTCAGCCTGACGACGCGGCCGGTCCTCAGGCTCTCGAGCGCGGCATCGGCGAGCTTCAGCGCCTCGTATCCCTCCTCGAACCCGGCGAGCGGCTTTCGCCCCTTCTCCAGGCAGTCGACGAAGTGGTCGATCTCGGCATCGTACGCCTCGCGATAGCGCTCGATGAAGAAGTGCAGGATCGGGTCCTTGGCCGCGGTCGCGTCCTTGCCCCAGCGTTCCACCTCGGTCGGGCGCCGGTTGCCGGCGAGCAGCATCCCTTTCTCGCCGAACGCCTCGATCCGCTGGTCGTAGCCGTAGGCGCAGCGCCGGCTGTTGTTGATGTGGACGAGAGCACCGCTCGCCGCGCGCAGGACGACCATCGCCGCGTCGATGTCGCCGATGGCCTCGATGCCGGGATCGATCAGGTTCGCCCCCATCGCCTGTACCTCGACGATGTCGCCGGCGAGGTAGCGTGCCATGTCGAAGTCGTGGATGGTCATGTCGCGGAACAGCCCGCCCGAGCCCTTGAGATATTCGGCCGGGGCCGGCGCCGGATCGCGGCTGGTGATCACCACCTGCTCGAGCTTGCCGATCTCGCCGGCCGTGACCCGGTCGCGCAGCGCCTTGAACGAGGGGTCGAAGCGGCGGTTGAAGCCGAGCATCACGAAGGGCTGCAGCGGCCCGATCTCGCGCCAGCACGCCTCGACCCGGCCGATGTCCAGGTCGATCGGCTTCTCGCATAGGATCGCTTTCCTGGCCTTGGCGGCGCGAGTGAGGAGATCGACGTGGGTGTCGGTCGAGGAGGCGATCAGAACCGCCTCGATGTCGGGATCGGCCAGTACCGTCTCGACCGAGCCCGCGACCTTGACCCCGAGTTCGGCCGCGGTCGCCTCGGCGGCTTCGGCCGCGATGTCGTAGACCGCGGCCAGCTCGGCGCGCGGGTGGGCATGGATGTTGCGTGCATGCATCCGGCCGATGCGGCCGCAGCCCAGAACGGCGAAACGAATCATCTCGGATCGAGCCTCCCTGTGGGCCGAACCGGCCCGGACCTCTTCCTATCAGGCGGCGGGCGCCGCCGTCAGCCTCTCCCAGGCGCCGATCAGCCGCGCATAGGCTGCAGCCATGCGCTCCACCGCCCCGGCGTCCCCGATCTCGCCCTTAAACCAAGCCTCGGCCGGCCTGCCGAAGATCGTCCGGCCGACGGCGAAGCCCTTGCAGACGGGCTGCCGGGCGGCGAGGGCGAAGGAGCGCTCGAGCTCGGCCTCGGGCGCATCCAGGCCGAGCAGCATGACGCCCCGGCAGTACGGATCGTACCCTTCGATCGTCTCGGCGATGGCATCCCAGGCGGCCTGGGTTCCGGGATCCGGCAGCTTCCACCAGTCCGGATAGACGCCGAGCTTGTAGAAGCGCTCGAGTGCCCGTGCCAGCGTGCGCTCGTCGACGGGGGCAGCCGATTTCGACGGGATCACCTCGAGCAGGAGTTCGTGGCCGGTCTTGCGCGCCGCCTCGGCCAGCGTGAGCACGTGCTCCTCCTGGTCCTGCCGGAGCGGCTCCGGGTCGTCCGGGTGGTAGAACACGAGGCATTTCACGCAGTGCTGCACCGGCCACTCGCGGAACGTGGTGCCGAGATCGTGTGCCCCGTCGAAGCGGAGCGGGATCGAGCCCGGCTGCTCGATCGGCCGGCCGATCCAGGGGACGCGTCCGGTCGCCCGGTCGAGCAGATCCTGCCCGTAGCGCCCGTCGAGAAGGATGCCGAAATCCGGCCGGCCCTCGCCCACCTTCAGCGCCGCCTCGAGCGCCAGCTTCTTGAAGTAGGGAATGTGCTCGCGGCTGACGCCGTGCCGGTCGGCCAGCTCCTCGAGCTGCGAGCGATGGTCGAAGGCGAAGGCGAGGACCCGCTCCAGAACCTGCGTGCGGTTCGTCGCCCAGTGGATCTGCTCGAGCCGCGCGTCCTTCCGGAGCGCGTGCTCCTTCGAGCCGTGGCGCAGGAAGAAGTCGAGCTCGGTCCAGCTCGGGATCGCCGGCGCGCAGCCGTGGCGCGAGACGGCGAAGGCGCCGCAGGCGTTGGCGAACCGGCAGCACTCCTCGATCGGCAGGTCCTTCAGCCAGCCGCGCAAGAACCCGCTCATGAAGGCGTCGCCCGCCCCCAGCACGTTGTAGACCTCCACCGGAAAGCCCGGTCCCTTGATGCCCTGTTCGATGTCGTCCGGGATATCTCCCGGAAAAGCGACGCAGCCCATGGGTCCGCGCTTGACGACGATGAGAGCCTCAGGAGCGCAGGCGCGGACGGTGCGGACCGCTTCGAGCGTGTCCGTGCTGCCGCCCGCGATGTGGATCTCCTCCTCGGTGCCGACGACGAGGTCGCAGTGGGGCAGGATCGTCTGCAGGTGGCGGGTCACGGCATCGCTCGCAACGAAGCGCTCCTCGCCGAGCCCGTGGCCGGTGAGGCCCCAGAGCACCGGCCGATAGTCGATGTCGAGCACGACCCTGCCGCCGTGGGCCTTCGCGAGCCGCATGGCCTTTCTCGACGCGGCGTCGAGGTTGGACCGGCTGAAATGCGTGCCCGTGACCACGACCGCCTTCGCCTCGGCGATGAAGGCCTCGTCGATGTCGGCTTCCGAGAGCGCCGCATCCGCGCAGTTCTCGCGGTAGAAGATCAGCGGAAAGGTGTGCTTGTCGCGAATTCCCAGGATCACGAGCGCCGTCAGCCGCTCGGGATCGGTGACGATGCCGCGCGTGTCGACACCTTCGCGGGCGCACTGCTCCTTGATGAAGCGGCCCATGTGCTCGTTGCCGACCCGCGTGATCAGGGCGGACTTGAGGCCGAGTCGGGCGGTGCCGACCGCGATGTTGGTCGGGCAGCCGCCGACATATTTCGCGAAGCTCGCCATGTCCTCGAGCCGGCCGCCGACCTGCTCGCCGTAGAGGTCGACCGAGGAGCGGCCGATCGTGATCACATCGAGGGTCTTGCCCGTCGGATTCATGCGAAGCCTCCCACGCCGCTCACCTGCAACGGAGCAGAATGTAACATTCATTCCAGACGAATGCAATCATGGAACATACGTTTCAATCTCGTGCTCTGCCGCCGGGTCCCGGGCCAGCCGCACCGCTGCGCCGGGCGCGGGACGACCCCGCGGACGAAGCGGATTATCGAACGCATTTTCCATCGAGGTCGTTTCTTCAGAACATATGTTTCAAAATCTGCTTTACAGCCGCCCCCCAAACCCGGTACGCTGCAAATGTCGCGCTGACACAAGCGTCCGATCCACGAGGCGATGCCAGCGCCGCCTATGTCGGGCTGCCGTCTCGGTTGCCATCAGGGAGAGCAAGCGCATGCGCATGTTTGCCAGTCTCGCGGCCGCGGCCGTGGTCGCGACCTCGCTTGCGGCCGGCGGGGCCGCCCTGGCTCAGGACAAGACCCGGATCGTGGTCGTGAGCCACGGCCAGGCCTCCGACCCGTTCTGGTCGGTGGTCAAGAATGGCGTCGATGCGGCGCAGAAGGATTATGGCGTCACCGTCGAGTACCGCGCGCCCGACACGTTCGACATGGTGAAGATGGCGCAGCTCATCGACGCCGCGGTCGCCTCCAGGCCCGACGGGCTCGCGGTCTCGATCCCCGATGCGGCGGCCTTGGGCGATTCGATCAAGAACGCGATCGCGTCCGGCATCCCGGTGGTCTCGTTCAACTCCGGCTCGGACGTGCGCGAGAAGCTGGGCGTGCTCGTCCATGTCGGCCAGACCGAGTTCGAGGCCGGCCTCGGTGGCGGCAAAAAGATGAAGGAGGCCGGCGTCAGGAAGGCGATCTGCGTCAACCAGGAGGTCGGCAACGTCGCCCTCGACCTGCGCTGCGAGGGCTTCGCCAAGGGCCTCGAGGGCGACGTCAAGGTCGTGGCCGTCACCATGGACCCGACCGCGATCCAGAGCGCCATCAAGGCGCAGTTCGCGGCCAACCCCGACATTCAGGGCGTTCTGACGCTGGGCCCCTCCGCGGCCGAGCCCACCATGCAGGCGCTCGAGGAGATGGACGCCCTGAAGCAGGTCAAGGTCGCGACCTTCGACCTCTCGCCGACCGTGCTGCAGGCGGTGCGCGACGGCAAGATGCTGTTCGCCATCGACCAGCAACAGTACCTCCAGGGCTACCTGCCGGTCGCGTTCCTCACCCTCTACAAGAAGTACGGCCTGATGCCCGCCGGCACGGTGATGACCGGGCCCGGCTTCGTCACCAAGGACAACGCCGCCAAGGTGATCGACCTCAGCGCCAAGGGCATCCGCTGACACGCGATCCCGGCCCCGCCCGGCGCGTTCGGGCCGGCGGGGCCCACAGGAAGGGAGGCAAGCCATGGCAGCCACCACCCTGCCCGACCGCGACGAGCGGCTCGCCCGGACTCCGCTCGTCCGCCGGCTGATGGCACGGCCCGAGCTCGGCGCCGTCGCCGGCACGATCCTGGTCTTCGTCTTCTTCGGCATCGTCGCCCGCGGCACGGGCATGTTCTCGGCCCTGGGCGTCGTCACCTTCCTCGAGGTGGCGGCCCAGCTCGGCATCATCGCCGTGGCTGCGGCGCTGCTCATGATCGGCGGCGAGTTCGACCTGTCGGTGGGCTCGATGATCGGGGCGGCCGGCATCGTGCTGGCGCTGCCGGCCGTGATGTGGGGCTGGCCGCTCTGGCTGTGCATCCTGCTCGCCTTCCTCGTCGCCGCCATCGTCGGCTGGATCAACGGCACGATCGTGGTCCGGACCGGCCTGCCCTCGTTCATCGTCACCCTCGCCGGCCTGTTCGTGCTCAGAGGCCTCACCATCGGCTTCACGCGGCTGCTCACCGGCCGCACCCAGGTCTCGGGTCTGAAGCCCCTGGCCGAGCAGGACTGGCTGGCGCCTTTGTTCGCCGGCAAGGTCGGCTACCCTGTTTTCTCCTGGCTCGCCCAGCAGGGCTGGATCATGGCCCGCGCCGACGGCACGCCGCAGGTCCAGGGCATTCCCATGTCGGTGATCTGGTGGATCGTGCTCGCCTTGATCGCCACCTGGGTCCTACTCCGCACCCAGGTCGGCAACTGGATCTTCGCTGCCGGCGGCGACCCGAACGCCGCGCGCAACGTCGGCGTGCCGGTGGCACGGGTGAAGATCGGCCTGTTCATCTGCACCGCGATGGCTGCCACGCTCTTCGCCTGCGTACAGACCCTGGGGGCCGGCTCGGCCGACGTGCTGCGCGGCGTGCAGAAGGAGTTCGAGGCGATCATCGCCGCCGTGATCGGCGGCTGCCTGCTGACGGGCGGCTACGGCTCGGCGATCGGCGCCGCCTTCGGCGCGCTGCTGTTCGGCACGGTGCAGCAGGGCATCTTCTACACCGGGGTCAACACCGACTGGTTCCAGGTGTTCCTGGGGGCGATGCTGCTGATCGCGGTGCTGTTCAACAACTACATCCGCAAGAAGGTCACCGGAGGGCGCTGAGCCATGGCCACCCCGCTCATCGACGTGCAGAACATCAGCAAGCATTTCGGCTCGGTGATCGCTCTCTCCGGCGTCTCGATGACCGTCTGGCCGGGCGAGGTCCATTGCCTGCTCGGCGACAACGGTGCCGGCAAGTCCACGCTCATCAAGACGCTCTCCGGCGTGCACGCACCCAGCTCGGGCCAGATCGTGATCGAGGGCCAGCCCGTGGTCATGACCGGCCCGCGCGATGCCTTGGATCGCGGGATCGCGACCGTGTTCCAGGATCTCGCCATGATCCCTTTGATGTCGATCACCCGCAACTTCTTCATGGGCCGCGAGCTGGTGAAGGGCGTGTGGCCGTTCCGCCGCTTCGACATCGAGACCGCCAACCGGATCGCGCGCGAGGAGATGAAGAAGATCGGCATCGACGTGCGCGACCCGACCCAGGCGGTGGGCACGCTCTCGGGCGGCGAGCGGCAGTGCGTGGCGATCGCGCGCGCGGTCTATTTCGGCGCCAAGGTGCTGATCCTGGACGAGCCGACCTCGGCTCTGGGCGTGAAGCAGGCCGGCATGGTCTTACGCTACGTCGCGCAGGCACGGGCGCGCAACCTGGGTGTAATCTTCATCACCCACAACGTTCACCATGCCTGGGCCGTGGGCGACCGCTTCACCGTGCTGAACCGCGGCAAGACGCTCGGTACCTTCACCAAGGACGGGATCGCGCGCGAGGAGCTGTTGAACATGATGGCCGGCGGCAAGGAGCTCGAACAGCTCTCGGCCGAGCTCGACGAGTTCTCCCGTGCCGATGCCGCCAGGGCGAGCGGCCGGGAATCGCGCTTCGAGGCCACCGCCGCCGCCGAGCACGCCATGGCCGAGGCGCTGCGCCGCGAGGTCGCCGACGACCATCGCCATGCCGGCGAGGGCCGCAGCCAGCTCCATTGAAGAACCGCCGCTGCGGCCGTGGAAGCCGTAGCGGCCCATAGCTCGCTCCCTCTCCCGGACCGACCCGGAGAGGGCGTTTCCTCGCACGAGCGGAACGACGGGAATGAACGAGATCGGGATCGGCATCATCGGCACCGGCTTCATGGGCGAGTGTCACGCCCTCGCCTTCCAGGCGGTGACATCTCTGTTCCAGCCGCGCCTGCGGCCGCGACTCGAGCTCGTGGCCGACGTGGTGGCCGAGGGTGCGGAGCGGGCGAAAGCGCGCTTCGGCTTCGCCCGCAGCACGACCGACTGGCGCACGCTCGTGCAGGACCCCGCCGTCGAGCTCGTTGCCATCACCTCGCCCAACGTGCTCCACAAGGAGATGGCGCTGGCCGCCATCGCCGCCGGCAAGCACGTCTATTGCGAGAAGCCCTTGGCGCTTACCGCCGCCGACGCCAAGGAGCTGGCCGATGCCGCCGACGCCAGGGGTGTCCGCACCCTCGTCGGCTACAACTATCTCCGCTCGCCGGCGCTCCGGCACATCAAACACCTCCTCGATTCGGGCGAGCTCGGCACGATCACCTATATCCGCGCCGCGTTCGAAGAGGACTACATGGCGGACCCCTCCGTCCTGTTCTCGTGGCGCTGCGAGCGTGCCAAGGCCGGCAGCGGCGCCCTGGGCGACCTCGGCAGTCACGCCGTGAGCCTGCTACGCTATCTCGCCGGCCCCATCGTCGAGGTCGCGGGCGACATCGCCGTCACCGTCCCCGCTCGCCCGGTGGCGGCTCCCGGCCAGACCGCGGGCCAGTTCACCCGGACGAGCGAGGAGGCGAAGATCGAGACCCGTCCGGTCGAGAACGAGGACATCGCCCACGCGCTCCTGCGCTTCGAGAGCGGCGTCATGGGCACGCTCACCGCGAGCCGGGTCGCCTGGGGCCGCAAGAACGGTCCCGATCTCGAGCTCTACGGTACCAAGGGTGCCGTCCGCTACTGCCAGGAACGCTTCAACGAGTTCCAGCTCTTCAAGGCGAGCCCGCGGCTCGACGACAACGGCTTCCGCACGGTCCTGACCGGCCCCTACCACCCGGACTATGGCCGCTTCACCCCAGCCCCCGGCCACTCCATCGGCTTCAACGACCTCAAGACCATCGAGGTCGCCCATCTCCTCGAAGGCATCGCCGAGGGAAAGCCGCTCTACCCCGACTTCCGCGAGGGCTTCGCGATCGAGGCCGTGTGCGACGCCGTGCTCGAGAGCGCCGAGCGCCGCGCCTGGGTCCGGGTCGAAGGCGGGAACTGAACGCGAGCCGGGCCAATCGGCTTGCGTCTCGGCTCAGCGCAAAATTCGGCGGCGGCTGGCATCGCGTCTGGCCAGATGCCTCATCTGGCCAGATACCGTGCCCGCAGGTGCTCCAGGAACGGCTCGACCGCGAGCGGGCCGCCGGTGGCGTTCCGGACCAGCTCGGCGAAGCTGGGCTTCGAGCCCACACCGTGCACCTTCTCGCGCAGCCAGTGGAGCAGCGGGGCGAAATCGCCCCGGCCGATGGCAGCGAGGAGGCCGGGGATCTGGCCTTCCGCCGTGCGGAAGAGCTGGGCCGCCAGCATGGCGCCCAGCGTGTAGCAAGGAAAATAGCCGAAGCCGCCCACGGGCCAGTGGATGTCCTGCAGGCAGCCCAGGCGGTCGTCGGGGGGGACGATGCCGAGAAGTTCCCTCATGCCCTCGTTCCAGGCAGCAGGGAGGTCGGCCACCGCAAGGTCGCCCGCGATCAGCTTCCGCTCGAGGCGGTGGCGCAGGATCACGTGCAGCGGATAGGTGGCCTCGTCGGCATCGACACGGATGAAGCCGCGCTCGACGCGGTGGTAGAGGCGGACGAGGTTGTCGGGTGCGAAGGCCGGATCGTCGCCGAAGGTGCCACGCAGCTCGCCGGCGAGGAAGCGGATGAAGGCGGGCGAGCGGCAGGCCTGCATCTCGACGATGAGCGACTGGCTCTCGTGGACGGCGATGCCTCTCGCCTCGCCCACGGGCTGACCGCGCCACGCCTTGGGCAGGCCGGCTTCGTAGAGGGCATGGCCGGTCTCGTGGAGCACGCCCATGAGCGCCGAGGCCACCTCGTCCTCGCGGTAGCGGGTGGTGATGCGGATGTCGGACGGCGTGCCGCCGCAGAAAGGATGTGTGCTCTCGTCGAGCCGACCGGCGTCGAAGTCGAAGCCGAGCCGGGCCATCAACGCCTTGCCGAGCTCCTTCTGCCGGGCGGGCGGGAACGGCCCCTGCGGCCGCAGCGGCTCGGGCATCTTCGCCTGGTGCGCGAGAATGCTCTCGACCAGAGGCGGTAGCTCGGCCGCGAGCCGGTCGAACAGCGGCACCACCTCGGCGTCGCGGAGATCGGGCTGGTGCGCATCCAAAAGCGCATCGTAGGGCTCGAGCCCGAGCGCAGCACCTGTGACCTGCGCCGCTTCCCGCGTGAGCCGGACCACCTCTTCGAGCTCGGGTGCCAGCAGCGCGAAGTCGGCCCTGGCACGGGCCTCGCGCCAGGTCATCTCGCAACGCGTGGTGGCGCGGGCCAGGGCCTCGACCAGCGCGGGTTCGAGGCTGTGGGCGTGGCGGTACTTCCGGCGCATCTCGCGCAGGTTCGCCTGCTGCCAGGGATCGAGGTCGGTCTCGGCCTCGGCGGCGGAGAGCTGCTCGCCGGTCTCGGGGTGGGTCAGAAGGTCGTGGGCGACGCGCCTCAGAGCCGCGAGCTGCTCGCCGCGGTCAGGGGCGGCCTTCTTCGGCATGACGACGGCCGTATCCCAGTCCAGGATGGCGAGCGCCCCCTGGATTCCGGCAATACGCCGGAAGCGTTCTTCAAGCGCTGCGTAGTGCCAGCCCATTCCGCTCTCCGAGCCTTGCCTCGGCGCCTCTGCCGAGCGGCAGACAGCGCCACATCAGAAGTGTCACGATCGCGAAGGTGAGGACACCGACGGCCTGGTGCAGGACGGCGTTGGCGATCGGCACCTCGAGCACGATGACCAATGCCCCGAGGCCGATCTGAACGATCACGAGCGCCGCCGCGAGCGCTGCCAGCGAGCGCGCGCCCTCGGGCAGGCCCGGCGTCATCCGGCTGCGCCAGAACAGGACGAGAAGCGCAAGGCCCGTGCAGGCGGCGAGGATACGGTGGATGAAATGGATGCGCACCCCGCCGTCGGCGAGGTCGGGAATGATCTCCCCGTTGCACAAGGGCCAGGTGGCACAGGCGAGCGAGGAGCCGCTCTTCGCCGTCATCGCGGCGCTCATCATCGCGAGCAGGGCAAAGCCCCAGGCCACGGCGGCGAGCACGCCGATCCCCCTGCCTTCCACCGGTGCAGGCCAGCCGACAGCGATGCGGAAGATGCGGAGTGTGACGGTGAGGACGAGAAGCGCGTTGCCGAGATGGACCGCGACCGACCAGGGGCTGTTGCGATCCAGCACGGTCACGCCGCCCAGGATGCCCTGAACGAGCAGGAGAAGGATGAGGAGTCCGCCCAGGACGGGAAGCTGCGGCTCGAGCCGGCGATACCAGAAGGTGAGGCCGGCCAGGATCAGCACCAGAGGGCCGAGGAACACGCCGGCGATCAGGCGGTGCACCCACTCCAGCATCACCTGGTGGTAGGCGTAGCCGATGTTCGGCACGGCGGCGATGTCGGCGGGAAGCGGCAGCCAGTGGCCGTAGCAGGTGGGCCAGTCCGGGCAGGATAGGCCGGAATTGGTGGTGCGGACGACCGCGCCCAGGACGATCAGGCCATAGATCAGGACGGCCGCCACGCCGGCGGTGTAGCGAACAGGTCTCACGGCTCAACGCCCGTCGCGGGTTTGCAGGCTGAACACGAGATAGACCGCGAGCAGCGCCGCGGCGAGGCCATACCACGTGATGGCATAGCCCAGATGGTTGTTCGGGATCTCCGGGTGGTAAGGACTGGCCTTGGGCAGGCCAGCCGGCCCTTCCGACTGCTCGAGCACGATCTCGAAAGGCTGGAGCGGCAGGCCGGTGGCCTGCGCCATGGCCGGGACGTCCCAGGAGAACCAGCGCCGCTTCTCGGGCTCGTTCGCCGGTGTCAGCCAGTTCCGCTGCGGATCGACGCGCGAACGCCCCACACCGGTCACGGTCACCACACCTTCTGGCTCGAGCCCTTTGGGGACGTTCGGCGGCAGGAGATTCTCGGGCAGCCAGCCCCGGCCGACCAGAACGACGCGGCCGTCCTCCAGGCGGAAGGGTGTGGCGAGCCGGGCGCCTGGCTCGTTGCCGGACGCCTCGACGCCGAAGGCGAAGGCGGCATCGTGCAGATAGGTGCCGCGCGCGGTCACGTGGCGGAAGTTCAGGCCGGCGAGATCCGTGCCGGGCCCGATCTCGATCGGGGGGGCGGCGATCTGGCGGTCGATCCCGGCGACGAGATCCTCCTTCCAGGCGAGCCGGCGCATCTGCCAGGTGCCCAGCGCCAGCAGGACGATCAGGCCCGCGAGTGTCGCGGCCGTCGGCCAGAATCCGGGCTGGAACCGGCGGCGGCCGTGGTCAGCCGGCATCGAACTCATGGCGGCGATGGCGGTACTGAAGTGCTATCAGCAGACCTTTGAAGGGCCGCATCAGGGCGAGGCACAGAATCACGGCCAGCGGCAGCCAGACCACGAGGTGGAGCCAGATCGGCCACCCATACCCGACCTCGACGACGAGTGCGGCGCCGATCACCACGAAACCCACGATCAGGATGATGAAGGCCGCGGGTCCGTCGCCGCTGTCCTGCCTGGAAAGATCGAGGCCGCAGACCTCGCAGCGCGGGGCGACCGCGAGGAACCCCCGGAACAGGCGGCCCCGCCCGCAGCGCGGGCAGCGGCCGCCGAGGCCCGTCACGACCGGGGAGGGCGAGGTCCCGCTCACCCGACCGGCTGCGTCGTGAAGTGGATGTGGCCGCCCCACCAGTAGACCCAGACGAACAGGAACAGCCAGACCACGTCGACGAAGTGCCAGTACCAAGCGGCGGCTTCGAAGCCGACGTGCCGATCGGGCGAGAAAGTGCCGTACCAGGCGCGGATCATGCACACAATCAGGAAGATCGTGCCGATCTGGACATGGAGGCCATGGAAGCCCGTGGCCAAGTAGAAGGTCGAGCCGTAGATGCCATCCGAGAGGGTGAAGCCCTCGCTGATCGCCTCGATGTACTCGTAGGCCTGGAAGGCGGTGAAGGTCAGGCCGAGGCAGACCGTGAGCAGGAGCGCCTTGAAGGCGGTCTGCTGATCGTTCTCCTTGATCGCATGGTGCGCCCAGGTGACCGTCGCGCCCGAGAGCAGCAGGATCAGCGTGTTGAGGAACGGGATGTTCCAGGTCGCGACCGGGTGCACGCCCTCCGGCGGATAGGAGGTGGCGATCGTCATGGGCGGGTAGAGCGCCCCCCAGAAGAACGCCCAGAAAAAGGCGAAGAAGAACAGCACCTCGGAGGTGATGAACAGCGCCATGCCGAGGCGCAGGCCTTTCGCCACCACGTCGGTGTGGTGGCCGGTGCGCCCTTCGCGCAGCACATCGCCCCACCAGCGGAACATGACGTAGATGACGCCGAGGAAGCCCAGGAGCGTCACCCACGGCCCGCCGCGGGAGCCGTGCATCCACATCACGCCGCCGCCCGTCAGCAGCAGCGCCGAGAAACTGGCGACGAGCGGCCAGGGGCTCGGGTCCACGAGATGATAGGGATGGTTGGGCCTGTGGTGCCCGTGCTCGTCTTGCACCTGCGCGCCGTGCGTTACGGCTGTGCTCGCCATGATCGTCTCCTAAAACCCCCGCGACGGGTAACCTCGTCCGATTGTCTCAGCTCGTCGAGCCGCCGGCCGCATGCTCGCGCTGCAGCTTCGCGGTCGCTTCTTTGTCGATGTAGAACGTGTAGGACAGCGTGATCTGTGTGACCTCGCCGGTGTTGGCATCCTCGAGCATGGCCGGGTCGACGTAGAACGACACCGGCATCTCGACCCGCTCGCCCGGCTTCAGCGTCTGCTCTTCGAAGCAGAAGCAGTGGATCTTGCTGAAGTAGCTGCCGACCTTGAACGGGGTGACGTTGTAGACCGCCCGGCCGACCACGGGATGGTCGGCATGGTTGGCCGCCTCGTAGAAGGCCAGCGTCTGCTCGCCGACCTTGACGTCGAGACTGCGCCGGACGGGTCGGAACGTCCAGGGCAGGTCGGGGTCGGTGTCGGCGTTGAAGAACACGGTCACCGTCCGGTCCGTGGTGGCCGCCCCGGCGGCGACACCGCCGAGGCGCGGCGTGCCGCCATAGCCCGTGACCGCGCAGAACAGGTTGTAGAGCGGCACCGACAGGGCGGTCAGCCCCAGCATCGCCACGATGACGACGCTGGCGGCAACGGCGGTGCGTCGGTTGCGTCGGCCGAGATCCGTCATGCGCCCCCCAGCTTCACCAGGGTGATCAGGTAGAACAGCAGCACCAGGGCGAAGAGCCCGAGCGCCACGGCCAGGTTCTTGGCGCGCTGCCGACGTCTGCGCTCGTCCTCGTTCATCGCCATCGGATCAGCCCAGCACGAGGGTCGGCAGCACGCGGTCGACGACCAGGCCGGCGTAGAGGAGGAAAAGATAGAAGATCGAGAAACGGAAGACACGCATCGCCAGCACGTCCCGGTCCTGCCGCCACAGCCGCACGACATGGGCGAGGAACACGCCGCCCAGCACGAGGGCGATGGCGGCGTAGCAGAGACCGGCCTGGCCCAGGAGCGCCGGCAGGAGCGTCACCGCCACGAGGACGACCGTATAGGCCAGGATATGGTCGAGCGTGCGCTTGCGGCCGGCGACCACGGGCAGCATCGGCACCCCGACCCGGTCGTAGTCGCCGTTGCGGTAGAGAGCGAGCGCCCAGAAGTGCGGCGGCGTCCACAGGAAGATGATGAGGAAGAGAAGGATCGGCAGGAGCGAGATGCCGCCGGTGACGGCAGCCCAGGCGACGACCGGCGGCAGGGCGCCGGCAGCACCCCCGATCACGATGTTCTGCGGCGTGCGCCGCTTCAGCCACATCGTGTAGACGAAGACGTAGAAGCCGATGGTGAACGCCAGCAGCGCCCCGGCGAGATAATTGAGCGCCAGCGACATCACCATCACCGAGAAGATGGCGAGCGTCACACCCACCGCCAGGGCCTCGGCCGGGTCGATCCGGCCGGTGGCGGTGGGCCGCAGGCGTGTCCTGGCCATACGGCAGTCGATGTCGGCGTCGTACCAGTTGTTGATCGCGGCCGACGCTCCGGCCCCGGCGGCGATGCACAAGATCGCCGTGAAGGCCAGAAGCGGGTGAAGGTGGCCGGGTGCCAGGAACAGGCCGACGGCGCTCGTGAAGATCACGAGCTGCATCACGTTGGGCTTGAGGAGCGTCCAGAAGTCGCGCAGCTCGGATACGCGCGGGGCCGCGGCCGTCCCGCGCATCGCCGCCCCAACGCCCGCCTCGCCGACTTTCGCCATCGGAAACGCTCCTCAGCTCTTGCTCACCAGCTCGCCTGCCGGATCAATGGCCACCAGCGCTGGTCACGACCGGCAGCTCCTCGAAGGTGTGGAACGGCGGCGGCGAGCTCACCGTCCACTCGAGGGTGGTGGCACCCTCGCCCCACGGATTGTCGGCGCACTTCTCGCCGGCCGTGAACGCCCGGTAAACCACGTAGATGAAGAAGAGGGCGCTGGCACCGGCGATGAAGGCGCCGATCGAGGACAGCATGTTCCAGCCCGCGTAAGCATCGGGATAGTCCGGAATGCGGCGCGGCATGCCGGCCAGACCCAGGAAGTGCTGCGGGAAGAAGGTCAGGTTGACGCCGATGAAGGTGAGCCAGAAATGGATCTTGCCCAGCGTCTCGTCATACTGGCGGCCGGTCATCTTGCCGAACCAGTAATAGAAGCCGGCGAAGATGCCGAAGACAGCGCCCAAGGACAGCACGTAGTGGAAATGCGCCACCACGTAGTAGGTGTCCTGCAGCACGGTGTCCATGCCGGCGTTGGACAGCACGACGCCGGTGACGCCACCCACCGTGAACACGAAGATGAAGCCGACCGCGAACAGCATCGGCGTGGGGAATCGGATCGAGCCGCCCCACATGGTGGCGATCCAGGAGAAGATCTTGATACCGGTCGGCACGGCGATGACCATGGTGGCGGCGGTGAAGTAGGCCTTCACGTCGACGTCCATGCCCACCGTGTACATGTGGTGCGCCCAGACGACGAAGCCGATCACGCCGATCGCGACCATGGCATAGGCCATGCCGAGATAGCCGAAGATGGGCTTCCTCGAGAAGGTCGAGATGACGTGGCTGATGATGCCGAATGCCGGCAGGATCATGATGTAAACTTCGGGATGACCGAAGAACCAGAACAGGTGCTGGAACAGCACCGGATCGCCGCCGCCCTCGGGATTGAAGAAGTGAGTGCCGAAGTTGCGGTCGGTGAGCAGCATGGTGATCGCGCCCGCCAGCACCGGCACGGCGAGCAGAAGGAGGAACGCGGTCACCAGGATACCCCAGGCGAACAGCGGCATCTTGTGCAGCGTCATGCCGGGGGCACGCATGTTGAAGATGGTGGTGATGAAGTTGATGGCGCCGAGGAGCGAGCTGGCGCCGGCGAGGTGCAGCGCGAAGATGCCCATGTCCACGGACGGGCCCGGGTGGCCGATGGCCGAGGACAGCGGCGGGTAGATGGTCCAGCCGGTGCCGGCACCGCCGAAGAAGGGCGAGGCCATCAGCAAGAGGAAGGCCGGCACGATCAGCCAGAAGCTGATGTTGTTCATGCGCGGGAACGCCATGTCGGGCGCCCCGATCATGAGCGGCACCATCCAGTTGCCGAAGCCGCCGATCAGCGCCGGCATGACGAAGAAGAAGATCATGATCAGGCCATGCGCGGTGATCAGCACATTGAACATGTGATAATCACCACCGAGGATCTGATCGCCCGGGAACATCAGCTCGGCGCGGAAGATCATCGACATGATCATACCGATGATGCCCGCGACGAACGAGAAGATCAGATAGAGGGTGCCGATATCCTTGTGGTTGGTCGAGTATGCCCAGCGGCGCCAGCCGGTCGGCGCGGCGTGGTCGTCGTGCGCATGCGCTACGCTGTGTGCCATGATGCCTAGTCCCTCAGGCTCCGCCTCGGTTCAGTTCGCCGGCCGGGTCGTGGCGACCGCGACGCTGGCGACATCGACGCCCTTGTCGTCGACACGGGCGAACTTGGTCTGCGCCTCCTTCACCCAGGCATCGAACTCCTCCTTGGAGACGGCCTGGATCGTGATCGGCATGAAGCCGTGGTTCACGCCACACAGCTCCGAGCACTGCCCGTAATAGGTGCCGGGGCGCTCAATGTTGATCCACGTCTCGTTCAGCCGGCCAGGGATGGCGTCGATCTTGATGCCGAACTGCGGCACGGCCCAGCTATGGATGACGTCGGCCGCCGTGGTCTGGATGCGGATGTTGGTGTTGACCGGCACGACGATGCGGTTGTCGGTCTCGAGCAGGCGGAGCTGGTCCGGCTTCAGGTCCTCCTTCGCGATCATGTACGCATCGAAGCCGAAATTGCCGTTATCGGGATACTGGTAGCTCCAATACCACTGATGACCGGTAGCCTTGATGGTCAGCTCGGTCTTCGGCACCACGTCCTCATAATAGAGCAGCTTGAACGACGGAATCGCGATGATCACGAGAATCAGCACCGGAACCGCGGTCCAGACGATCTCGAGCACCGTGTTGTGCGAGCGGCGCGAAGGCACCGGGTTGCGCTTCTCGCTGAAGCGCCAGCAGGCGTAGACCAGCAGCACCAGCACGAACAGCACGATCAGGCTGATGATCCACAAGAGCAGATCGTGGAAACTCGCGATCCGCTCCATGACGGGCGAGGCCGGCGGCTGGAGGGTCGCCTCCCACGGCCGGGGCGCCGCCCATGCGGCCACGGGCGAAAGGCCCAGCACAAAGGCGGCTATGGTTGTCGTCGGCACCTTCGAGCGCATGGACGGTGTTTTCCTTGCGGTGACGTGAACGATCGGCGAGCAGGTGCGGCCTGCCGGCAGGGCGGGACGGCGCCGGCTCCTCCCGCCCGTCATGGTCGCAGGCAGGATAGGAGACCGGGCTTTCGCCCAGCGCGCGGCAGAGTGTCGCGACGGTCGGCGGCTGAGATAGGACCGTTCCTTGACCCAGGTCAATGATCAGCTTTCCCTGTCGTGCAAGCGCTTGCGGGTTTGGCGCATACCCCACCAGACTGCAAGCACGACGAAAGGGGTGAGCGCCGCGATGACGAGCTCGCTCCCGCCGAGGCTGAGGCCCAGCTCTTTCATGGGCGGCTTCAGCGCGTAAGCGAGCAGCCCGACGAAGTAGTAGCTGATCGCGGCGACCGAGAGTCCTTCCACGGTCTCCTGCAGCCGGAGCTGCAGCCTGGCGCGGCGGTCCATCGAAGCCAGAAGTTCCTGGTTCTGGCGCTCGAGCTCGACGAAGACGCGCGTGCGGGCCAGGTTGGCGGTGCGTGCGATCCGCTCCTCCAGCGCCACCTGCCGCTCCTGGATCGAGCGGCAGGTCCGCAGCGCCGGCTCGAAGCGGCGCTCGAGGAACTCGGCGAGGGGTTGATAGTCGTCGAGCCGCTCGGCCTTGAGCTCGCGGAAGCGATCGGCAACGAGCTGGCCGTAAGCCGCCGTGGCGCGGAAGCGGTACTCGGTCTCGGCCACCATCCGCTCGGCCGCGGCAGCGAGCGCGAACAGCTCGTCGAGCAGCGCCTTCTCGCCGGCGAGATCGCGCACGGCTCCGATGCGCGCCACCTGCTCGGCGAGACGCTCCTCCATCCGGCGCAGCTCGAGGCTGTTCCTGCGTGCCACCGGCAGGCCGAGCAGCGCCATCATGCGGTAGGATTCGGTCTCGACGATCCGCTGCACGAGGCGACCGGCCCGGGCGCGCGAGATCTCGCGGCCGGCGAGAAGGTAGCGGACGAAGCCGTCGCCATGCGGGCGAAAAGCGGTCCAGATCGCGGCAGCACCGCCCGACACCCGGCTGGCGCTGACCCGCTGCCCCTCGAACAGGACGGCGATGTCGGCGGGCCGCCAGGTCCCGACATCGGGCACCAGGGCGATGTGCGCGGCCGTGAGGACCTGGCCCGGCAGGGCGTCGAGCCAGTCCTTCGGCACGAGCTCGATCGCCGTCTCCGCGAACGGCTGGGCGGGATCGACGAGCGTGCGCACGAAGGTGAGCGTGAAGAACTCGGTGTGCTGCTCCCAGCGCACCTCGAGCTCGCCGAGCTGGGCTGCGAAGTAGCGCTCGCCGTGCGGCGGGGCGGCACCGTAGCGGCGGCAGAGATCGGCCAGGGCCTCGCGCGCCCGGTCCACCTCGGCCTCGCCCGCAAGAAGGAGCAGGAAGGAGACCGCTGCCGGCACCGCGATTTCGGGCTGCGGCCGGCTATGGATCTCCTCGTGGAGATAAGCACGCTGAGGGTGATGCTCCAGCGGCACCGGCCCGTTCCTCCTGGCAGGCACGTCGCATGGCCGCTTCTGGTCGTTGTCGTGGGCGGCGCCATATGATGGTGCTGGGTAGAGCCAGACCTTCCAGCACGTCAAGCAGGACCATGACCGAGCGCGCGCCCACCCCCTCCATCGCCGTCGATGCGGGCCTCGACCCGGCCCGGCTGGCTGCCCTTACCGCAGAAGGGCTCCTTGCCATGGACGACGGCGAGCTGTTCCTGGAGCGGGTGCGCGGCGAGCGGCTCACCTTCGAGGACGGCCGGCTCAAGGTGGCGAGCCGGGAGATGCTGCAGGGCTTCGGCTTTCGCGCCGTGGCCGGCGAGCGGGTCGGGTTCGCCACCGGCGACCGGCTCGAGGAGGACGCGATCCGCCGCGCAGTGGCAACGGTGCAGGCGGTGGCGGGCGGGCACGGCGGCCGCGAGAACGTGGCCCCGGCGGCACCGGGGGCGGCGCTCTACGGTGCGGAGGACCCGATCGAGAGCGCCGGCCGGGCCGAAAAGCTGGCCGTGCTCGAGCGGATCGAGCATTACTGCCGCTCGCAGGAACCCGCCGTGGTCAGCGTCACGGCCACACTCTCGGCTTCGCATCAGGTGATCGAGATCTTCCGCGGCGACGGGCGGCATGTCGGCGACGTGCGGCCGCTCGTGCGCCTCGACGTCAGCGTCGTGCTCGAGCGCGATGGCCGGCGCGAGAGCGCGAGCTACGGCGGCGGCGGGCGCTATCCGCTCGCCCGGCTGCTCGACGAGAGCTGGTGGCGGTCGGTCGCCGACGAGGCGCTGCGGCAGGCGCGGGTTCGTCTCGAGGCGGTGCCGGCGCCGGCCGGCGAGATGACCGTGGTGCTCGGGGCCGGCTGGCCCGGCGTCATGCTGCACGAGGCCGTGGGTCACGGGCTTGAGGGCGACTTCAACCGCAAGCGCACCTCGGCTTTCGCGGGCCTCCTGGGGGAGATGGTCGCTGCTTCCGGTGTCACGGTCGTGGACGACGGCACGCTTCCGGAGCGGCGCGGCTCGCTCACGGTCGACGACGAGGGTACGCCCTCCGCCCGGACCGTGCTGATCGAGAACGGCAGGCTCGTGGGCTACATGCAGGATCGGCAGAACGCGCGCCTGATGCGGATGCGGCCCACCGGCAACGGCAGGCGGCAGTCTTATGCCCATACCGTGATGCCGCGCATGACCAACACCTACATGCTGGCAGGCTCACAAACGCGCGAGGAGATCATCCGCAGCGTGGAGCGCGGAATCTATGCCGTCTCGTTCGGCGGCGGGCAGGTCGACATCACCTCGGGCCGGTTCGTGTTCCAGGCGACCGAGGCCTACCTGATCGAGCGCGGCCGGATCGGCGCCCCGGTCAAGGGCGCCATGCTGATCGGCAACGGCCCCGAAGCGATGCGGCGGATCACCGGCATCGGCGACGACCTCGCCCTCGATAACGGGATCGGCACTTGCGGCAAGAACGGCCAGGGCGTGCCGGTCGGCGTGGGCCAGCCGACGGTACGGATCGAGCGGGTCACGGTGGGCGGGACCGCCTGAGCCGCCATGCAACGGCGGCGGGATCACCCCGCCGCCGTGCGACATCGGCGAGAAGCCTGGCTTCGGCTAACGGCGCTTGTCCTTCTCCTCGAGGCTGTCGCGCACGCCTTTCGCAGCCTCCTTCAGATCGTGCCCGGCGTTCTTCACGTCGCCCTTGACCTGGTCCGTCTTGCCCTCGGCCTCGGTCCGGCGATCACCCGTGAGCTTGCCTGCGGCTTCCTTGATGGTGCCCTTGATCTTGTCGGCCGTACCTTCGGTCATGATCCCAATCTCCGTTCTCCGTTCGGGACAAGAAAACGGAGCGATCGGCCAAGAGTTCCTTCTTCTCGAAAGATCATCTCCGGAGTCAGATGTTCTGTACGAACAGTTATTCTCATGGGATTTCTTCTATTAATTTCCAGTCATGATTCGTCACTTGGGGATTCCCGATCACGCCCCAGGATGACAGTGCAGCCTCCGGTTCCGGTCAGCCGCTGCGACGATGATCCCGGTACTGCGCCCGCAGCCGCGCCTTCAGCACCTTGCCGGTGCCACCGATCGGCAGCGCGTCCACGAAGACGACATCGTCCGGAACCTGCCACTTCGGTAGGCACTCGCCCAGGAAGACCAGGACCCGGTCACGATCGGGCACCACGCCCGTGGCCGGCACGGCGATCAGAAGCGGCCGCTCGCCCCAGCGCTCGTCGGGCACGGCGATCACCGCCGCCATCGCGATGCCCGGACAGCTCGCGGCCACGTTCTCGACCGCGATCGACGCGATCGAGCTGATCCACTCGCCGCCCGACTTGATCAGGTCCTTGGCCCGGTCGACGATGTGCACGCAACCGTCGGCATCCATGGTGGCGATGTCGCCGGTATCGAGCCAGCCGTCGCGGACGGCGCGGTTCTCGCGTCGGTAGTAGCCCGAGCAAACCCACGGCCCCTGCGCCAGCAGCCGGCCGTTGGTGATGCCGTCGTGCGGCACCGGCCGCCCCTCCTCGTCCACGACCTCGAGCCGGACCCCGAAGATCGGCATGCCCTGCCACGTCTTGCGCCGCAGCCGCTCCGCCTCGGACAGGTCGCGCAGGGCCGGCTTCGGAGTGTTGACGCAGCCGACCGGGCTCGTCTCGGTCATGCCCCAGCCCTGCCGCACCTCGACCCCGAATTCGCGCTCGAACGCCTCGACCATGGACAAGGGCGGCGCCGACCCGCCGACCAGGACGCGCCGCAGACCGACGGGCGCCCGGCCGTGGTGGCGCATGGTGGTGAGAAGGCCGTGCCAGACGGTCGGCACGCCGCACGCGAACTCGATCTGCTCCTGCTCCACGAGCGCGAACAGGCTGTCGCCGTCGAGCCGGGGCCCCGGCAGGACGAGCTTGGCGCCGGTGAGCGCCGCCGCATGAGGAATGCCCCAGGCCATGACGTGGAACATCGGCACCGCCGGCAGCACGGCGCGGCCGGCGCCGAGGTCGAAATAGTCGGACAGGCCGATGGTCATCGCGTGCAGGACCGTCGAGCGGTGGCTGTAGAGCACGCCCTTGGGCTCGCCCGTGGTGCCGGAGGTGTAGCAGAGCCCCGCGGCATCGTTCTCGTCGAGCTCGGGCCAACGGTAGTCGTCGGCCGGGCAGGCGGTGATGAGCTCCTCGTAGCAGTGCACGCCGGAGAGCTTCGTTTCTGGCATGTGGGTGCGATCGGTCATGACGACGACCGAGCGCACCGTCTCGAGCCGGCCCAGGAGCGGCTCGACGATGGGCAGGAGATCGAGGTCCACGAACAGCGCCCGGTCGGCGGCATGGTCGACGATGTGGACGAGCTGGTCCGGAGCCAGGCGCGGGTTGAGGACATGGCAGACCCGGCCGCTGCCGGAGATGCCGTAATAGAGCTCGAGGTGCCGAAAGCCGTTCCAGGCGAGCGTCGCGACCCGGTCGAACGGCTCGAGGCCCAGGATCGCGCCCAGGGCGCGGGCGAGACGCTTCGAGCGCTCGCGGATCTGCGCCCAGGTCGCGCGGTGGATCGGCCCCTCGACCGAGCGACTCACGACCTCCTGGTCGTGATGCACCGTTCCGCCATGCTCGATGAGCGAGGAGACGAGAAGCGGCACCTCCATCATCAGACCGCGCATGGCGAGCCTCCCTGGCCTGCTTTCGCTCAGCCTACCATTATAGCATGCTTGGGCGGACACGTCCCTCGACCGGAGACACTGCGGCAAGGCCGGGTTACTCCTTGCCACAATAATAATCTTTGGTTAAATTTTGCCAATTACGGGCTCACTTTTTCGTTGGCAGGCATAATTCTTATACGAATCGCAAGACGTGGCTGGTATCGAGGTTACGACACAACGATCCCACTCGACACGGAGACGACCGAATTTCTTACAGTTGAAAGGAGAGAATATCGGCTTGAGCGCAGTCATACATAGAATATGATCTTACAAATATAGTATAAAAATATTCAAAGAAGAAATATATAGAATTTTCGCTATACCGATACAGAAAATGAAATCAATCGTGGACAGATATTATCGGAAGCGCTTAACTCTAATATCAAATTACTGAAGTAGATTCTATGGGTTTCGGCGACACCATATGCAGTCAATGATTCTTCGTCGCGCTCGGGCTCGCGTCGGTTGTGTTCCCCAGGCGCAGACGATGGCTGTTCGCTCGCGCTGCAGGGTAGAGCAGACGTATCCCTGAAAAGGCTGCCGCGGCTTTCATTGCCGGCCAGAGGCGATCGCGGCAGAATCCGGCCAGGAGCCAGCAGGATCAGCGCCGATGCCGCTCGCCCGCCCCAAAGGACCTATCGAACCCAACGCGTTCCTCGCCTGGGAGAAGCGCCGCCGCAGGCGCTACGAGCTCGTCGGGGGCGAGATCCGGGCTAGGGCCGGCCGCGCGATCTGCCAGCCAACGAGGGCGTAGAGAGCGGCCGTCTCGGCGCGGAGGATACGGGGGCCGAGGGTCACCGGCACGACGCCCGGCACTGCCCGCAGCCGCTCCACCTCCTCGGGCGCGAAGCCGCCTTCGGGACCAATCAGGATCTCGGCGTCGGGGTGCCGGTGCCAGGCCTCGGCGATGGCGGCCCCCTCCCCACGCTCGTCAGCGAGGAAGAGCGGCACGGCGGGGGCGCGGGCGGCGAGCCAAGCGGGAAGCGGGCGCGGCGGGTCGATGGGGGGCACGGTCAGGCGCTCGCACTGCTCGGCTGCCTCGGTCGCGATCGCTGCGAGCCGGTCGGCCTTCTCGGGCTTGACCACGGTGCGCTGCGTGATCACTGGTACCAGGCGAGCGACGCCGAGCTCGACCGCCTTCTCGACCAGCCATTCCAGCCGATTGCGCCGGATCGGCGCGAAGGCGAGGGTCGGGCCGGGCTCGGGGACGGCGGGCCGGAGCAGGCGCTCGATCTCGAGGCGCATCTCGTGGCGGCCGATACCCTTGATCACGGCGCGCCACTCGCCGTCGCCGGCGTTGAAGGCGTGGACGGGATCGCCCTCCTTCAGCCGGAGCACGTGGCGGAGATAATGGGCGCGGTCGCCCACGACGGCCAAGGTGGCGCCGGCGGCGAGCCGTTCCGGCAGGTGGAGCCTAGGGACGGTCATGGCTTCGCCTCTCCTTTACCCGAGCGCGGGCCGAAGCTAGAAAGCTCGACATGCCAGGGCAAGGAACCGAGCTGCGCACCGCGGTCGCCGATCGGCAGATCGGCTGGATCGAGCGTCTGCCAGAACGATGGCAGGACTATGCCACCCTGGCACGCTGGGACCGGCCGATCGGGACCTGGCTCCTGCTCTTGCCCTGCTGGTGGGGACAGGCGCTCGCGAACGAAATGCCGAGCCCGTGGCTGATGCTGCTGTTCGGCATCGGCGCCATTGCCATGCGGGGTGCCGGCTGCACGGTCAACGATCTGGCCGACCGCGACTTCGACCGGCGGGTGGCGCGCACCCGCAATCGCCCCCTGGCCTCGGGCCGGCTCGGCACGAAGGAAGCACTCCTGTTCGTGGCGGCGCAGATGGCGGTGGGCGGCCTCGTGCTGCTCGCCATGAACGGAACGGCAGCGCTGGTCGCGATCTCGAGCATTCCGCTCATCGTCGCCTACCCGTTCATGAAGCGGATCACCTACTGGCCGCAGGCGTTCCTGGGCATCACCTTCAACTGGGGGGCGCTCGTGGGCTTCGCGGCCGCGACCGGCACCCTCTCGGCTGCCGCCCTCCTGCTCTACGCCGCGGGCTTTTTCTGGACGCTGGGCTACGACACGCTCTACGCGCACCAGGACAAGGAGGACGACGCGCTCATCGGCGTGAAATCGACCGCCCTCCTCTTGGGCGACGCTACCGGCCGCTGGGTCCGGGGCTTCTACGGCATCATGCTGGCGCTCCTCGCGGGTGCCGGTTTCCTCGCCGGCAAGGGGCCGCTGTTCTGGGTCGGGCTCCTGCCCGTAGCCTGGCACCTCTTCGCTCAGACACGGAATCTCCGGCTCGACGATCCGGCCGACTGCCTCGCGCGCTTCCGTAGCAACCGCGATGCCGGACTCCTGGTGCTCGCGGCGCTCGCCCTCGGCAGCATCGCCTTCTGAGCCCGTCCCACGTGCCGAGCCTCACGAGCTATCTCAACCCGATGCGCGTTCTCGGGGATGCCTGGGACGAGATCGGCATTCTCGCCGACCGGGCGCTGAACCGGCACCTGCGCCTCGCCGTCACGGGCCTCAGCCGCAGCGGCAAGACCGTGTTCATCACGAGCCTGGTCCATCACCTCGTCGACGGTCACGGCCTGCCCTTCCTCGAGGCCGTGCACGACCAGCGTTATCTCGGGGCGCGGATCGTGGACGAGGACCGGCCGGACCGGTTCCCCTACCGCCGCTTCCATGCCGATCTCACGGCGAAGCCGCCACGCTGGCCGAAGGCGACCGACCGGCTCGCCACGCTCGAGCTCGAGCTCGCCTACCGCACGCGGAGCCTCGTTCTGCGTCAGGTCCAGCCGATCCAGCATCTCACCCTCGAGCTCATCGACTATCCGGGCGAATGGCTGCTCGACCTGCCGCTGCTCGAGCAGAGCTTCGCGCGGTTCTCGGCCGATGCGCTGGCGCTCGCCGAGGACCCGGTCCGGCGCGAGGCGGCCAGGGACTGGCTCGAAGCCTTGCGCGGGTTCGATCCGGAAGCGCCCGAGGACGAGAACGCGATCGCCGGGGTGAGCGAGCTGTTCCGGCGCTATCTCCTCCGCTGCCACAACGAACTCGGCCTGAGCCGGGTGCAGCCCGGCCGGTTCACCAATCCGGGCGAGCTCGAAGGCTCGGCCACGCTCCGCTTCTGTCCGCTGCCGCCGGGCGAGACCAGGCCCGGCACCAACCGGGCGCGCATGGCCGAGCGGTTCGAGCGCTACCGCGAGGAGGTGGTGCGCCGCTTCTACGAGGAGCATTTCAGCCGCTTCGACCGCCAGATCGTGCTGGTCGACCTGCTCTCGAGTCTCAATGCCGGGCCCGCACACTTCGCCGACACGCAGGAGACGCTCTCCCTCATCATGAAGAGCTTCCGCTACGGCAGCACGGGCCTTCTGGGCCGCCTGTTCGCGCCCAAGATCGACAGGCTCCTGTTCGCGGTGAGCAAGGCCGATCACGTCGCTCCGAACCAGCATCCGGCCCTGAAGCAGCTCCTCGAGCTCATGATCCAGCCGGCGGCACGCGCTCCGCGCTTTCAGGGGATCACCGTCGAGGTGATGACGCTGGCCTCCCTGCGCTGCACCGACGTGGTGCGCACGGAACACGACGGACAGACGCTCTCCTGCGTGCGCGGGCGCCTCAAGAACGAGGACCGCGAGACCGTGCTGTTTCCGGGCGAGATCCCGCCCGAGCTGCCGGAGCCCGAGGACTGGACCAGCGGCCGTTTCCGCTTCAAGGAATTCGCGCCGCGGCGTCTCCAGCCGTCGGCCGCCGGCCAGCACATCCGCCTCGACCAGGCGCTGCAGTTCCTGATCGGGGACAAGCTCGTATGAAAGACCGCCCGCCCATCCGCCCGTTCGAGCTCGACCCCACGGCACCCACGACCCTGGCCGAGGAGGTGCCGGCCGACGTCGCGCTTGCCGAGGCCGAAGCGCCGGAGGAGGCGCCGCTCCTGGCCGAGGGGCCGCGGCAGCGCCCCTGGACCGGCCGGCTGCTCGGCCTGTTCACGCTGGGCGTGATCGGGGCCGGTGTCGTCCAGGCGATCGACTACGTCACGAGCCTGCTCCGGACCGACCCGCTCCTGGGCGTACCGTTCGCCGTGTTCCTCGCCATGGCGCTCGTCGCCGGAACCGGCTTCGCCGCACGCGAGATCGCCGACATGCGACGCCTGTCGCGCCGGGCGCATCTGCGCGAGACCGCGAACCGGCTCGCGACCTCGGAGCTCCACGGCGAGGCCGATGCGCTCCTGGCGCCACTCGAGGCCGAGTTCGGGCGCCGCTTGGCGCTGAAGGCGCAGGTCGAAGCCTTCCGCGCCAAGCGTCACGACGCCATGAACGACGGTGAGGTCCTGCGTCTGTTCGAGCGGCAGGTGCTGGGTCCGGTCGATCGGGCCGCCTACCGGCTCGTGCTCGAGAGCAGCCGCGACGTGGGCCTGCTCACGGCGCTCAGCCCCTTGGGTCTTCTCGACGGGGTTCTCGTCCTCTGGCGCACCTCGATCCTGTTCCGCAGCATCGCCCGTCTCTACGGCATGGCGCCGGGCCCTCTCACGACGCTGCGGCTGCTCAAGAACTCGATCCGCAACGCAGCGCTCGCCGGGCTCGCCGACGTCGTCACCCATGCCGCGGTCGAGCACGTAGGCGCCGGACTCCTCGCTCTCCTCTCGGCCCGCGCCGGTCAAGGTGCCGGCAACGCGCTCCTTCATGCCCGCCTCGGCATCGAGGCGATGCGGCAGTGCCGGCCGCTGCCCTTCGTGGCGGAGGAGCCGCCGCGGCTCGCCACGGTGAGGAAGGCGCTCCTCGACAGCCTGGGCGAGGCGGCGACGGGCAGCAGGAAGCTGCGCTGACGCCCGTGCTCAGGCCGCGGGCGCGTCGGGCCGGACACCGGCGCTCTCGAGGAACTTCCGCACCAGCCGGACCTGGTCCGGGCTCAGCGTGTGGGCCATGTGCGGAAAGGCCTGCGCTTGGCCGCCCAGGCGCACCATCAGCTTGCCGTGGTGGGTGTGCTCGAGCTCGGCCCCGAGGTCGGTGAGGAGCGCCTCGACGTCGCCGGCGTGGATGTTGCCGCTGACGGGGTGCGCGAACAGCGCCTCGAGCACCTTGCGATGGCGATGGTTCAAGCTCGTCCCTCCCTTGCTGCCGCCCGACCCGAAGGGGCGCGGGCATGGAGGGATCATGGCAGGCCGCACGGTGCCTGCCCTTGCGCTAGATCAAGCCCGCGGCGGGCAGCGCCGGCTCGACCGCTTCAGCCGGCCCATCTGCCGCCACCTGCAATCGCACCATCATCCAGCCGGACACCAGGGCGGCACCGGCCAGCAGGGCGGCCATCGTCATCAGGGTCTCGATCGTCGCGCGGATGCGCTGCCTGGGGCTCTCCTGATGCACGGGGCCGGCGCCTTCGCCCGCGCGGGGGTTCGGCCGCCTCGCCTCGCGCATCAGAACTCATCCCGCCCGGCCTGAAAGGCGGGCGAAACTCTGCCGAAACTGTGGTTAAATCGGCGGCTTCACGGGCCTGCCCGCCGGGAGCCGGGTCGATGGACACCACCACGCCGCAAGCCGCAGCCTACCGCTTCGGCCGCTTCACCCTCGACCTCGCGCGGGTGGCGCTGCCCGGCGACGGCGGCGCCGAGCAGCCCTTGCCGCCCAAATCGTTCGCGCTTCTCGGGCTCCTGGTCGAGAACGCCGGCCGGCCACTGGATCGCGACACCATCGTGGCTGCGGTCTGCCCCGACGCCGCGGCCCCCGACGAGGCGATCACCGAGTGCGTGCGCGACATCCGCAAGGCGCTCGGCGACGAGGCCCAGCGCCTGCTCAGGGCCGCGCCTCGATCGCCGCGCTGCCGTTCGAGAACCTGGGCGGCGACGCGGCGACCGGCCGGCTCGCCGACGGGCTCACCGAGGACACGATCACCGACCTCGCCCACTTCCGCGACCTCGACGTGATCGCCCGCAACTCGACCGCGGCCTACAAGGGCAAGCCGGTCGACGTGCGGGAGGTCGGCAGGGCGTTGGGCGTCCGCTACGTGCTGGAAGGCTCGATCCAGCGCCAGGGCGCGCGCGTAAGGGTTACGGCGCAGCTCATCGACGCGCCCACCGGCACCCATGTCTGGTCCGAGCGCTGGGACCGACCCACGCAGGACGTGTTCGCGGTCCAGGCCGAGATCGCGGAACAGGTCGGTGCCACCCTCGGCGGCTACCTGGGCCTGGGCACGATTGCCGCCAACGAGAAACGACGCGCAGGGCGGCATTCGCCAACCGACCTGGATGCCTACGAGAAGAGCATCTTCTGGCTGCGGAAGGGAAAGCACGGCGCACGCCGGAGAGCATCCGCGAGGGTCTGGCGCACGTGGATTGCGCCATCGCCCTCGACCCCGGGCTGGCGCGGGCCCACGTGCTGCGCGGCTGGCTGCATTTCTTCACCTGCACCAACGGCACGGTCGACTTCGGCACCGCGATGCGGGCCACCGAGGCCGACTTTCGCGCCGTAGCGCTCGACCCGAACGATGCCGAGGCGCACGCCGCGCTTGGCTTTTACGACGGTCAGGTTGGCCGTCTTGCGGAGAGCGAGGTCGAGGTCCGCGCCGCCCTTGCCGCCAACCCGGCCGACACCCACGTGCTCGGCATCGCGGCGGCCACGCTGCCTTACCTGGGCTATCCGAATGAGGCTGCGCGTCATGCTGACAAGGCACTCCGCCTCGACCCCAACATGGCGCCCGCCGACCTGACCTCGCTCAAGGACGCCTACTACTTCGCGCGCCGCTTCGATGACACGCTACGGGTGATCGCGCGCATACCGCCGGAATTCCGTTCCTACGGCTCGCTGCTTCTCCAAGCGGCTGGCCTGGCGATGCTCGGTCGAGCCGAGGACGAAACGGCTCGGGTACGTGCCGCCATGCTGGCACGCGATCCGAAAATGTCGACGGAACTGCTGGTCGGTCGCGACTGGCAGTTCGCCCGCCAGCAGGAGCGTGATCTCTTCATCGCGGGCATCCGCAAGGCCGGGCTCCCGGTCTGTGCCCACGAGGAGGACATCGCGGCCGTGCCCGTCTCCAAGCGCCTGCCCGGATGCGAGGCCGAGCGGGCCGAGGCGGCAGCTCCTAGGACCTAGCCGGGTCCGCTCGACCGTCTCGCCGGTGCATACCCGTGACCATGGCGCAATGCATTCCTCTCTCCATGCCAGGCGAGCGGCCTCCGCCTCGACACCTCAGGCGAGCCGCCGCGTCGCGGGTTCGGCCCGGACCGGCACCTCGAGCTTGTCCAGCATCTCCTTGGGCACGATCTGCCAGAAGTTCGGCAGCTCTAGGTCGAACTCGCGCAGGATCCGCTCGGCGAGCGGACTTTGCGTGCTGGCCGCGTGCTCGGCGACGAGGTTTCTGAGCTGATCGATGTAGAACGGTACCTCGAGCCGCTGCCAGATCACCATCTCGCCGTTGATCTTCTGGCCGAGCTGGTCCTGCGGGTCCCAGACATAGGCCATGCCACCGCTCATGCCCGCGGCGAAGTTGTCGCCCACGGGCCCGAGGATGACGGCGAGGCCCCCCGTCATGTACTCGCAGCCATTGTCGCCACAGCCTTCGACCACGGTTACCGCACCCGAGTTGCGCACGGCGAACCGCTCGCCCGCCCTGCCCGCCGCGAACAGCTTGCCGGCGGTGGCGCCATAGAGGCAGGTGTTGCCGATGATGACGTTCTCGGACCAGACGATCGGGCTCGAAGCCAGCGGCCGGACCACGATGGTGCCGCCCGAGAGGCCCTTGCCGACATAGTCGTTGGCGTCGCCGAACACCTCGAGCTTCAGGCCCTGCACGGCGAAGGCGCCGAGCGACTGGCCGGCCGAGCCCCTGAGGCGCACCGTGATGTGGCCGGGCTGCAGCTTGTCCATGCCGTAGCGGCGGGTGATGTGCGCCGAGAGTCGCGTGCCGACCGCACGATGGACGTTCCGCACGTTGTACTGCAGCTGCATCTTCTCGCCGTCCTCGAGCATCGGCCGCGCATCCTTGACCATCTGCGCGTCGAGCGTGTCCGGCACCTCGTTCCTGCCTTCGAGCGAGCAGTAGCGGGGATAGGGGCCAGGGTCGGCCTGGGCCAGGATCGGGTTGAGGTCGAGGTCGTCGAGGTCGGGATTGCCGCGGCTGACCTGGCGCAGGAGATCGGTCCGGCCCACGGCCTCCTGCAAGGAGCGCAGGCCGAGCGAGGCCAGGATCTCGCGCACCTCCTCGGCGATGAAGGACATCAGGTTGATGACCTTCTCGGGGGATCCTGTGAACTTCTGGCGCAGGTCCTCGCGCTGCGTGCACACGCCCACGGGACAGGTGTTGGAGTGGCACTGGCGGACCATGATGCAGCCCATGGCCACGAGCGAGATCGTGCCGATGCCGAACTCCTCGGCGCCGAGCAGGGCAGCGATCACGACGTCGCGTCCGGTCTTGATGCCGCCGTCGGTCCTGAGCGTCACCCGATGCCGCAGCCGGTTCAGCGTGAGGAGCTGGTTGACCTCGGAGAGGCCCATCTCCCACGGCGTGCCGGCATATTTGATCGAGGTGAGCGGCGAGGCGCCCGTGCCGCCGACATGGCCCGAGACCAGGATGACGTCGGCCTTGGCCTTGGCGACACCGGCCGCGATCGTACCGATGCCGCTCTCCGAGACCAGCTTCACGCAGACCTTGGCGTCGGGGTTGATCTGCTTCAGATCGTAGATGAGCTGGGCCAGGTCCTCGATCGAGTAGATGTCGTGGTGCGGCGGCGGGCTGATGAGCGTGACGCCGGGTGTGGCGTGCCGCAGGCGCGCGATCTCGACCGTGACCTTGAAGCCCGGAAGCTGGCCGCCCTCGCCGGGCTTCGCACCCTGCGCGATCTTGATCTCGAGTTCCTTGGCCGAGTTCAGGTACTCGGCCGTGACGCCGAACCGGCCCGAGGCCACCTGCTTGATCGGGGAGTTGGCGTTGTCGCCGTTGGGACGCGGCAGGTAGCGCTCACGCCCCTCGCCGCCCTCGCCGCTGTCGCTCTTGGCGCCGATCCGGTTCATGGCGATCGTGAGCGTTTCGTGCGCCTCGGGCGAAAGCGCGCCCAGGGACATGCCGGGTGTGACGAAGCGCTTCCTGATCTCGGTGATGCTCTCGACCTCCTCGACCGGGACCGGCGGCAGCGCCCGGTTGAAATCGAGGAGATCGCGGATCGAGATCGGCTCCTGGCCGTAGAGCATCTCGGCGTAGCGCTTGTACGCCTGGTAGGAGTCGCTCGCGACCGCGTGCTGGAGCTGATGGATGACACGGGCTTCGAGCGTGTGGTTCTCGCCGCCACGGCGGTAGCGATAGAAGCCGCCGATGGGCAGCGGCGGTTCGGCCGGTGCGAAGGCGCGGGCGTGCATCTGGCGCACGCGGTTCTTGATGCCGGTGAGCCCGATGCCCGAGATGCGCGTGATCAGCCCCGGGAAATACTCGCGGCACAAGCTACGCGACAGGCCCACCGCCTCGAAGTTGTAGCCGCCGCGATAGCTCGAGATGATGGAGATGCCCATCTTGGACATCACCTTGAGGAGGCCCTGGTTGATCGCCTCCTTGTAGCGGGCGAGGCACTCCTCGAGCGTGAAGCCCGGAAACAGGCCGCGGGCATGGCGGTCGGCGATCGCGGCCTCGGCGAGATAGGCGTTGACCGCGGTAGCGCCCACGCCGATCAGCACGGCGAAGTAGTGCGTGTCGAGGCACTCGCCCGAGCGTGCCACGAGGTAACTGAAGCTCCTGAGCCCCTGCCGGACGAGGTGGCTGTGGACTGCTCCCACCGCCAGGATCATCGGGATCGGCGCCTTCTCGGGGCCCACGAACTCGTCGCTCAGCACCAGCGTCTCACAGCCGCAGCGGACGGCCTCCTCCGCCTCCTGGCGGATGCGCTCGAGCGCCAGCCGGAGCCGGCCGTCCGGCCCGGCATCGAAGGTGCAGTCGATGACGCGCAGATTATCGCCGAAATAGTCCTTGATCGCATCCAGCTCGGTCGAGGTCAGCACCGGGCTCTCGAGCTGCAGGATCCGGGTCTGGCTCGGATCCTCGTCGTAGACGTTGCCGAGATTGCCGAAGCGGGTCTTGAGGCTCATCACCCGCCACTCGCGCAAGGGGTCGATCGGCGGGTTGGTGACCTGGCTGAACTGCTGGCGGAAGAAGTGGTGCAGGCCGCGATACTGCTTGCTGAGGACCGCCAAGGGCGTGTCGTCGCCCATCGAGCCGACGGCTTCTTTGGCGTCGAGCACCATGGGCGAGAGGATCAGCTCCATGTCCTCGATCGAGAGGCCGTAGAGGTTCTGCCGCCGCTTGAGCTCGGCGCGGTCATAGGCGGTGGCCCGGAACGGGCGCGCCTTCACGAGCTCGTCGAGATGGGTGATGTTCTGCACCCACTTGCTGTAGGGCTTGAGGCTCGCGAGGTAGTCCTTGAGTTCCTGGTCGCGGTAGAAGCGGCCGGTCGTGAGGTCGACGGCGATGGTCTCACCGGGGCCGACCCGGCCCTTCTCGATCACGTCGCCGTCGGTCAAGGGCACCATGCCGGTCTCGGAGCCGACGACGAGGAGCCCGTCGCGGGTGCGCGAGTAGCGCATGGGCCGAAGGCCGTTGCGGTCCATGCCGGCCACGACCCAGCGCGAATCGGTGGCGACGATGGCGGCCGGGCCGTCCCACGGCTCCATGACGCAGTTGCAGTAGCTGAACAGGTCGCGGTGCTCGGGCTTCATCGTCATGCGATGCGACCAGGCCGGCGGGATCAGCATGGTCTTGACGAGTGGCAGCGTCCGCCCGGCGCGCACGAGCGCCTCGCACACGCCATCCAGCGCGGCGCTGTCCGAGCTGCCGGGCTGGATGATCGGCTTCACGTCCTCGTTGTAGGGGCCGAACATCTCCGAGACCATGCGGGTCTCGTGGCTTTTCATCCAGTTGACGTTGCCGCGCAGCGTATTGATCTCGCCGTTGTGGGCGAGGGTGCGGAAGGGCTGCGCCAGCTTCCAGGACGGCATGGTGTTGGTCGAGTAGCGCTGGTGGAACAGCGCGAAGCTCGAGACGAACCGCTCGTCCTGGAGATCGGGGTAGAACTCGGCCAGGGCCTGGGCGAGGAACAGACCTTTATAGATGATCGAGCGGCAGCTCAGGGAGCAGATGTAGAAGTCGGTGATGTTCTCGGCGAGGGCCTGCTTCTCGATCCGCCGGCGGATGATGTAGAGGTCGCGCTCGAACGTCTCCTCGTCGACACCCTTCTTGTTGCCGATGATGATCTGCTCGATCTCGGGCCGGGTGGCGGCCGCCTTCTCGCCGAGGACGGAGGTGTCGACCGGCACCTGCCGCCAGCCGCGGATCGTGTAGCCGAAGCTCAGGATCTCGCTCTCGACCAGCGTGCGGCACGCCTCCTGCTGGGCGTAGCTGGCACGCGGCAGGAACACCATGCCGACCGCGATCCGGTGCTCCGCCTCCACCACGCCCTTGATCTGCTCGCGGAAGAAGTCCTGCGGGATCTGGATGTGGATGCCGGCGCCGTCGCCGGTCTTGCCATCGGCATCGACCGCGCCACGATGCCAGACCGCCTTCAGCGCCTCGATGCCCTTGACCACGACCTCGCGCCGCGGCTTGCCGTCGATCGCGACCACGCAGCCCACGCCGCAGGCGTCGTGCTCCAGAGACGGATCGTACATCCCGTGCTCGGCCAGATGCGCCGCCTGCTCCTGCCACTGGGCGACGAACGCGGCCCCGCTCTCGATCTTCGTCATGGTGGTGCTCCTCACGAGGCCAGCGCCAGCGCCTGCGGCGCGTTCCGAGCCGCCCGGCCGGCGGCGAGATAAGCATGAATGCCTTCGGCGGCGTCGCGCCCGTCGCGAATGCCCCAGACGACGAGCGAGGCGCCGCGCACGATGTCGCCGCCGGCGAACACGCCGGGCAGGCTCGTCATCATGCTGCTCCAGTCGATGGTGATGGTGCCCCAGCGGCTCACCTTGAGCCCGGGCTCGCCGAACATGGCCGGGATCGGCTCGGGGTCGAAGCCCAGGGCCTTGATGACCAGATCGGCCTCGAGCCGGAAGGACGAGCCCGGCACGATCTCGGGTGCCTGACGGCCCGAGGCGTCGGGAGCTCCCAAGCGCATCCGGTGCACCCGCACCGTCTCGACCTTGCCGTCGCCGAGGAAGGCCTCGGGCGCCGACAGCCAGACGAACTCGACTCCTTCCTCCTCGGCGTGCGCCACCTCGCGCATCGAGCCCGGCATGTTGGCGCGGTCGCGGCGGTAGAGGCACTTCACCGACTTGGCGCCCTGCCGCACGGCGGTGCGCACGCAGTCCATGGCCGTGTCGCCGCCGCCGATGACGACCACGTGCTTGCCGGCGGCGTTCAGCGTGCCATCGTCGAAGGCGGGCACGTCGTCGCCGAGCGTCTTGCGGTTGCTGGCGGTGAGATAGGCGAGCGCCGGCACGATCCCGGCGAGCCCGCTGCCGGGAGCGGCGAGGTCGCGCGCTCTATAGACGCCGGTGGCGATGAAGAGCGCATCGTGGCGCGCGCGGAGCTCGGCGAAGCTCGGGCCGGAACGCCCGCCGACATCGGCGCCCAGATGGAACTGCACCCCGCTGTCGCGGAAATGCTGCGTCCGGCGCTCGACCACGTGCTTCTCGAGCTTGAAGCCGGGAATGCCGTAGATCAGGAGGCCGCCGACCCGGTCGTAGCGGTCGTAGACGTGGACCTGGTAGCCGTGCTTGCGGAGCTGCTCGGCGCAGGCGAGGCCGGCCGGTCCGGCGCCGATGATGCCTACGGATTCCGCTCGTTCCTGCAGCGGCCGCACGGGCTTGATCCAGCCCATGTCGAAGGCGGTGTCGGTGATGTAGCGCTCGACCGTGCCGATCGTGACCGTGCCGTGGCCGGACTGCTCGAGGACGCAGTTGCCCTCGCACAGGCGGTCCTGCGGGCAGATCCGGCCACACATCTCGGGCAGGTTGTTGCTGCCCGCGACGATCTCGTAGGCCTCCTCGAGGCGGCCCTCGGCCGTGAGCCGGAGCCACTCGGGGATATGGTGGTGGACCGGGCAGTGGACCTGGCAGAATGGTATGCCGCACTGCTCGCAGCGCGAGGCCTGTTCGGCAGCGCGATCCGGCGTGAACCGGGCATAGATCTCGGCGAAGTCGGTCTTGCGCGCGGCCGCCGGCCGCTTCTCGGGCATGCGCTGGGGCACGCTCACGAACTGCATCATCTTGTTGGCGGCCATCGCGATGCTTCCCCCTGCGGCTGCTGCGACCCGGGAGCGCCGAGCGCAGCAGACGACCGACTCCGAACGACGAAACGAGAGCGGCAGGGTTATAAGGCCGGTCTGTCGAGGCGTCCAGTCCGCCATCCGCCAATGGTAAAATATCGGTACTTTTTTCTTGCTCCTCCTCGGGGCAAAGCTACGGACCTAGGGATGGCCGACGCTTTTCACTCGAACCGGCCCGACAATAAAGTCTCATATCGAGACTTTCCTGCCCGAACTCCACGACAGCACCCAGGATCGTGCTGGTCAGCACGGCGTAGAGCAGCGTCTCGCCGCTCTCCTCGAGAACGGCCAAGCTGTGCGCGACGATCCCGCTCATGCCGAGCCGATGGCACCAGCCCCCTGCGGCATCCAGGCCAAGGAGTACCGGGCCGGCGGGCAGCAGCAGGCAGAGGAGACGCGCGGCAAGCGAGCGATGCTGCTCGCGAGCGCTGCGCCACAGCAGGCAAGCGGGCAGCAGCGCCATCCCGCCGATCACGGTGCCGGCGGCGAGCTTGGCCGCAGGTCCTAACACCCCGCCCCGGCACAACGCGGTCAGGCGGGAGATCATGTCGGTCGCATCGGCCAGGAGCAGCACGCCGGGGAGGAGAGCCAGGAGCCGCAGGTGGGGGCAGCCCCGCACGTGGCTGGCGAGGAGCAGGCTGGCGCTGGCCATGCCGAGCTGCACGAGCCCGCAGAGGTCCACGGGCGACCGGGCGCGTGCAGGATCGAGCGCCATCGCGAGGCCGTTCCAGGGCGGGCCGAGCAGCCGCGCCGCCACGGCGGCGAGCAGGTAGAACGCGAGAAGCAGGGCGGCGCTGCCGCAGGTCAGCACCAGAAAGCCCGAACCGTGCCGCAGGTCGGCCCCGCCAGCCATCGCCGCCACCGGGCGCAAAGCCCGCCCCTCCCGAGACCCCATTCCGGCGGCAGGATGCACGGGACCGGTTAAGGAAAGGTTGATCGGGCGGCAGCGATCCTGCGCTCAGACGACGGGCGGACGCAGATCGGGCCGGGCGTAGGCCCGCAGGTACTGCGGCACCACGACCTCGAGCGGTGTCGGCTGGATGCCGAGCTCGGCGAGGCCGGGGGCGCCCGGCATCACGACGTTATCGTGCTTGAGCAGCTCGAGCTGGTCCGGGGTCAGAGGCGGCTCGGGCAGGTGCTGCAGGATGCTCGCCTGCAGGCGGGCCAGGCCGAACGGCAGGTTGACAAGGAGCCGCCGCCGGCCGGTGACCCGGAGCAGGTAGCTCATGAGCTCCTTGAAGCTGTAGACGGCGGGCCCGCCGAGCTCGTAGGTGCGTCCGAGCGCATCGGGGCGGGTCAGCGCCGCCATCACCGCGTCGGCGACGTCGCCGACATAGACGGGCTGAAAGCGCGTCCGCCCACCGCCGATCAGGGGCAGCACCGGCGAGAACTGCATCAGCCGCGCAAAGCGGTTGAAGAAGCTGTCCTCGGGGCCGAAGACGATGCTGGGCCTCAGGATCGTGGCCTGCGGGAAGCTCGCGCGCAGCGCTGCCTCGCCTGCGGCCTTGCTGCGGGCATAGGCGCTGGCCGAGTTCGGGTCGGCGCCGATCGCCGAGATGTGGACGACGCGCTCGAGACCGTGCCGGGCCGCGGCAGCGCCGATCTCGCCGGGCAACCGGGCCTGTAACCGGTCGAAGTCGCCGGAGCGGCGCTCGAACAGGATGCCGATGAGATTGACCGCGGCATTGGCGCCGGCGAGCAGACGGTCGGCCTCGCCCGCGAGCGAGGGGTTCCACGGCTCGAGGACGATCTGGCCCACGGCCCCCATGGGCTTGAGGAACACGGCGCAATCGGGGCGGCGGGTCGCCACCCGGATCACGGCGCCCTGCTCGGCCAGCCGCTTGACCACGTAACGACCGATGAAGCCCGAGCCGCCAAAGACCGTGACGACCTTGCTGCGCATCATTCCTCCGCACATCTGATGAGGGCCGGCGGACGCCGCTGCGGGAGCCCGGCACCGGTGGAGTTCGGTCGCGGACGAAAAGACGGGTTCCCCCTGTTGACGTCCGCGGCGCTTGCTCATACACAACGGGGCACGCGCTGCCCAGGTGGCGGAATTGGTAGACGCACTAGCTTCAGGTGCTAGCGCCCGCAAGGGCGTGGAGGTTCGAGTCCTCTCCTGGGCACCACGTCGCACGAGGCCGATGGGGTTCTCTTGACCATTATGGGGTATGCCCTCCTCTGCGACGTGACGAGCAGCCGTGACATGAACATCACCCTCCATCGTGACGATCTTCCGGACGATCTCGACCTCGGCGGGGTCGTCGCCGTCGACTGCGAGACCATGGGCCTCAACCCGGTCCGCGACCGCCTGTGCGTCGTCCAACTCTCGGCCGGCGACGGCACGGCGCATCTGGTCCAGCTTTCCCAGGGCGATTATGCCGCACCCAACCTGCGGCGGCTGCTCGGGGACCAGGACCGCCTCAAGATCTTCCATTATGCGCGCTTCGACCTCGCCGTCATCCGGCGCTATCTCGATGTCGTGTGCCGGCCGGTCTACTGCACGAAGATCGCCTCCAAGCTCGCTCGCACCTACACCGACCGCCACGGCCTGAAGGACCTGGTGCGCGAGGTCCTGGGCATCGAGCTGGACAAGACCGAGCAGAGTTCGGACTGGGGAGCCGAGCGCCTGAGCGAGATGCAGATGCGCTACGCCGCGCGCGACGTCCTGCATCTGCACGCGCTGCGCGCCCGCCTCGATCTGATGCTGGCCCGGGAGGGGCGGACGGAGCTGGCGCGAGCTTGCTTCGATTTCCTGCCAGTCAGGGCCGAGCTCGACCTTGCCGGATGGTCCGAGCAGGACATTTTCGCGCACTGATAGAAATCCGCGCGGACGGTGCCGCCCTGTCGAGCCGGACGCGTTGACGGCCTCGGAGTCCGACCGGATACTCGCTGCCGTCTCGCCTCCGGCGTCGGTGCCGAGCACCGTCCCCGATCCAGCCGGCAGCCAGACGAAGCATGGAGCCATGGTGTCAGCTAGCCTCGCCTCTCTCGACCAAGCATCGGCAGTCCGCAGTCGCGATGCGGCCGAGGCCGCAGGTGCTCTCGCCAGCGGGCGTCGGGTGATCCTGGCCGAGGCGGACGCGCTGCGGCGGCTCGCCGAGACGATCGGCGACAGCTTCGCCGAGGTCGTCGGTCTCCTCGCCGGGGTCACGGGCCGCGTCTGCGTCACCGGCATGGGCAAGAGCGGGCACGTCGCCCGCAAGATCGCCGCCACCATGGCCTCGACCGGCACACCCGCCCTTTACGTCCACCCCGGCGAGGCGAGCCACGGCGACCTCGGCATGATCACACCGCAGGACGCCGTCATCGCCCTTTCCAACTCGGGCGAGACCATCGAGCTGCGCGACCTCATCCTCTACACGCGCCGGTTCTCGATCCCGCTCGTCGCCGTGGTCGGGCGCGCCGGCAGCACGCTCGCCGAAGCCGCCGACCACTGTCTCGTCCTCCCTCAGGTCGGTGAGGCCTGCCCGATGGGCCTCGCCCCCACCACCTCAACCACCTGCATGCTGGCGCTGGGCGACGCGCTCGCGGTGGCGCTGCTCGAGCGGCGCGGCTTCTCGGCCCGCGACTTCGCCGTGTTTCATCCGGGTGGCAAGCTGGGCAGCCAGCTCCTCAGGGTCGAGCAGCTCATGCACAAAGGCGAGGAGCTGCCGCTCGTCGAGCCGGGCACGCGCCTTTCCGACACCGTCCTGGAGATGACCCGCAAGCGGCTCGGCTGTGTCGGCGTGGTCGAGGCCGGCCGGCTCGTCGGCATCATCACCGACGGCGACCTCCGCCGCCACATGGCGCCCGACATGTTCGACCGCACGGCCGGCGAGATCATGACCCCGAACCCGCGCACGATCGATTCGCGCGCTCTGGCGGTCGAGGCGGTCGCGGTGATGAACGGGCCGCCGCGCCCGGTGACCGTGCTGTTCGTGGTGGAGGACGGCCGCCCCGTGGGCGCTCTCCACCTGCACGACTGCCTCAAGGTGGGCATCGCATGAGCGCCGCCGATGGAAGCTAGCGGTACCGTGTCCCATGGCCGACAGGCATGGCGGCTCGTGGCGGCCGTGCTCGCGGGCCTCGCCTTCGTGGTGACGGCCGGCGCCGGGTACGCCGACGCGCAGCAGAAGAGCCCGCCGGCGAAGCCTGCCCCCGGCGTGCAGACGGCGGCGCCGGGCAAGCCCTCCAGCGGCTCGGGCAACAGCGGGAAGCCGATCGAGATCGTGTCCGACCGGCTCACGGTGGACCAGAACAGCCAGATCGCGACGTTCTCGGGCAATGTCGAGGCCGTGCAGGGCACGATGTCGCTGCGCGCCGACATCTTGCGCGTCTTCTACACCCAGAACGACCAGGACCAGGCGAGCCAGGGCCAGAGCGGTCAGCAGCCGGCCGGCGGCAGCGATCAGAGCATCCGGCGGGTCGAGGCCGAAGGGAACGTGCTGGTGACGACACCCACCGAGACCGCGCAGGGCGATTCCGGCGTCTACGACCCGACCACGCGCAAGGTCGTGCTCTTGGGCAACGTCGTCTTGACCCGCGGCCAGAACGTCGTGCGCGGCACCCGGCTCGACAGCGATCTCGCCACCGGCATCTCGGTCGTGACGGGTGCGCCGGCGGCGACCGTGGCCGCGGGCAAGCGTGACCAACGCGTGCGCGCTCTGTTCGTGCCCGAGCAGAACCCGCCCGACCAGCCGAACCAGAAGGGCCGCTGAGCGTGGGCATCTCACCGCACGTCCTCGTGGAAGACCGCGCTCCAGCGCTCGGACGCGCGGCACCGGCGCTGCGGCGGGACGTCCGCCGGGCGACCCTCGCGGCGCGCCATCTCGCCAAGCACTATCGCGGCCGCACGGTGCTGCGCGATGTCTCCCTGAACGTCCACCGTGGCGAGGCCGTCGGCCTGCTCGGCCCCAATGGCGCCGGCAAGACGACCTCGTTCTACATCATCACCGGCCTGATCGCGGCCGATGCCGGGCAGGTCCTGCTCGACGAGCACGACATCACCCACCTGCCGATGCACCGGCGGGCGCGCCTCGGCATCGGCTACCTGCCGCAGGAAGCCTCGATCTTCCGCGGGCTCAACGTCGAGGACAATATCCGCGCCGTGCTCCAGATCGCGGTGCCGGATCGCGACCGGCGCGAGGCGCTGCTCGACCGGTTGCTCGACGAGTTCGCGCTGACCCATCTGCGCCGCGCTCCAGCCTTGGCGCTCTCGGGCGGCGAACGCCGGCGGGTCGAGATCGCGCGCGCCCTTGCCGCCAACCCGAGCTTCGTCCTGCTCGACGAGCCCTTGGCCGGCATCGACCCGATCAACGTCGCGGAGATCCGCGAGCTCGTCGGCCATCTCAAGGACCGCGGGCTCGGGGTCCTCATCACCGATCACAATGTCCGCGACACGCTCGAGATCATCGACCGCGCCTACATCCTGCACGACGGCGCGGTGCTGCGCGAGGGCACGCCTGCCGAGATCGTGGCCGACCCTGCGGTCCGCCGGGTGTATCTCGGAGAGCGGTTCAGCCTCTAGAATACGCCCATGAGCTTGGCCCCCGGCATCCGGCTCGACCTGCGCCAGACCCAGAGCCTGGTGCTCACCCCGCAGCTGCAGCAGGCCATCCGCCTCCTGCAGATGTCCAACATCGAGCTGGCCAGCGCCGTCGACAGGGAGGTTGCCGACAACCCGTTCCTGCAGCGGGCCGACCGCGATGCCGGCGTCCTCGCCGCCGCGGGAACGGCCGAGCCCGCTCCTACAGCGGCGCCGCTGCCGGCCGCCGCGCCCCGCCCCGCCGACTTCTCCTTGTCGGTGAAGCGGGCCGGCAGCCCCTCCTTCGACGACGAGCGCACGCCGTTCGAGGCCCGGCTGACCCGTGCCAAGGGCCTGCGCGAGCATCTCGCCGAGCAGGTCATGGCTCTGCTCCGCGAGCCGCGGCTGCGTGACGCCGTCCTGCAGATCGTCGAGAGCGTCGAGGACGACGGCTACCTGCGCGAGGACGACGCGACGCTGGCGGCGCGGTTCCACCTCGAGCCTGCAGTCGTGAGCGAGATCCGCGCGGCACTCCAGCGCTGCGAGCCCACGGGCGTGGGTGCGCGCGATCTCGCCGAGTGCCTGGCACTGCAGCTCAAGGAGAAGAACCGGTTCGACCCGGCCATGGCCACGCTGATCGCGAACCTGCCGCTCCTGGCCAAGGCCGACTTCAACGAGCTCATGCGCCGCTGCGGGGTCGACGCCGAGGACCTCCAGGATATGATCGCCGAGATCAAGCGGCTCGATCCGAAGCCGGGCCTCACCTTCGCGCCCGATGAGCCGCCGACCGTGGTGCCAGACTTGTTCGTCCTTCCCACCGGCGACGGCCGCTGGCGGGTCGAGCTGAACGCCGGCACGCTGCCCCGGGTTCTGGTCGACGTGGACTACCACGCCGAGCTGACCCGGCAATGTGCTCTCGACCGTCGCACCAGGGAGTATCTCAGCGAGCGGATCCAGTCGGCGAACTGGCTCGCGAAGGCGCTGGACCAGCGGGCACGCACCATGCTCCGGGTCGGCAAGGCGATCTTCGCTCGGCAGATCCCGTTCCTCGAAGGTGGCGCCCAGCATCTGCGGCCGCTGGTCCTGCGCGACATCGCCGCGGCGACCGGGCTGCACGAGAGCACGGTGAGCCGCGCCACCTCCGACAAGTATGTCGCGACACCGCACGGAACCTTTCCACTCAAGTATTTCTTTACGACCGCGATCCCGGCCACCTCGGGCGACCAGGCGCACAGCGCCGAAGCGATCCGTCAGATGATCAAGCGCATGATCGACCGGGAGAGCCCGACCGAGGTGCTCTCGGACGACCAGATCGTGGCCGCACTCAAGGCCAAAGGAGTGATGATCGCCCGGCGGACCGTGGCCAAGTACCGCGAGTCGCTCGGGATCGCCTCATCCGTGGAACGCCGCCGTGCCAAGGCTCTCGGTCGCTGAAGGCGAGCGCCCTGGTGCGTGGCCAGGGAGCGGCGGCAGCCCCGGCGCTCGTGCCGGCCTGCCGTTTGGGAGACCTTCGATGGTCGACATTGACGGGTTCCTGACGCCTGAGCGGATCGTGCTCGGCCTGCGCTGTGCCAGCAAGCGGCAGCTCTTCCAGGAGCTCGCGGATGCCGCGTCTGGCATCACCGGGATCGATGCGGCCGTGATCCTGGCCGCCTTGAACCAGCGCGAGAAGCTCGGCACCACCGGCATCGGCGAGGGCATCGCGATCCCGCACGCACGGGTGAAGGACCTGGCTCAACTCGTGGGCCTCTTCGCCCGCATGGCCGTGCCCGTGGACTACGACGCTCTCGACGATGCGCCCGTCGATCTCGTCTTTCTGCTCCTGGCACCGGAGGAGGCGAACAACGCGCAGCTCAAGGCGCTGGCACGGATCGCCCGCCTCTTGCGCGATCCCGAGATCTGCGCCCGCCTGCGCACCGAGCAGGATCCGGCGCAGGTCTACGAGCTCCTCACCGGCCGGCGAGCCGGCGGCACCGCCTGACCGGCAGCCCTCATGGCCGAGCCGCTCGCGTGCGAAGAGGCTTCTTCCTGGCACCTCCATGCCTCGGCCGTGGCCTGGGCCGGCCGGGGTGTGCTGCTGCTGGGTCCGTCCGGCGTCGGAAAATCGAGCCTGCTCGCGCGACTGCTCGCGGCCGGCGCCTGGCTCGTCGCCGACGATCTGGTCAAGGTGACGCGACGGGGCGGCATGGTTTGCGCCGAGGCCGTATCGCCTGCGGGCTTGATCGAGCTCAGAGGCAACGGCATCTTCCGCCTCGTCAACACGGAAAGGGTGCGCGTGAGCCTCTGCGTGGAGCTGCTGCCGGCCGGGACGGAGCGCGAGCGCCTTCCGGAGCGTCGGACGACGACGATTGCCGATATCGCCGTGCCCGTTCTCTCGCTCGATGCCGGCGACCCGGCGGCGGTAGCCTCTATCCTGATCGCTCTGGCTGCGTGCAGGGCGGGCTGAAGAGCCGATGAGCGACATCGTGGTCGTGACCGGCATGTCGGGGGCGGGCCGCACCTCCTGCCTCAAGATCCTGGAGGATCTCGGCTTCGAGGCCGTGGACAACCTGCCCGTCAACCTGCTCGCCCGGATCTCGCGCAGCGACGAGAGCGGGCCGCAGCGCCTCGCGATCGGCATCGACAGCCGCACGCGCGGGTTCGCGCCGGAAAGGCTGCTCATGGCGCTCACCGAGGTGAAGGCACAGCCCGGGCTCTCGCCCATCCTCCTGTTCCTCGAGTGCGAGGACGAGGTGCTGCGCCGCCGCTTCAGCGAGACCCGGCGGCGGCACCCCCTGGCCGAGATCAGCGCCGTCGGCGACGCGCTCGCCGCCGAGCGCCGGCTCATGGAGCCCCTGAAGGCCGCAGCCGACATCCTGATCGACACGAGCGAGCTGTCGCTGCCGGATCTCCGACGCATCCTCGCCGGCCGCTTCGGCGCCGAGGACCGCCGGCTCACCATCGCCGTGCTCTCGTTCGCCTACCGGCACGGCCTGCCGCGCGAGGCCGATCTCGTGTTCGACGTGCGGTTCCTGCGCAACCCGCATTACGTGGATGCGCTGCGGCCTCTGACCGGGCTCGATGCGGCCGTTCAGGAGCATATCCGGGCCGATCCGGACTTCGCCGGCTTCGTCGGCAATCTCGAGGCCCTCGTCCTGCCGCTGCTGCCGCGCTATCAGAATGAAGGGAAGAGCTACTTGACGATCGCGTTCGGATGCACGGGCGGGAAGCACCGGTCGGTGTTCCTGGCCGAGATGACAAGTGAATGGCTGCGTCGCCGCGGCTGGAATGCGACCACGGTCCATCGTGAGCTCGCGCGCGGGACGCAGGATTGAGGGCCGCTTCATGATCGGTCTCGTCCTCGTCACCCACGGCAGGCTGGCGGCCGAATTCCTCGCCGCCATGGAGCATGTCGTGGGGCCGCAAGCACAGGTCCGCGCCATCTGCATCGATGCCGACGACGACATCGAACAGCGACGCAGCGAGATCGTCGACGCCATCCGCGAGGTCGACGACGGCAGCGGGGTCGTGGTGCTCACCGACATGTTCGGCGGCACGCCCTCGAACCTCGCCATCTCGACCATGGACCGGAAAGGGATCGAGGTGATCGCCGGCGTCAACCTGCCGATGCTGATCAAGCTCGCGAGCGTGCGCCAGAGCGAACCCCTGCGCGAGGCCGTGATCGCGGCACAGGAGGCCGGCCGCAAGTACATCAACGTGGCGAGCCAGCTGCTCAACGGGGACAGGGCCTGAATGACCGACAGCGCCGACGCGCCGCAGCCTCTCGTCCGGCAGGCGACCATCTGCAACCAGCGTGGCCTGCACGCGAGGGCGGCGGCGAAGTTCGTGCGCACGGCCGAGAGGTTCTCGGCCCGGGTCGAGGTCAGCCGCGACGACATGACGGTGGTCGGCACCTCGATCCTGGGCCTGATGCTGCTCGCGGCGGGTGCCGGCACCGTGCTCACGCTCCGCGCCGACGGCGAGGACGCGGAAGCCGCCCTCGCCGCTCTGTGCGATCTGATCGAGCGCGGCTTCGACGAGTAGCAGCGCTCCCCCGACCCGTTACGGCTCCTTGCTGGCCGTGAGGGTCAGTTGCGTTGCGATGTCCCGCGCCATCCGCAGATGCTCGAGCACGACCGGTAGGGTCTCCGACGCGAAGCTCTCGAGCGTCGGATCCTGGCCGGAGCCGATCTCCCACTCGAGGAGTTGGGCGGTCTTCTGGTGGTCCTGCACCTGGCCCTCGATGTAGGCGCGGTCGAACGCCGCCCCCTTCAGCCCCTTCAGCCGGTCGTGCATGGCCTGGTGCTCGGGGTCGAGCTCGTCGGGCGGGGTGACGCCGGCCTCCCTGGCGAGAGAGGCCAGCCGCTCGTTCGCCTTGCCATGATCCTCGACCATGCGCCGGGCGAAGCTCTTCACCGCATCGCTCCGGGCCGAGCCTTGGGCGAGCTCGGCGAGCTCGACCTCGGCCTTGCCGCCGATCGCGGCCTCGCGGATGAACAGCCGGTCCGCCTGGTTCGGCTGATGCGCAGCCGGCATGCCGGGAGCCGCCTTCGGCGTGAGCGGCGCCATGCCCGCCGGATTGCCGGCCGCAGGCTTGGTGTTCTGCGCCCAGGCCGGGGCGGCGAGAAGCAGGGTCACGGCCGCCATGATCGCGAGAGGTCGCATCGCGCACTTCCTCCTTCCGTAAGTCCTGCCGCGGCTCACAGCGCCAGCATGTAGGCCACGAGATCGTCCTTCTCCTGCTGCGTGAGCTGCAGCCGGAGCACGAGGTTGAAGAACTCGACCGTATCGGCGAGCGTCAGCAGCCGGCCGTCGTGGAGATAGGGCGGCGAGTCCTTGATGCCGCGCAGCGTGAAGGTCTTGATCGGGCCGTCGGGAAGCTGGACGAGGCCGTTCTCGGTGTGCCCGATCTCGTAGAAGCGCTCGAGCATCAGGTCGTGCATATTGTTGTCCAAGAACGACGTGTGCGGCACGTGGCACTCGGCGCAGCGCCCCTTGCCGAGGAACACCTTCTCGCCGGCCAGCTCCTGCGGGCTCGCCTTCGCCGGATCGAGGCGGCCGAACGGGTCGAGCTTCGGTGCCGGCGGGAAGTCGATCATGTTCTGCATCTGCGCCATCATCGCGACCTGGTTGGTCCGATCCGGCAGATGCGGCCCTTTGCGGGTGGCGCTGACGTGGTCGCCGTTGAAGTAAGCGGTGCGCTGCTCGAACTCGGTGAAGTCCTCGACCGAGCGCAACGAGCGCTTCGAGCCGTGGATCTGCTGGTTGAACATACCGCGCAAGCTGGTGGTGTCGAGGCGGAACCGGGCCGCCTGCGGGCGCACGTCCGGCGTCTGGTGGAAGGCGGCGTTGGTGTGGAAGTTGGCATGGCAGTCGAGGCAGGCGACGCCGTTGCTCTGCTCCGCGACCTTGCGGTCCTCGGTCTGGTTGAACTCCTCCTGCGGGAACGGCGTGAGCAGGAGGCGCAGGCCCTCCATCTGCACGGGCGTGATCAGCCCCACCATCAGCTCGTAGAAGTTCCTGATCGTGAGGAGCTGGCCTCTCGAGACGTCGCCGAGCTCGGGATGGGAGGTGAGGAAGACCGGTGCGGGGAACTCCGGCGTGAAGCGGTCGGGCAGGTCGAAATCGACGTCGAACCGGCGCAGGTTGCGGCCCTCCTGCTTCTGGATCTCGTCGATCTCGACGTTCGGGAACACTTGGCCGCCGGTCGCCTGCTTGACGTGCGGCAAGGGCTTGAAGCCCGCCGGCAGGAGCCCTTTCGCCTTGATCTCGTCGGGGCTCATGCGCGCGAGACCATCCCAGGTGACGCCTTCGGGCAGCCTGACGCGCACGCCGCCCTGAACGGGCTTGCGCCCGCCCGACATCATGACGCCCGGTATCGGGCGATCCGAAAGGTCGTAGCGCTGTGCCAGAACATCGGTCTGACGCTGCATGACCTGCGGCTTCTCCGCCTCGTCGTTCGCCTTCACGGCGCTGAGCGGCAGCGTGGGCAGGGGCCGATAGGTGGCATCGGGCGGTAACGGGTCGGCCAGCACCGTGACGTTGCACAGCAGCGCTCCGGCCAGCGGCGGCAAGGTTCGCAGGAAGGCAGGCATCCATTCCTCCTGTCGCGAGCTCGTCTCGGCTGCACCAGCGCTACCGGACAGCCGTACCGGTCACCCCAACGTACGAAGATGCACTCTGTTCCTGCGCTCCCGCGCCCCGAAGCCGGCCGGTGGACGCGCTCGGACCGCTCACCCGACCGACTCCCGCAGGGCGGACCGGGCGGAAATCGATCGACACAGAAAGTGTTGACCATTGAAATCCCTTGGTTTTGCGAATTCGTTCGTGCAATTTTGACTCGCGGGGCCGCCAGTTTCCCGCATTGCGGTTGCCCCGGACCGATCCGGAACATTATCCTAGAACGTACCGACCCTACAAGAGCGGCTCGCCCGCGACGGCGCGCGGCTTGCCGAGGCGCCCCGCCTATGCTTAACGCTCCACGGCTCGCGGTCCGCCGCCCGCGGGGTGGCGTGCGTTTCGCGTCCTTCATCTAGAGGCAGTGTGCAGGAAATCGTCATGAGCGGATTTGCCGACTACAAGGTCGCGGACATCGGGCTCGCCGAGTGGGGCCGCCGGGAGATCGCCATCGCCGAGACCGAGATGCCGGGTCTCATGGCGATCCGCGCGGAGTACGGCCCGCGCCAGCCGCTCAAGGGTGCCCGGATCGCCGGCTGTCTGCACATGACGATCCAGACCGCGGTGCTGATCGAAACCCTGAAGCATCTCGGCGCCGACGTGCGCTGGGCGTCTTGCAACATCTTCTCGACCCAGGACCACGCCGCGGCCGCCATCGCCGCCGGCGGCACCCCTGTGTTCGCCGTCAAGGGCGAGACGCTCGACGAGTACTGGGAGTACGTGCACCGGATCTGCGAGTGGGGCGACGGTGGCTTCCCCAACATGATCCTGGACGACGGCGGCGACGCCACGCTCCTCTGCATCCTGGGCCGCAAGGCCGAGCGTGATCCCTCGATCCTCGACGATCCCAAGAACGACGAGGAGGAGGCGCTGTTCAAGGCGATGAAGAAGCGCCTGAAGGAGAAGCCGGGCTGGTACACGGCGCTCGGCGATTCCATCCGTGGTGTCACCGAGGAGACCACGACCGGCGTGCATCGCCTCTACGACATGGAGCGCCGCGGCGAGCTCCTGTTCCCGGCGATCAACGTCAACGACAGCGTCACCAAGTCGAAGTTCGACAACCTCTACGGCTGCCGCGAGAGCCTCGTCGACGGTATTCGCCGCGCCACCGACGTGATGATGGCGGGCAAGGTCGCCGTGGTCGCGGGCTTCGGCGACGTCGGCAAGGGCTCGGCCGCCTCCTTGCGCAATGCGGGTGCGCGGGTGATCGTCACCGAGATCGACCCGATCTGCGCGCTTCAGGCCGCCATGGAGGGCTACGAGGTCACGACCATGGAGGAGGCCGCGCCGCGTGGCGACATCTTCGTGACCGCCACGGGCAACGTCGACGTCATCACGCTCGACCACATGCGCGCCATGAAGGACCGGGCGATCGTCTGCAACATCGGCCACTTCGACAGCGAGATCCAGGTCTCGGCCCTGCGCAACTTCCGCTGGCACAACGTCAAGCCGCAGGTCGACGAGGTCGAGTTCCCGGACGGCAAGCGGATCATCCTCTTGGCCGAGGGCCGGCTCGTGAACCTCGGCTGCGCCACGGGCCATCCGAGCTTCGTCATGTCGGCCTCGTTCACCAACCAGACCCTGGCGCAGATCGAACTCTGGACCAATCCCGAGGCCTACGCCCCCAAGGTCTACACGCTGCCGAAGAAGCTCGACGAGAAGGTGGCGGCCCTGCACCTCGAGAAGATCGGCGTGAAGCTCACGAAGCTCACCCCGAAGCAGGCAGCCTATATCGGCGTGGCGCCGCAGGGGCCGTTCAAGCCCGAGCACTACCGCTACTGAGACGGCCCCGGGCATGGGTGGCACTGCGGAGCGCAGCTTCCTTCTGCCCGACCTCGACGCGACCCGGGCTCTGGCGGGGCGGCTCGCCGCCTCGCTCGCACCCGGATCGGTCGTCCTCCTCGAAGGCGACCTCGGTGCGGGCAAGAGCGAGCTCGCCCGTGCCGTGATCCGCTCGCTCGCCGGCGCCGACATCCCGGTACCGAGCCCCACCTTCACCCTCGTCCAGACCTACGAGCTGCCCAGGCTCGAGGTCGGCCACAGCGATCTCTACCGCCTCGCCGACGAGAGCGAGGTGGTCGAGCTCGGCCTCGACGAATGCTGGCGCAAAGGCGCTCTCCTGGTCGAATGGCCGGACCGCGCCCCCTGGCTCTGGCCCGAGGAGCGGCTGACCATCCGCCTCGAAGCGGTGCCGGAGGCGGGTGCCACTGTGCGCCGCGTGCATCTTCTGGGCACCGGAAGGTGGATCGACCTCCTGCCCCATCTCGCCGGAGAGGAAAGTTCCCGATAAGCTCGGGGACATGGCCAACGTCTACACGATCGCCGCCAACCGGCCCTTTCTGGACTGCCTCGTGGGCGAACTCCTGGCCTGGGACCGCGAGCGGCTGGCCGATACGCTTCTCCTCATGCCGAGCCGGCGGGCCTGCCTCGCCGCGCGCGACACCTTCCTGCGGCTGAGCCGGGGCGATCCGTTGCTGCTGCCGCGCCTCGTGCCGATCGGCGAGCCCGACGAGGCCGAGATCCTGATCGATCCCGAGATCGAGCTCGACCTGCCACCGGCGATCGAGCCCTTGCGCCGCCGCCTGCTGCTCACCCGGCTCGTGCTGGCGCGCGATAACGAGATGACCCACGAGCAGGCGGTGCGGCTCGCGGGCGAGCTCGAGAGCTTCATCGACGAGCTGCACAACGAGGAGATCGACCTCGAGAGCCTGGACCGGCTCGCCCCTGCCGACCTCGCCGAGCACTGGCAGGAGACCCTGCGCTTCCTTCAGATCCTGCGCGAGGCCTGGCCCGCGATCCTGAAGGCCGAGGGCCGGATCGACGCCACGGCACGCCGCTGCCGGCTCGTGAACGCGCTGTGCGAGAAGTGGCAGCGCACGCCGCCTTCGCATCCCGTGCTGGCGGCCGGGCTCACCGGCAGCATCCCCTGCGTGGCCCGCCTTCTCGCCTGCGTCGCCCGCCACGATCAGGGCTGCGTCGTCGTCCCGGCCCTGGACCGGAGCCTCGACGAGCGCGGCTGGCGGGCCGTAGGCCCGAGCCATCCGCAGTTCGGCCTGAAGCGCCTGCTCGCGATCATGGAGGTCGATCGCGCCGCCGTCCGCGACTGGCCCGACGATGGGACGGCTTCGACCTCGCCGGCCCGGGTCGAGCTGTGGCGTCAGGTCCTGCGCCCGGCCAGCACCACCGACGACTGGCGGCGCGAGGTGACGCTCTCGCCGGAAGCGCTCACCGGCCTCGAGCTGTGCGAAGCGCCCGACCATGCCGCAGAGGCCCTGCATCTGGCGCTGCGCCTGCGGGCGGCGATCGAGACGCCGGGGCGGCGCGCCATCCTCGTCACCCCCAGCCGCTTTCTCGGCCGCCGCGTCGCGGCCGAGCTCCTGCGCTGGGGCATTCGGGTCGACGACAGTGCCGGCGTGCCGCTCGACCAGTCGCCGCCCGGCAGCTTCCTGCTGTTGACCGCGCACCTGATCGCCGAGCAGGCGCCGCCCGTGACCCTGCTCGCCGCCCTGAAGCATCCTCTGGCCAGCGGCGGCATGGGCCAGCGCGACTTCCGCCGCTACGTGCGGGCGCTGGAGCGGGCCATCCTGCGCGGCCCCCGGCTCGCCGGCGGGCTCGACGGGCTCATGGCGGCGCTGCGCGAGCGCGATCCTCTGAAGAAGTGGCCGGCACCCGTGCCGCCCGAGGAGCTGCTCGCCTGGCTCGAGCGGCTGGCCGAGGACGCGCGGCCCCTGGTCGAGCTCCTGGCCCGGCCGCAGGCGCCTTTCCTCGAGCTCCTGCGGGCGCATCTCGGCTTCGCCGAGCGCCTCGCCGCGGATGCCGAGGGCGGCAGCTCGGAGCTGTGGGCCAAGGAGGCGGGCGCTTGCGCCCGCCAGTTCGTGGCCGAGCTCGAACTCGCGGCCGAGGTTCTGGACGAGGTGCCGACCGGCGCCTATCCGGCGCTCTTGGCGGTTCTCATGGGCACGAAATCGGTGCGCCCGCGCCATCACGCTCATCCGCGCATCGCCATCCTGGGTCAGCTCGAGAGCCGGCTCGTGCAGGCCGATCTCGTGCTCGTGGGCGGGCTCAACGAGGGCGCCTGGCCGCCTTCGGTCGATTCCGGCCCCTGGCTCAACCGCGCCATGCGCGCCCAGCTCGGCCTGCCGCCCGTCGAGCAGGCGATCGGCTTCGCGGCGCACGACTTTCTGATGAGCGTCTGCGCGCCCGAGGTCGTCCTGAGCCGTGCGGCCAAGGACGAGAACGGAGCGCCCACGACACCCTCGCGCTGGGTCGCCCGTCTGAACGCCGTCCTGAAGGCGGTCGACGCCGCGAGGGCCGTGACCGCCGACGCCTGCTGGACCGGCTGGACCGAGGCGCTGGATGCGCCCGACGGGCCGCCCCGCCCGATCCGCCGCCCCGAGCCGCGCCCGCCGCTCCATGCCCGCCCGCGCGAGCTCTGGGCCACCGACATCGAGCGGCTGATGCGCGATCCTTATGCCGTCTACGCGCGGAAGGTGCTGGATCTCGAGCCGCTCGACCCGCTCGACGCCGATCCCGGCGGAGCCGAGCGCGGCGAAATCATCCACCAAGCCCTCGAGGAGTTCGTGCGCACCTGGCCATGCACGCTTCCCGACGATCCGTGCGGCAGCCTGATCGCGATCGGCCTGCGCCACTTCGCGCGCCAGGGCCACCGGCCGCAGGTCTGGACGGTGTGGTGGCCGCGCTTCGAGCGGATCGCCGCCTGGTTCTGCGAGGTGGAGAAGCGGCGGCGCGAGCAGGTCGCGCGGATCGTGACCGAGGTTCGGGGCATGATCGAGCTGGAGACGCCGGCCGGAGCCTTCAGGGTGCGCGCCCGCGCCGACCGGGTCGAGATCCTGAGCGACGGGAAGCTCGCCATCGTCGACTACAAGACCGGTCCTCTGCCCCGGAACGGCGAGGTGCAGCGGGGCCTCTCGCCGCAGCTTCCGATCGAGTGCCTGATCGCGGCCGCAGGCGGCTTCTCGCAGGTGCCGGCCTGCCCGCCGGCGGCGATGCTGTTCTGGGGCCTCAAGGGCGGCGAGCCCGTGAGCGGCGAGGAGCGCAACCCCTTGGGCAAGGATGGCGATCTCGCCGAGCTGCTGGGCCACGCGAAGGACGGGCTCGCCCGGCTGATCGCGCATTTCGACAATCCGAACACGCCCTACGTGCCGGTGCCGCGTCCTGAGATCGCGCCCGCCTTCAACGATTACGAGCACCTCGCCCGGCTCAAGGAATGGTGGGGCACGGAGGCCGAGGCGTGAGCGTGCCCCGACGCGGTTTTCCCCCCACCCCGGCCCAGCGCCGGGCGGCCGATCCCAAAAGCTCGGTCTGGGTCACGGCCAATGCCGGCACGGGCAAGACGCGCGTGCTCTCGGACCGGGTGCTGCGCCTTCTCCTCGCCGGGGCCGATCCCGAAGGGATCTTGTGCATCACCTTCACCAAGGCCGCCGCCGCCGAGATGACCGCGCGCATCGAGCAGCGGCTTGCGGCCTGGGCCACCGCGAGCGACGACGCGGCGCTCGCGGCCGAGATCGAGGAGCTGACGGGCGAGCCCGCGGACGAGGAGCGGCTGCGGCAGGCGCGGCGGCTGTTCGCGCTCGTGCTGGAGCTGCCGCGCGGCCTCAACATCATGACCATCCATGCGCTCTGCGGCTCCTTGCTGCGGCGCTTCCCGCTCGAGGCCGAGGTGCCGCCGCACTTCGAGACCATCGACGAGCGCACCGCGGCCGAGCTGCTGCGCGAGGCGCGCGAGCGCGTGCTGATGGCGGGGCGCGACCGCGACAGCGCCCTCGGCAGAGCGCTGGAGACGCTCGCGGTGACGCTCACCGAGCGCACCCTGACCGAGACGCTCGAGGAGATCCTGGGCCAGCGCACACGGCTTCTGCGAGCACGGGCGGCGTGCGGGGGCGACGTCGAGGCGCTGATCGCGGCCGTCTACCGAGCACTCGGCGTTGAGCCCGGCCACGAGCCCTCGCTCATCGAGCACGCCGCCTGCGCGGACGGCGTCTACGACGCCGAGGGCCTGCTCCATGCCGCCCGAGCGCTGAGCCGGGGCTCGGACAAGGATTGCGAGCGCGGACAGTTGATCCTCACCTGGCTCGACTGCGCCCACGGCGACCGGGTCCGCCTGTTCGTCGAGTACAAGCGCTGCTTCCTCAAGACCGATGGCGGTCCCCTCAAGAGCCTCGGCACCAAGAAGGTCCTGCAGGACGAGCGCGTGCTGCGCATCCTGACCCTCGAGCAGGCGAGGCTCGTGCGGCTCGCGGACCAGATCCGTGGGCTCATGATCGCCCGACGCACGGAAGCGCTCTTGCGCGTCGGCTTCGCCGCGATCGATTCGTACGAGGCGCTGAAGCGCCACGCGGCGGGGCTCGACTACGACGATCTCATCGAGCGCGTGCGGGTGCTCCTGAGCCGGCCCGGCAAGACCGAGTGGGTGCTGTTCAAGCTCGACTGCCGGATCGACCACGTGCTGGTCGACGAGGCGCAGGACACGAGCCCGGCGCAGTGGGCGATCATCGAGAAGCTGACCGAGGAGTTCTTCGCCGGCGCGGGTGCGCGGCCGGAGGAGCGCACGCTCTTCGTGGTCGGCGACGAGAAGCAGTCGATCTACAGCTTCCAGGGTGCGGATCTCGACAATTTCCGCCGGGTGAAGGAGCGGATGGTGGCCCGGGCAGCCGCGGCCGGCAAGCCGATCCGGCCGGAGATGCTCGACCGGTCCTTCCGCTCGGTGAAGGCCGTCCTCAACGTGGTCGACGCCGTGTTCGCGCTGCCCGAGGCCAAGGCGGGCGTCGTCGACATGGACGACACGGTGCATCACGCCACCGAGCGCGCCAACGATGCCGGCCTCGTCGAGCTGTGGCCGCTGGCGCAGCCTGCCGAGCTCGGCCCCTCGGAGGAGCCCTGGCCCCTGCCCGATGCGCCTCGGGTGAGCGACGAGCCGGAGCGGCGGGTGGCGCGCGCCATCGCCACGACCGTGAAGCACTGGCTCGAGCAGGGCGAGCGGCTCGAGAGCACGGGCCGGCCGATCCGTGCCGGCGACGTGCTCGTCCTGGTGTCGCGGCGCGGGATCGTGCAGGAGCTCGTGATCCGGGCGCTCAAGCATACGGGCGTGCCGGTGGCGGGTGCGGACCGGCTCTCTTTGCGCGAACACATCGCGGTACAGGATCTGATCGCTCTCGGCCGCGCCATGCTGCTGCCCGAGGACGACCTCAACCTCGCCTGCCTCCTCAAGAGCCCGCTCGTGGGGCTCGGCGAGGACGATCTGTTCGAGCTCGCCTGGGATCGGGGTGCCGCCAGCCTGATGGAGCGCCTGCGCGAGGCTGCGGAGCGGCGGCCGCAGCGCTTCGGCGGGGCTTACGAGCGGATCGCACGCTGGCTGCAGCGCGCCGACTTCATGCCGCCGTTCGAGTTCTACGCCTGGGTGCTGGGTGCGGACGGCGGCCGCAAGCGGCTCCTGGCCCGCCTCGGCCCCGACGCGATCGAGCCGATCGAGGCCTTTCTCGGCCAGACCCTCGCCTACGAGCAGGGCCATCCCTCCTCGCTGCAGGGGTTCCTGCACTGGATCTGCATGGGCGAGGACGAGCTGAAGCGCGACCCCGAGAAGGTGCAGGACATGGTCCGGGTGACCACGGTCCACGGCGCCAAGGGCCTGGAGGCGCCGATCGTGTTCCTGGCCGATGCCGGCCCGCGCGGCCAGGCGCGGCGCGGACGGCTGCTCTGGGGCAGCCCCGATCCGGAAGGCGGCTCCCCGGAGCTGCCCTTCTGGCGGTCGGCCAAGGGCGAGCGCGAGGGCTTCACCGAACGGCTGGCGCAGGAGGATGCCCGCCGCGAGGCGGAGGAGCGGCGACGCCTCCTCTACGTGGCGCTCACCAGGGCCAGGGACCGGCTCTACGTCACGGGCTGGCTGCCCCGCAATGTCGCGAAGGGGCAGGCGCCGGACGGCGACGACGAAGGCGCCGGCGGCGCGGAGCCGAGCTGGCACGAGCTGGTCGGCAGGGCCATGGAGGCCATGCCCGACGTCGAGCGGTTCGAGATCGACCTCGGCAAGGGCTTCGCCGGCACCGCCCTGCGGCTGCGCCGCGGCGTGGCGGCGACGGTGACCGCCGCACCTCTCGCGGGCGCTGCCGTGAAAGCCGAGCCCCTGCCGCTCTGGGCGAGCGCTCCTGCACCCGAGGAGGCCCGGCCACCGCGTCCGCTCGCCCCGTCGCGGCAGGAGGGAGAGCCCGAGGAGCCGCCCCCCAGCTCGCCCACGGGCGCCGAGGCGAGCCTGCGCTTCCGCTACGGCATCCTCGTCCACCGGCTGCTGCAGCTCCTGCCCGACGTGCCGCCGGAACAGCGCCCGGCAGCGGCGGACCGCCTGCTGCGCGCGTTCGCCGACGATCTCGCACCGGAGCAGCGGGCGCGGCTCGCCGGGCGCGTCCTCGATCTCGTCGCCATGCCCGAGATGGCGCCCGTGTTCGCGCCCGGCAGCCGGGTCGAGCAGCCGCTGTGCGGTGTCGTGGGCGGCCAGGTGATCGTGGGCCAGATCGACCGTCTCGCCGTGACGGCGGACGAGGTCCTGCTCGTCGACTACAAGAGCAACCGCACGCCGCCACGGACGATCGAGGCGACGCCGGTGGCCTATCTGCGCCAGCTCGCCGCCTACCGGGCGCTCCTGCGCTCGATCTATCCGGGCCGCACGATCAAGGCGGCGCTGTTGTGGACCGAGGTGCCGCGCCTCGACCTTCTGCCCCTTTCCCTGCTCGACCGGTACATGCCCGCCGGGTGAGATGCTCCGGTAGAGCGGATGCCGGGACGGGATGGTCCGCTGCCGCGCTCGGGGTGTAGGGTTGGGGATCGGGCCCGGCCCGAGCGGAAGGGAGGAGGGTGCGGCCATGTCTCCCGTGCGGCTCCCGCAAGGCCGTCCGTCGGCTGCGACTCGAAGACCGGGAGCGGCATGGTCGCTGGGGATCGCCGCCATGCTGCTCGTGGCCGGCGAGACGGCGGCCGCCGGCCCGGCGCTTTTGCCCGACTGGCAGCAGGTGCAGGAGGAGATGGCGCAGCATCTCGCGGCCCTGGTGCGCATCGACACCACCAATCCGCCCGGCAACGAGACCAGAGCCGCCCGATACATCGAGGATGTCCTGAATCAGGAGGGCATTCCGGCCGAGATCCTCGAGCTGGAGCCCGGGCGCGGCAACATCGTGGCCCGCCTCGAGGGCAGCGGCGAGGATCGGCCGCTCCTGCTGATGGCGCATCTCGACGTCGTCGGCGTGGAGCGCGAGCGATGGACGGTCGATCCGTTCGGCGCAAGGGTCGAGAACGGCTTTCTCTACGGGCGCGGCGCCTTCGACGACAAGGGCATGCTGGCCGTCAACCTGGAAGTCGTCCTGCTGCTGCACCGCCTGGGCGTGCCGCTTCGGCGCGATGTCATCCTGCTCGGCGAGGCGGACGAGGAATCGGGCGGCCGGGCCGGCATCCGGTTCCTGATCGAGCGGCACTGGGACAAGATCGACTGCGAGTACGCTCTGAACGAAGGCGGCTGGATCTTCGAAAAGGATGGTGCGATCCAGTATGCGGGGGTCGCCACCGGCGAGAAGGCGCCGCACCGTATCCGTCTCGTCGCCCGCGGCAGCTCGGGACACGGCTCGATGCCACGCCTCGACAATCCCATCACGCATCTTGCCGCCGCTGTCGCCAAGGTCGGCGCGCTGCAGATGCCGATGCGCCTGAACGAGACCACGCGCGCTTTCTTCCGAAAGCTCGCCCCGATCAGCCCGCCGGCCGACGCGGCGCTCTATCGCGATCTCGAGGACCCGGAGCGCAGCGCGGACGCCCAGGAGAAGCTGCGCGCCACGAGCATCTACTACAACGCCATGCTGCGGACGACCCTGGCACCGACCATCATCAAGGGCGGCTTCCGCGCCAACGTGATCCCGGCCGAAGCCGAGGCGACCATCGACGTTCGCGCCTTGCCCGGCGAGGATCTGCCGGCCATGGTGGCGATGCTCGCCGAGCTGATCGACGATCCTGCGGTCGAGGTGGTGGCACCGCTGCGCGAGATCCGGTTGATCGCCCAGAGCAGCATCCGGCAGGGTGCCGCCGGCAGGCTCGACAACGCCGTTACCCGTCTCGCTGCCGCAGTCGCCAGGATCGGCCCGACGGGGATGCCGGTGCGGCTGCAGGAGGCCACCCGCGCCTTCTTCCGCCAGCCAGCACTCGTGAGTCCGGCAGCACGGCCGGCCCTCGTCGTTCCGGCCGAAGCGGAGGCGGTCGTCGATGCGGGCGAGGTGCCGGATGCCGGCATGGCGGCGGCAGTGGCGCGGCTCGTCGAGCTGATCGGCGATCCCGCGATCGAGGTCGTGCCGCCTCCCGTCGATCCGGCCCCCTCGCCCCTGGGAAGCGACCTGTACCGAGCCCTCGAGCATGCCCAGGCCCAGGTCTTTCCCAAAGCCGTGACGCTGCCCTTCCTCCTGCCGGCGGGGACCGACTCGGCCCCTCTGCGGGCGAAAGGTGTGAAGGCCTATGGTCTCGGCGGTGTCGCGGGCGGCGAGGAACTGGCGCGGCTGCACGGCAACGACGAGCGGGTGTCGCTCGCCGGCCTGGGTCGCTTCGCCGAGCTCGTCTACCAGGCCGTGCTCGAGATCACCGGCCGGCCATAGGCGGCCCGTTGTCTGCGCGGGTTCGGCATAGCGCTCTCTATTCTGCCGCCCGAAACACGATCTCGCCGCCGATGATCGTCATCAGGCAGCGCGTCTTCGGGATCTCGACTTCGGGAATGCGCATGATGTCGGCCGAGAGGATCGACAGATCGGCGAGCTTGCCCGGCTCGATCGAGCCGCGCAGATCCTCCTCGAAGGCCGCTTCGGCGGGCCAGATCGTGAGCATCTTCAAGGCCTGCTCGCGTGTGACCGCTTCCTCGGGATGCCAGCCCGGCCCCGAGAAGCCGTCGAGGCCCTTCCTGGCGACGGCGGCATAGAACTCGACCATCGGATCGCCCGACTCCACGGGAGCATCCGATCCTCCCGGGACGATGGTGCCGCTCGCGATGAGGCTCCGCCATTTGTAGGTGCGGTCGAGGCGTGCCAAGCCCAGCCGGCTCTCGGCCCAGTGCAGGTCGGTGATCGCGTGCGAGGGCTGCATCGACGGGATCACGCCCAGCACGGCGAAGCGGGGCAGGTCGGCCGGGTCCAGGATCTGCGCGTGCTCGATGCGCCAGCGCGGCTCCTGCACCTTGCGCTCCGCCGGCGGCACGGCCCGGAATGCCTGCTCGTACAGATCGAGCACGACCCGGTTGGCCCGGTCGCCGATCGCATGCGTCCACACCTGAATGCCCTGGCGCAGGGCGGTGGCGAGCATCGCCTGGATACGGTCGAGATCGTCCCTCAAGAGCCCCGAGCCGGGGGCATCGAGGTAAGGTTCCAGCAGTGCCGCCGTCCGTGAGCCGAGCGAGCCGTCGATGAGAAGCTTGATCGCCCGCACGGTGAAGCGGTCGTCGAACTGGCGCAGCAGCGGACCTTCCTGGAGCAGCCGGTCGGCATCCGGGCCAGGGCCGCTCACGGCCTGGTAGACCCGCAGCTTGATCAGTCCGTCGGTGTAGAGCTGCCGCAGACGACCGATGATGGCATAGCTGCCGCCCGGGTTATGAATCTGGCAAAGGCAATGCGCGATGCTTCGCTGCGTGCCGAGCACGAGCTGCTCGCGAAGGTCCGCCTCGGTCGGCTTGGGAATGTGCCGCATGACGAGCGCTTGCGCCCTCTCGAGCAGCATGCCCGTGGGCTCCCCGGTCTGCTCATCCCTCATAATGACGCCGCCGGGCGGGTCGGGGGTGGTCCGGTCGATGCCGACGATTCGCAGCGCCGCGCTGTTGGCGACCCCGGCGTGCAGGTCCCCTCGCCTCAGGAAAACCGGATTGTCCGGCGAGACCGGATCGAGGTCGAAGCGCGTGGGAAATGCGGCTGGCTTCCAAGCCCCCTCGATCCAACCGCTGCCGGTGATCCAGTCACCAGGCTTCGCAACCGCCACCCTCGCTCCGAGTCGTGTCCGGAGATCCTCGATCCCTGTCGTGCCGGCAAGATCGAAACCCGCCTCACGCGCCCCGACCAAAGCTAGATGGTAATGGGAATCGGTCAGGCCCGGCAGAACGGTGGCACCATGGAGATCGACGACCTGGGTGCCGGCGCCGATCAAGGCCTCGACATCAGAATCCGAACCCACGAGGGCGATCCTGCCGGCTCTGATGGCAATTCCGGTTGCGTGCGACTGTTCCGGGTTCGCGGTATGGACGTTGCCATGCTCAAAGACGAGATCGGCGGTCGTAGCACCGGCATGGTCGGCCGTGCCGGCGAGGGCCGCGATGACCGACATCTGCAGCAGAACCGTCCTCACGCCATCCTCCTTGAACCGGGTCGCCTCGCCGCCCGGCCTTCCGGGACGGACGGGCCGATATCGCCTCGGATGGGCATCCTACCCGGCGGCTTGACGCCAGCGCTCGGCGAATCCTAGTGTCGGTCGAGCCGCGAGGGTTTCCCCGCGGGAGGTACAGCTTTTTTGGAAACGATCATGGCCATCAGCCAGACCACCGACACCGCGTTCGAGCAGGACGTGCTCAAGGCGTCGAAGCCGGTCGTCGTCGACTTCTGGGCCGAGTGGTGCGGCCCGTGCAAGATGATCGCTCCCTATCTCGAGGATCTCGCCAACGAGATGGGCGATCAGGTCGAGGTCGTGAAGGTCAACATCGACGAGAACCCGCTCACCCCCACCAAGTACGGTGTCCGCGGCATACCGACCCTGATGCTGTTCAAGAACGGCGAGGTCGCGGCGACCAAGGTGGGTGCCTTGCCCAAGAGCAAGCTCATCGAATGGGTCAAGGAAAGCCTCTGAGCCGCCCCATCCGCGACCGGGCGGCCTTCCTCCTGCGGCGCGTCATGGAGGCCTCCCCCTTCCCCGGAGCATCATGCTCGCAGCGCTCGACGTCTTTCTCCAAGAGCATCCGCTCACCGAATCGATCGATCTCCTCCTCCCGGATCTTGCCGGCATCCCGCGCGGCAAGCGCATCCCGCCCCAGGCGCTGAGGAGCGCTCTCGCCGGCGAGGCCTTCTTCACCACCTCGCTCTACGCGCTCGACACGACGGGCGCCAACGTGGACCGGAGCGGCTTGGTCTGGGAGGAAGGCGACGCCGATCGCCCGCTCGCCCTCGATCCCCGCACGCTTCGGCCCGTGCCCTGGCGGCCCGGTGGTGCCCAGATCATCGGCGGGCTCGCCGACCCCGACGGCACCCCGTTCTTCGCCAACCCGCGCGAGGTGCTGACCCGCGTGGCGGCACGCTTCGCAGCCCTGGGCCTGAAGCCCGTCGCCGCCCTCGAGCTCGAGTTCTATCTCCTCGACCTCGCCGAGGACGAGCACGGTCGGCCCCAGGTCGCACGCTGCGAGCGGCTCGGGCAGCGGCGCCCAGCCGAGACCGAAGTGTTCGCGCCCGAACGGATGGAGGACCAGGAGCCGTTCCTCGAGCTGGTCGACCGCTACGCCACGGCCCAGGAGATCCCGGTGAAAGGAGCGCTCGCGGAGTTCGGGCCGGGACAGTTCGAGGTCAATCTCGGCCATGTCGACGACATGGTCGAGGCTGCCGACCACGCCCTCATGCTGAAACGCTGCATCAAGGCGGCGGCGCGCGCCACCGGCCAGCGCGCCACTTTCATGGCCAAGCCCTTCGTCGAGCAGAGCGGCAGCGGGCTGCACGTGCATCTGAGCCTGGTCGACCGGGAGGGCCGCAACCTGTTCGGCGAGACCGAGGACGGCGAGCGCCATCTGCGCCACGCCGTGGCGGGCCTGCAGGCGCTCATGACCGAATCGATGCTGATCATGGGGCCCAACGCCAACAGCTACCGCCGGCTGCGCCCGCACTCCTATGCGCCCGTGGCTCCCACCTGGGGCCGGAACAATCGCACCGTGGCGCTCCGGATCCCGCCGGGACCGGCGAAGGCGCGGCGCATCGAGCATCGGGTCGCCGGTGCGGATGCCAATCCCTATCTCGTGCTGGCCGCGGTGCTGGCGGGCGTCCTCCACGGCCTCGAGCGGAAGGAGGAACCCACCCCTCCCGTCACCGGCAACGCCTATGCCGAGGTCCCGGCGAGCCTGCCGCTGACCTGGGAGGAGGCGATACGGGCCTTCCGGCGGGCCGAGGTGCTACCAGCCTATCTCGGCGAGCGTTTCTGCCGCCTGCTCGCCGTCTGCCGCGAGTCCGAGCGCAACCGATTCCAGGCCCGCATCACGCCGACCGAGTACGAGTGGTATCTGACCACCGTGTGATCAGCGTCCCGCGGCACGGGCTGCGGCACGGATCTCGCTCAGGCTCGTGCGCGGGGTGATCGCCTCGGGATCGAGGATCAGGTGGAGGAGCGCCGGCCGGCCGGAGGCCACCGCCTCGGCGAAGGCCGGGGCGAACTCTTCCGTGCGTTCCACCCGGGCGCCGAAGGCACCGTAGGCGCGGGCCAACGCCGCGAAATCGGGGTTCTTGAGGCTGGTGCCCGAGACGCGGCCGGGATGCTCGCGCTCCTGGTGCATCCGGATCGTGCCGTACATGCCGTTGTCGACGACGATCGTTATGATCGGCAGCTCGTGCTGCACGGCGGTCGCGAGCTCCTGGCCGGTCATGAGAAAGCAGCCGTCGCCGGCGAAGCTCACGACCGGCCGGTCCGGGCAAGCGAGCTTGGCCGCGATCGCCGCCGGAAGCCCGTAGCCCATCGAGCCCGAGGTAGGCGCCAGCTGGGTCCCGAGTCGCGGGTAGGGGAAGAAGCGGTTGACCCAGATCGCGTAGTTGCCGGCACCGTTGGTGACGATCGTCTCCTCGGGCAGCTCACGCCGCAGCCAGGCCACGATCTCGCCGTATTGCAAGGCCCCCGGAATCGGAGCGGGCGTGCGCCAGGCGAGCTCCACCTCGTGTGCTTCGGCCGTGGCTGCGGCCCAGGGCCGGCTCGACACGGGCGGCAGGGCGGCCACGGCGCGGGCGAAGGCGTTGAGGCCGGCGAGGATGGGCAGATCGGGCTGGTAGACCCGGCCCAGCTCCTCGGGGTCGTTGTGGACGTGGACAAAACGCTGCTGCGGCCGTGGGACGTCGAGCAGCATGAAGCTCTGGCTCGTGGTCTCGCCGAGGCGAGAGCCGATCGCGATCACGAGGTCGCTGCTGCGGATGCGCTCGATCAGCTTCGGGTTGGCGCCGAGGCCGATATGACCGGCATAGCAGCGGTGCCGGTTGTCGAGAATATCCTGACGGCGGAAACCGCAGGCCGCGGGCAGGTCGTTGCGATCGAGGAATGCGGCGAGCGCCTCGGTGCCGGCGGCGCTCCAGCCGCTGCCGCCCAGGATCACGAAGGGGCGCACCGACCGCTCGAGCAGGTGCCGGAGCTGCTCGAGCTCGTCGGCCCCCGGCACCGCCTCGACGGGTCGATAGGCCCGTCCGTCGACGACCGTGGCCTTCTCCACCAGCATGTCCTCGGGCAGGGCGAGGACGACGGGGCCGGGGCGGCCGGCCGTGGCGGTGGCGAAGGCGCGGTGGACGAATTCCGGGATGCGGGCGGGATCGTCGATCTCGGCGACCCATTTCGCCATGCCGCCGAACATGCGGCGATAGTCGACCTCCTGGAAGGTGTCGCGCTCGCGGCTGCCGCGGTCGACCTGACCCACGAACAGCACCATGGGCAGGCTGTCCTGCTGAGCGACGTGCACGCCGGCGCTGGCGTTGGTGGCACCGGGACCGCGGGTCACGAAGGCGACACCGGGCCGGCCGGTGAGTTCGCCCCAGGCGGCCGCCATCATCGCCGCCCCACCCTCCTGCCGGCAGACCACGAAGCGGATCTCGGGCGTATCGTGCAGCGCGTCCAAGACCTCGAGATAGCTCTCGCCCGGCACGCCGAACGCGACCTCCACCCCTTGGATGCGGAGCTGATCGACCAGGATGCGCCCGCCCGTTCTCGCTTGACCTGCCATGGGCCGCCTCTTCCACCGCTGCATGGAATGGAAGCCGCTTAGACCGATCGCACGCCCACGTAAACCGCCCCGGCGGCAAGGGTCGGCCGCTTCAGAGGTTGGACGGGAAGCGCGGGATGACGAGGTTCCGGTGCACGTCGGCGCAGAGCAGGAGGCCCAGGCTGACCACGAGCGTGAGCATCGCCGTGCCGCCATAGGAGATCAGCGGCAGCGGCACGCCCACGACGGGGATGAGGCCCGTCACCATGGAGACGTTGATCGCGACGTAGATGAAGAGGTTGATGACGGCACCGATTGCGACCAGCCGCGAATACTGGCTCGCCGTGCGGACGGCGACGACGAGGCCCAGCATGAGGACGGCCAGGAACAGCATGAGCACGGTGACCGCCCCCACGAAGCCCATCTCCTCGGCCAGCATGGTGAAGGCGAAGTCGGTCTGCTTCTCGGGCAGGAAGCTGAGCTGGGCCTGGGTGCCGTGAAGGAATCCTTTGCCCCAGAATCCGCCCGAGCCGAGAGCGATCTTGGACTGGATGATGTGATAGCCGGAACCCAGGGGGTCCGATTCCGGATCGAGGAAGGTGTAGACCCGCTGACGCTGGTAGTCGTGCATCTTCGCCCACAACACGGGCAGCGCTGCCCCCCCGAGAGCACCCACGACGACGAACTTCCAGATCCTGACACCCGCCATGAACAGCATGGCCGTCCCGCTCACGAGAAGCGTCACCGCGGTGCCGAGATCGGGCTGGACGAGGACGAGGCCCACCGGCACCAGGATCATGAGGACCGCCGGCAGCAGGAACAGGATCCGGCGCGTGTCGTCGAGATAGGCGGTGTGAAAGTAGCGGGCGAGCGCCATGATCAGCGCCACCTTCATGAGCTCCGACGGCTGGATCTGGATGACACCGAGATCGAGCCAGCGCTGAGCGCCCTTGTTGATCTCGCCCAGCACGTCGACGCCAACCAGGAGGACGACGACGAGGCCGTAAAAGAGATAGGAGATCTTGAGCCAGAACCGGATGTCGACGAGGGCTATCCCGACCATCACCGGCAGGAACACGGCAAGCCGCAGCCCGTGCTTCCAGGCCCACGGACTGTGCGAGCCGCCGCCCGCGGAATAGAGCATGGCGTAACCGATGAGCCCGATCACGAGAAGAAGCGCGAGAAGCGGCCAGTTCACCCACTGGAGCTTCTCGCCGAGCGACAGCTCGCGCTGGCGGATGCGCGGCGGGGGCGAGGCGATCATGAAGCGTTCCCGCGCTCGGTGACCGTCGCCGTCTGGGGCTCGATGGTGTCCTTGAAGAGCTCGAGGGTCTTCTTCATGATGTCCCTGGCGATCGGGGCCGCTGCCGAGGCGCCGTGCAACCCGTGCTCGACGATCACCGAGACGGCGAACCTGGGGCTGGCGTAAGGCGCGAAGCAGACGAAGAGCGCATGATCGCGTTCCTCCCAGGGAATGTCCTCGCGCTTGTGGCGGCCCGAGGCGCGGTCGGCCTTCGAGATGCGCCGCACCTGCGCGGTTCCCGTCTTGCCGCCCATCTCGATGCCGGGCAGGTTCAGCGCCGCCTGCCGCGCCGTGCCGCGAGCGCCGTGCACGACCTCGCGCATGCCGCGTAAGACCAGTTCGAGCGAAGCCCTGGACACGCCGACCGAGGATAGTGGCGGGGCATCCTTGGGCAGGACGACCCGAGGCTTCACCGCGAGGCCGCCATTGGCCAACCGCGCCGTCATCACGGCGAGCTGCAAGGGTGTTGCCGCGACGTAGCCCTGCCCGATGCCGCAGACGAGCGTCTCGCCCTTCTGCCAGGACTGCCTGAAGGTCGCCTTCTTCCAGGCGCGGGTCGGGATCAGACCGGGCTGCTCGCCCGGCAGGTCGAGATCGAGCCGGTGGCCGAGACCGAAGCGGTTCGCCATGTCGGCGATCGCATCCACGCCGACGCGCCGCGCCACCTCGTAGAAATAGCAGTCGCAGGACTGCTCGAGGGCATTGACGAGATTGATCGACCCGTGGCCGTGCTCCTTCCAGCAATAGAAGCGGGCCGTGCCGAGGCTGACCGAGCCCGGGCAGAAGATCCGGGTGGTCTCGGTGATGGCGCCGGACTCGAGGCCTGCCAGCGCCGTCATCATCTTGAAGGTCGAGCCCGGCGGGTACTGGCCGCGGATGCACTTGTTCACGAGCGGGTGGCGCGGGTTGTCGCGCAGCTCGGTCCACAAGCGCCGGCTGAGGCCACCCGTGAACGAGGCGGGGTCGTAGCTCGGGACCGAGGCGAGCGCCAGGATGCCGCCGGTGCGGACGTCGATCACGACGGCGCTGGCGGCGAGCTCGCTCGTGAGCCGCGCGAAGCAGAAACGCTGCAGCTCGAGGTCGAGGCTGAGCTGGACGTCCTCGCCGGGCTCGCCCTCGGTCCGGTCGAGCTCGCGGATCTCGCGGCCGATCGCGTTGACCTCCACGCGGCTGAGCCCCGCCCGGCCGCGCAGCACCTTGTCATAGGATCGCTCGATGCCGCTCTTGCCGATGCGGAAGTCGGGAAGCTGCAGCAGCGGATCCGGGTCGCGCTGCTGCTCGGCCTGACTCACCGCCCCGACATAGCCGAGGACATGCGACAGGACCTCGCCATAGGGATATTGGCGCAGGAGGCCGGAGTCGAGCACGACTCCCGGCAGCTCGGGCGAGTGGACCGCGATCCGCGAGACCTCGTCCCAGGACAGATCCTCTCGCACCGTCATCGGCATGAACGCGCGGCGTGTGCGCGCCTCGGCGAGAACGGCCTCGATCTGCTCGGGCGTGAGGCTGATCAGCTGCGCGAGCCGCTGCAGCGTCTCGCGGAGATCGCCGGCCTGCTCGCGGACGACGCGCACCCGGTAGGTCGGCACGTTGCTCGCGAGCGCCACGCCGTTGCGGTCGAGGATGCGGCCACGGGGTGGGATCAGGAGACGCTGGTCGATGCGGTTGTCCTCGGCCAGGAGGCTGTACTCGGCGCTGCGCTGTACCTGGAGATGATAGAGGCGGCCGACCAGGGCACCGAAGAGCACCACCTGCGCGCCGCCCACGAAGAGCGCACGGCGCGTGAAGCTGCGGACGCGCTCAGCTTCTTGCTGCATGGGACGCCACCGAGACATGCTGGTGCAACTGGGTGAGCAGCCAGCCGACGACCGGATAGATGGCCACGGTGAGCGCAGCCTCCAGCACCACCGGCTGCGGCGAGAACAACCGCCCCCACCACAAGGAGGCGAGCAGCCAGCGCAGGCCGGCCGTGGCGGCGACGACGAGGACGAAGCACGCCCAGATGACCAGGAAGGGCTGTGCCAGGAGGAAGCGCTGCCGGGTGAGGAGCAGGCTGCGCACGAGCAGGAGCGAGAGCGAAGTCAGCCCGAGCGGCATGCCGCCGGCCGCGTCGAGCACGAGCCCGACGACGAACACCGCGAGCGGGGTCATGAGATCGGGCCGGTAGAGGGTCCAGAAATAGAGCACGCAGACCGTGGTCAAGGGAGCGAGGCTCTGCGGTCCGGGATCGGGCAGCGGCAGCAGATCGATCAGCACGGCGCCGAGCCCGGTGAGGAACGGCGCCAGCGTGCGGGCGGTCCGGTCGAGCAGGCGGAGCATGCCGCCGCTCATGGCCTCGCCGCCTGAAGCGAGCGCGTGCCGGCGCCGTGCCGGACGCCGCTCTGAGGCTCGGGCGGCAGCACGCCCTCGGACCTCAGGAGAGAGAGATAGTCGAGCCGTGCCCAGTCGACATAGGGGCGGACGGCGACCTTGCCGTCGGTGATGGCGCTGATCTGGCCCACCAGGAGGCCGGGCGGCAGCAGGCCGCCCCGGCCCGAGGTCAAGACGCGGTCGCCGACCTTGAAGCCGGGATTGATCGGCAGGAAGCGCAGGGCCGGCTCGGCCGTGTTGTCGCCCTCGAGAATCGCCTGGTCGCCGGAGCTCTCGACCACGACCGGGATACGGGAGTTGAAATCCGTGATCAGCAGGATGCGCGAGCTGTGCCGGCCGACGTCGATGACCCGGCCGACGAGGCCTTGCGGGCTGACCGCGGGCATGCCGCTCACGATGCCGCGGTCGGCACCGGCGTCGAGGAGCAGGGTGTGCACGAACACGCCCCCGGAATCGGCGACCACGCGGGCCGTGGTCCAGCTCGGCGCCCGCTCCACGGGAGGAATCTGCAGCATCTGGCGCAGCGCTCTGTTCTGCACCGTGAGCTTCGCCGCCTCTGCCTGCCAGGCCAAAAGCCGGCGGTTCTCCTCGCGCAGCCTGGCGTTCTCCTCGTAGATGGCCAGCATCTCGCCCAAACGGTCGAACGCGCCGCGCACGGCGGCAACCGGCTCGTTGAGCACCCGCAGCACGGGCACGGACGCATCGTCGAGCTGCTCGATGACGAGGTTGGCGAGCTTCATGTCCGCCTTGCCGAGCAGGAGCAGCAGCACGGAGAGCCCGATCAGGATCCCGAGCGCCGACCGGTCGATCGCCGTACGGAGCTGGACGACGACACGAGGCCAGTTGCTGCCGAGAAAGAGCATCAGCGACGTCTCCGTTGACACCTTCCGGTGTCGTCATCCGTCACGAGCGTCCCACCTCCGCCCGGCCGGCAACGGCGGGCCGGAACAGCGTCGATCAATATGCCGTATGCAGCACGTGCCGCAGAGTCGACATCTCCTCGAGGCACCGCCCGGTACCGATGGCCACACACGTCAAGGGCTCGTCGGCCACGCTCACCGGCAGCCCGGTCGAGTGACGCAACACGAAGTCGAGATTACCCAAAAGCGAGCCCCCGCCCGTGAGCACGATGCCCTTGTCGACGATGTCTGCCGACAACTCGGGGGCCGTGTGCTCGAGCGCTACCTTCACGGCCTCGATGATGGCATTGACGGGCTCGGCGAGGCTCTCGGCGATTTGTCGCTGGCTGACGACGATCTCCTTGGGCACGCCGTTCATGAGGTCGCGTCCCTTGATCTCCATCACCTCGCCCTGCCCGTCCTGCGGCAGGCAGGCCGAGCCGATCCTCATCTTGACGTTCTCCGCCGTGGCCTCGCCGATGAGGAGGCTGTGGTTGCGGCGGATGTAGCTGATGATCGCCTCGTCCATCTTGTTCCCGCCGACGCGGATGGACTTCGCGTAGACGATGCCGCCGAGGGACAGGATGGCCACCTCGGTGGTGCCGCCGCCGATGTCGACCACCATCGAGCCCGTGGGCTCGGTCACGGGCAGGCCGGCGCCGATCGCGGCCGCCATCGGCTCCTCGATCAGGAACACGCGCCGCGCACCCGCGCTCTCGGCGCTCTCCTGGATGGCGCGGCGCTCGACCGCGGTCGAGCCCGAGGGCACGCAGATGATCACCCGCGGACTCGCGAAGCCGCGCCGCGGATGCACCCGGCGGATGAAGTGCTTGATCATCTCCTCGGCGACCTCGAAGTCGGCGATGACCCCGTCCCGCAAGGGACGGATCGCCTCGATATTGCCGGGAGTGCGGCCGACCATCTGCTTCGCCTCCTCGCCGACGGCGAGGATCTGGCGCCGACCGCGGTTGGTCGCGATCGCCACGACCGAGGGCTCGTTCAGGACGATGCCGCGGCCCTTGACATAGACGAGCGTGTTGGCGGTGCCGAGGTCGATGGCCATGTCCGCGGAGAACAGGCCGAGCAGTCTCGAGAACATCTAGCGGGAATCCGTTCCTGGCGTCGTCGCACGCGCAAGGGATGGAGCGGATCGCTCCGCTCCATCCGAATTTCGTACTTCAGGCCGCGCGGATCAACGCCGGGAGCGTCGCGGTGCGGCAACAGTTCTCAGGCGGAAAGGGCCGCCGGCGCCGTCTTCTCGCGCTTGGTCAGAAGCTTGTTCAAAGCTGCGATGTAGGCCCGGGCGGAAGCCACCAGCGTGTCGGTGTCGGCCGCCTGGCCGTTGACGGTCTTGCCGTTCTCCTCGAGCCGGACCGTGACCTCGGCCTGCGCGTCCGTGCCTTCCGTCACGGCGTGGATCTGGAACAGCGGCAGCTCGGCGTCGTGCGGATAGATCGCCCGGATCGCCTTGAAGGTCGCGTCCACCGGCCCGTCGCCCATCGCGACCGCGGTCTTCTTGACACCGTCCACCTCGAGCTCGAGCTCGGCCGTGGGCTTGATCTTGGAACCGCACTGCACGTAGAGGCTCACGAAGCGGATCCGCTGGCCCGCCTCTTGGATCTCGTCGTCGACGAGGGCCACGATGTCCTCGTCGAATACCTCCTTCTTCTTGTCGGCGAGCGCTTTGAAGCGGACGAAGGCGTCGTTGAGCGCGTTCTCGCCGAGCGCGTAGCCCAGGTCCTCGAGTTTCTTCTTGAAGGCGTGGCGGCCGGAGTGCTTGCCCATGACCAGGCTCGAGCGAACGAGGCCCACGTCCTCGGGCCGCATGATCTCGTAGGTCTGGGCATTCTTCAGCACGCCATCCTGGTGGATGCCGCTCTCGTGGGCGAAGGCGTTGGCACCGACGATGGCCTTGTTGGGCTGGACCTGGAAGCCGGTGATGGCCGAGACCAGGCGCGAGGCCTTCATGATGTCCTGGGTGACGATCCGGGTGCGGTAGGGCAGCCGGTCGGCGCGCACCCGCATCGCCATCACGACCTCCTCGAGCGAGCAGTTGCCGGCCCGCTCGCCGATGCCGTTGATGGTGCACTCGATCTGCCGCGCCCCGGCCTCGACCGCGCGCAGCGAGTTCGCGACCGCGAGACCGAGATCGTTGTGGCAGTGGACCGAAATGATGGCCTTGTCGATGTTCGGGACCTGGTTCCTGATCTCGCGGATCAGATCGGCGAACTCCTCGGGGTAGGCGTAACCCACCGTGTCAGGGATGTTGATCGTGGTGGCGCCGGCCTTGATGGCGCTCTCGATGCAGCGGAACAGGAACTCGGGCTCGGTGCGGGATGCATCCATGCCGCTCCACTCGACGTCGTCGGTGTAGCGCCGGGCACGGGTGACGCTGTCGATCACCCGCTCGTGGACCTGCTCGGCGTCGAGCTGGAGCTGGTACTTCCGGTGCAACGGCGAGGTGCCGATGAAGGTGTGGATGCGCTTGCGCGCGGCCGGCTGCAGGGCTTCGCCGGCACGATCGATGTCGGCGGCGGCGGCGCGGGCGAGGCCACAGACGACGCTTTCCTTGACCCGCTTCGCGATCTCGTTGACGGCATGGAAGTCGCCCTCGGACGCGATCGGGAAGCCGGCCTCGATCACGTCGACGCCCATGCCCTCGAGGACGGCGGCGACACGCAGTTTCTCCTCGACGTTCATCGAGCAGCCGGGCGACTGCTCGCCATCGCGCAAGGTGGTGTCGAAGATGATGATACGGTCTTCCTGGGCGGCAGGCTGAGCAGTGTCGTGGGTGGTGGCCATGGTCGGATCTCGGGCTGCTGGTGACGGTGGCGGATAGAATTCACCCCTGAGCACGGGCGCGGACGGCGCTGGCTCAGGGGCCGGTAAGTCGACCCGCGATACGAAGCAGCCGAGCAAGCGAGGTGCATGCAGACGCCGGGGCAGGCATCACCGCAAGGCGGCCCGCCTCTGCCAACGTCGGGATCTCCCCGTGCGGGATGATCGCCACTCGATCGCTCCGTTTCGATCAAGCTGCACCCTGCCGGCGATCACCGGCAGCGCGGCGGTTATCCACGATACGGCACGGGGTTGTAAAGCCATTCCGTGCTCGTGCGGGCAGGAGGCTGCACGGCCCCGGCAGGCCGGCCGAGATTCCGCTGCCGCCGAGCGGCCTCTCGATGGTAAGCTCGCTCATGGCTCTGTTCCTTCGTCTCGGTCTCGCGAGTCGAGCGCCGCTCTGGCGTGCAGACGGGAACGCACTTCTCGCCTGCAAGGCGAGGCGGTCCGCTCGCGGGGCACCACACCGGAACCAAGCCGCCAAGGGGACGTTGGAAGCGGCGGGCACGGCATTCGAGCGAGGACAGGTCCCATGATGACCAAGGAGCAACTCACCGCGCTCGCGAGCGTGCAAGCATCGCCCGCTGTCTCGATCTACCTTCCCGGACACGAGGATGACCGCGACATCCGGCAGGGTGCGGTCCGCCTCAAGAACGCGCTTTCGGCCGCCACCGACCGGCTGGTCGAGCAGGGCCACCGGCGACCGGAGGTCGACGCCCTGCTGGCACCCGCGCAAGCCCTCTACGACGACGAGCAGTTCTGGCGCCAGGAGCGCGGCAGCCTCGCGATCTTCGTGGCTCCCGGCCTGTTCCAGGTGCACAAGGTGCCGATGGAGCTGCCGGAGACCACGGTGGTGGGGCCGCGGCCGCACGTGAAGCCGCTTCTGCCGCTCCTTGCCGACGACGGGCGCTTCTTCGTGCTCACTGCCACGGCCGGTGACACGCAACTCTATGTCGCTTCGCGGTTCGGGCTCACGGAGGTCGAGGCCGACATCCCACGAAGCGTCGCCGAGGTCACCGCCGAGACGGATTACGAGAACACGCGACGTCCGGCGCCGCTGTCGCAGTCGCGTCGAGGAGGGGCGATCGGCGTGCCGGCGCCCCAGAGCTACGGCGAGGCTCCGGAAGAGCAGCGCAAGGCGCAGCTCATCGAGCATCTGCGCCGCCTGCAGAATGCGCTCGAGCGCTGCCTCGGCGGAACGCAGGCTCCGATCGTCCTCGTCGCCCAGCCCGAGGTCGAAGGTCATCTCAAGGCGCTGGCCAAGGGGATCACGTTCCACGAGACCGTCCAGACCGATCCCGACTCGCTCGACCGCGCCGAGCTCCACCGGCGCGCCTACGAGCTGGTCCGACCCAAGCTGGCGCAGCGCCGCGCCGACGATCTCGACCGCTTCAAGATGCTCGCGGGCTCGAACGATCCAAGAGGTGCTACCGATCTTCCGGCGATCGTGAGCGCCGCCCGGTTCGGCCGCGTCGACACGCTCCTCGTCGCCGAGGGCGCTTCCGTCTGGGGCATCTGCGACGAGGAGGGGGACCGGGTGCGGGTGAACCGGGAATCCACGCCCGACAATCAGGACCTCGTCGACTACGCCGCCGTCCAGACGCTGCTTCGGGGCGGGAACGTCCACGTGCTGTCGTCGGCCGAGGAAATGCCGCGCGAGGGTTGTCCGATGGTGGCGATCCTGCGTTTTTGAAGAAGGAAATACCGATGGACGGGCCGCTTGAGATCGTCTTTCACAACGTCCAGCCTTCGGAAGCCGTCGAGGCCGCGATCCGCGAGCGCTTCGCCAAGCTCGAGAAATATTACGACCGCCTGACCGCCTGCCGGGTGTCGGTGGAAGGACTGCACCGCCAGCACCGCACCGGCAACATCTACGAGGTCCACATCGACATGCTGGTACCCGGCGCGCAGCTGGTCGTCAGCAAGCAGCCACAGAAGGTGAAGGAGCGCTACGCCAATCCGGATATATACGTGTCGATCAAGGAAGCTTTCGACGCGGCGGAACGGCAGCTCAAACGGTTCAAGCGCCAGCTTCGCGAGGACGTGCAGCCGCAGAGCACCATGTTCCAGGGCCAGGTCGCGGAGATGCATCCCGAGCAGGACTACGGCTATCTGCTCACCAAGGAAGGGGCTCTGCTATACTTCAATCGCAATGCCGTGATGGACGGCACGTTCGACCAGCTAGCGATGGGCGACGTCGTCCACTATGTCGAGGCCATGGGTGACACCGGGCCCACCGCCGTGAAGGTCTGGCGCGGCCCCGAGCACGATCTGGACAGGGCGTGAGGTGACCGATGGCACAGAAACAGACAGAGGCCGAGAAGCACCAGGCAGGCGGTCCCGGCAAGGCATCGAAGGAGGGCCATATCGATCCCGAGAAGCGCAACAAGCCAGGCCAGAAGCAGACGCCGCACGGGGACGGTCCCGGCGGCGGGAGCGGCACGCGCGGCGTTCCGCCCGAGAAGCGACGCGACGCCGGCTGAGCCGGCCTGCCGACGCGCCGGCGCCGCGATCGGGGCCCGGCGCGTCGTGCCGCAACGAGCATGGAGCGCGTGACCCATGCGACGCTCCTCCGATCCGGCTCGTCGGCGCCTCCCCGAAGACGCACCGGAGCACCCTTCGAGCCTTCGCCCGACATCGTCGTCCCCGACAGAGCCGCCCCGTTCCGGGCAGCGCACGCCGCCTCCCGAGATCGTCGGCGGGGATCCGGCGCTCGCCGCCGCTCTCGAGCGGTGCGCGGCGCGGGATCCCGTCGGCCTCGCCGAGCTGCGCGCCTGGCAGGGCGGGCGCCTGCGCGAGACGCTCCTGCGCACGCTGGGCGATCCGGTGCTCGCGGATCGAGCGCTCGAGGGGGCTCTGGCCGATCTCTGGGACAACGCGGCGCTCCATCATACGCTCGGGCGCGGTCCGGCCGAGGATCGCGTGTTCGCCGTGCTGCGTCGCCATGCCCATGCGCTCCTGCGCGAGCGCGGAAGCCCGGTGCCGGCGCAGCCCCCGTCGGCGCCGCTCGTCCGCAGCGTGCCGCCGACCCCGGCACCGTACGATCCGCCACAGCCACCGCCGTGCTCTCACCCGGCGAGCACGATGCCCGCCTCGCCGGTTGCAGCCTCGCCCGAGCCGATGGCAGCGCCCGTAGCGATGCCGCTGCCGGATGCCGAGCCTCTGCCGGCCACGCGCCGCCTGCGCCGCCCTGATGCGGCGACGTCGTTCCACCATGCCTATCCGCAGACTGCGCACGAACATGGGGCCGGACGGAACTGGAGGCGCTGGCTCTTCCTGCTGCTCGCCTGGATCGTGGCTGCCGGCACCGGCTTCGGCCTCGCCTTCGTCGCGTTCCAGCTCTCGGGCAATCGCGACGCCACCATGTTGTGGTTTCCCGAGGAGAGCCCGTCGCCTTCCGCCGTGGCACCGGCACCGCAGCCGCCGCCAAGGCCGGTGGAAACGAGCCCGAGGAGGCCGCCCATGGCGGTGCCGAAAAAGCCATCGGCGCAGGGCGTGGGTGAGCCGCTCAAAGCACCCGAGCCGCCCGCGGTGGCACTCAGGCCGCTCGAGCTGCAGGACGAGCCGGCGACGCTGCCGGGCCCGCCGCCGGCGGCGCCCGATCCGGCTCTGGCGATCGCTCCTGCGCCGCCCGCACCGGTTCCCCGGCCGCGTCCCGCGGTGGAGGCGAGGCTTCCGGCGGAGGCCAGGATTTTCGTCCATTTCACCGCCGGGGACGATGCCAGCGCCGCTCGCGCCGAAGCCCTGCAGAACACGTTGCAGCGCCGCGGCGCCGACTCGGTCCAGCTCGTTCCGGTGCGCTTTCCGATCGGAACGGCGAGCGTGCGCTATTTCTACCCCGAGGACCGCCTGACGGCGGAACGACTGCTGCAGGGAGCCAGGAACGAGCTCGCGACCGACGGCCGACCGGCGCCGGGCGAGCCCACGGACTTCACACGCTTCCGCCCGAGCCCCCGGCCGGGGACGATCGAGGTCTGGCTGCCGGGCGGCTGAGGAGATCAAGCACGTCCGGATCGGCGTGCATCCGGAGCCTGTGCTCGTACTCAGTCATGGCCCGCTCCCCTCGAAAGCGACAGGGTCTCGCGGGGAAAAAGGCCGGGAGAGAGGGGATAGTTCCCAGCCGGCCGGGTACCGGCTGGGAGGCCTTGTCGGGCCGGCGTCAGTTCCGGCTCTTGTCGACCAGCTTGCCCTTGGCGATCCAGGGCATCATGGCGCGCAGCCGCTCGCCGACCTGCTCGATGGGGTGCTCGGCGTGGCGGCGGCGCATGGCCTTGAAGCTCACCTGGCCGGCCTTGTTCTCGAGCACCCAGTCGCGGGCGAAGCGGCCCTCCTGGATGTCGGCCAGGACGCGCTTCATCTCGGCCCTGGTCTCGTCGGTGATGATGCGCGGGCCGGTCTTGTAGTCGCCGTACTCGGCCGTGTTGCTGATCGAGTAGCGCATGTTGGCGAGGCCGCCCTCGTAGATCAGGTCCACGATCAGCTTCACCTCGTGCAGGCACTCGAAGTAGGCCATCTCGGGCGCGTAGCCGGCCTCGACCAGCGTCTCGTAGCCGGCCTGGATCAGGGCCGAGAGGCCGCCGCAGAGCACGACCTGCTCGCCGAACAGGTCGGTCTCGCACTCCTCCTTGAAGGTGGTCTCGATCACGCCGGCCCGGCCGCCGCCGATGGCGCTGGCATAAGACAGGCCGAGGTCGAGCGCACCGCCCGAGGCATCCTGGTGGATGGCGACGAGGCAGGGAACACCGCCGCCCTTGACGTACTCGGCACGGACGAGATGGCCGGGGCCCTTGGGCGCCACCATCAGCACGTCGAGATCGGGGCGCGGCTCGATGAGCTTGAAGTGGATGTTGAAGCCGTGGGCGAACAGGAGAGCCGCCCCCTCCTTCATGTTGGGGCCGAGCTCGTCACGGTAGAGGTCGGCCTGCAGCTCGTCGGGCACGAGCACCATGACCACGTCGGCCCACTTCGCGGCCTCGGCCGGGGTCATGCACTTGAGGCCCGCGGCCTCGACCTTCTGGCGCGTGGGCGAATTCGCCTTCAAGGCCACCGCGACCTCGGCAACACCACTGTCCTTCAGGTTGTTGGCGTGGCCGAAGCCCTGGCTGCCATAGCCGACGATGGCGACCTTCTTGCTCTTGATCAGATTGAGATCGGCGTCGGCATCGTAATAGACGCGCATGGGGCTCACTCTCCCTACCCGTTCGCTCGCTCCCCGCGGGCGGACCGGCCGCCCTTGGGGGATTTTCCGTCAGACCCGCGCAGCGTCGGGCATGAGGATGGTGTCGCCGCGGCCGATGGCGACGACACCCGCCCGGCTGACCTCGACCGGCTCGATCAGGGCGATGAAGGCGTCGAGCTCGTCCGAGGTGCCGGTGACCTCGAAGACGAAGCTGCCCGGCATGCTGTCCACGAGCCGCGCGTGCATGAAGTCGGCGAGCCGCAGGGCCTGGATCAGGCGTTCGCGGTCGCCGCTGACCTTGACCAGGGCCAGCTCGCGCTCGACATGCGGTCCCTCGACCGTGAGGTCCTGCACCCTGTGCACGGGAACGAGCTTCGCGAGCAGGGCCTTGATCTGCTCGATCACGAACTCGGTGCCGCTCGTGACGATGTTGATGCGCGAGAGTCCACGCTCCTTGTCGACCACGGCCACGGTCAGGCTCTCGATGTTGTAGCCGCGGCCGGAAAAGAGACCGATCACCCGGGCGAGCACACCGGGCTCGTTGTCGACGAGCACCACGATCGTGTGGCGGCGCTCTTCTTCAGGAAGCTTCATGGGGCCTCGAAGGGATGAGCGGTCACGAAGGCTCGGGCGGCCTTACGCTGCATGAGCCTCCGTGACAAGTCGGTTCCTGGATCAGGGCTTCAGACGAGGACCATGCCCTCTTCGGAAATGGCCTCGTGCCTGCCCTCGTCCTCGGGGCTCAGCTTGATCTCGTTGTGGGCGGCACCACCCGGGATCATCGGGTAGACGTTCTCCGCGCGCTCGACGACGATGTCGGCGATCACCGGCTTGTCGGCGCGCAGCGCCGACTCGATCACGGCATCGAGCTGATCCACGGTCTCGGCGCGCAGGCCCACGGCGCCGAACGCCTCGGCGAGCTTCACGAAGTCGGGCAGGCTGTCCATGTAGCTCTCGGCGTGCCGCGAGCCGTGGAAGAAGTCCTGCCACTGCCGGACCATGCCCATGTAGCTGTTGTTGAGGATGAACGTCTTGACCGGCAGCCGGTACTGCATCGCAGTCGACATCTCCTGCATGTTCATCAGGAAGGAGGCGTCGCCCGAGATGCAGAGCACGGTGGCATCGGGGTGCGCGATCTGCACCCCGAGCGCGGCCGGAAAGCCGTAACCCATCGTGCCGAGCCCGCCCGAGGTCATCCAGCGCAGCGGTTTGTCGAACCGGAAATGCTGCGCCGCCCACATCTGGTGCTGGCCGACGTCGGTCGTGACGTAGACGTCGCGCTCCCGCGTCGCCTCCCAGAGGCGGCGGATCACGGTCTGCGGCTTGATGATCCGGCCGTCCTGGCGGAAACGGAACGAGTCCTTCGCCTGCCACTCCCGGATCTGTGCCCACCAGGGCTCGATCTTCTCGCGGCTCACCGCGTTCGAGCGCCGCTGCCAGGCGGCCATGAGCGCTGCGATGGTCTTCTCGGCATCGCCCACGATCGGCACGTCCACCGCCACGTTCTTGTTGATCGAGGACGGGTCGATGTCGACGTGGATCTTCTTGCTGCGCGGGCTGAAGCCGTCGAGCCGGCCGGTGACCCGGTCGTCGAAGCGGGCGCCGATGCAGATCATGACGTCGCAGTCGTGCATCGCCATGTTGGCTTCAAAAGTGCCGTGCATGCCGAGCATGCCGATGAACTGCGGATCGCTCGCGGGATAGGCGCCGAGGCCCATGAGGGTGAGCGTGATCGGATAGCCGGTCGCGCGCACGAGCTCGGTCAGCATGGCGCAGGCCTTGGGTCCGGCGTTCACGACCCCGCCGCCGACATAGAAGATCGGCCGCTGGGCACCGGCCAGGAGCTCCGCCGCCTCCTCGATCCGGGCCGCATCGGGCTCGACCTTGGGATGGTAGGTGCGGTGCCTGACCTCGTCCCTGCCCTTGTAGGGGGCCTTCGCCATCTGGATGTTCTTGGGCAGATCGATCACGACCGGCCCCGGCCGCCCGGAGCGGGCGACGTGGAACGCCTCGTGGATCACCTGGGCGAGGTCCTCGGCCCGCTTCACGAGGTAGTTGTGCTTGGTGCAGGGCCGGGTGATGCCGACCGTGTCGGCCTCCTGGAAGGCATCGTTGCCGATCATGTGGGTCGGCACCTGCCCGGTGAGGCAGACCACCGGCACCGAGTCCATGAGCGCGTCGGTGAGCCCGGTGACGGCGTTGGTCGCACCGGGCCCCGAGGTCACGAGGACGACGCCGACCTTGCCGGTCGAGCGGGCATAGCCCTCGGCGGCATGGACCGCCGCCTGCTCGTGGCGGACGAGAACGTGCCGGATCCTGTCCTGCTGGAACAGGGCGTCGTAGAGCGGCAGCACCGCTCCTCCGGGATAGCCGAAGATTACCTCTACACCCTGCTCGACCAACGCCTGAATGACGACCTGCGCACCCGTCATGGCCTGCGGGTCCAGTGTCGTGGCGGTCTGCGTCGTCGCAGCGGTCATCGAGAGGCTCCTCGGGCCATCGCGCCCGTTCCACTTGAAGTTGACTTGCCGGAACGACCCCGACGGCGTCGCGCATCGGGGAAACCGGACACTAATGAGCCCCCTTGACAAGGTCAACGCTGCGATCGGAGGGGCTGCCCTCGGTGCTCGCTCGAGGGGGCCGTCCGCTCATTGTCGCGGGACGTGCGCCAGAGGCTGAACAGAACGCCGCCCGCGAACAGGCCCAGCGTCACCGACAGCGAGACGAGCGGCGGAATCTTGCCCACGAGCTCGGCGAGGAAGATCTTGTTGCCGATGAACAGGAGCACCAGGGCCAGCGCGTATTTCAGGTAGCGGAAGCGGTGGATCATGGCGGCGAGCGCAAAGTAGAGCGCCCGCAGGCCAAGGATCGCGAAGATGTTCGAGGTGTAGACCACGAACGGGTCCTGGGTGATCGCGAACACCGCCGGCACCGAATCGACCGCGAACACGAGATCGGCGAGCTCGATCAGGACAAGGGCCAGGAACAGCGGCGTTGCCCAGAGCAGGGGTCGGCCGGTCTCGGGATCGGGCAGCCGGACGAAGAAGCGCTCGCCGTGCAGGCGATCGGTGACGCGCAAACGGCGCTGCAGAAGGCGCAGGACCGGGTTGCCGCCGAGGCTCGCCTTCTCGTGCGAGGCGAACAGGAGCATCTTCGCCCCGGTGACGATCAGGAACGCGCCGAACAGGTAGAGCACCCAGTGGAACTCGGCGATGAGCGCGGCACCGAGGCCGATCATGATCGCGCGCAGCACGATCACGCCCAGGATGCCCCAGAACAGGACGAGGTGATGGTATTGACGCGGGATCGCGAAGTAGCCCAGGATCATCGCGATCACGAACACGTTGTCCATGGCGAGGCTCTTCTCGACGAAGAACCCGGTGAGATAGTTGAGGCCGGCCTCGGGCCCGAGGCTGCTCCAGACCCAGGCACCGAAGGCGAGCGCCACGAGAATGTAGCCGGCGCTGAGCGCCAGGCTCTCGCGCACGCCGATCGCGCGCGAGCGGCGGTGCAGGATGCCGAGATCGAAGGCGAGCAGGAGGAGGACGAGGGCGAGGAAGGCAAGCCACATCCAGGCCGGCTTGCCGAACGCCTCCCGGAACAGGACCGGCTCCAGAGGTTCGAGCAGGGGTGCGACGGCCGCGATCGCCTGTGAGGCGAGGTCGCGCCCGGTGGCGAGATGGTCGAGGACGAGATTCGGGAGCTCGCTCATGTGGGCCCCTCAAGGTCGGTGGATGCCAACGAGGGTGCCGACATCGCAGCCGCTGGGCTGTGAGAGGGGCCCGGTCACCGCTCCGGCCTGACGTTGGTGAGCGGATCCGGCTTTTCAAGAGGTCGTATCGCGACAAGGATCAGGCGAGCCGCTCGCGCGCCATGGCGAGGATGGCCTGCCGCAGCGACGCCGAATCGCCGAGCGCCGCCATCGACTGCAGCTCCGGCAGCTGGTGGCGGAACCAGGTGCGCTGCCGCTTGGCGTACTGGCGGATCTGGGCGGCGATCGACCGCTTCGCCTCCTCCAGGCCGAGGCGTCCCTGGAGCAGGGCCGCGAGCTCGCGCAGGCCGTGGATCTTGGCGGTCGGCAGGCGCAGCGCATCCGGACGGCGCTGCAGGAGCGTTTCCACCTCTTCGAGCGCACCGCCCTTCAGCATGACCTCGAGCCGTGCTTCGATCCGCGGGTTCACGACGGCGGGCGGCGGCAGCAGAGCGATGCCGAGGCGACGTTCGGGCAGCGGGATGCACCGTCTGGGTGCCTCCTGCCATTCGGCGAGCGACCGCCCGGTCGCCTCGACCACCTCGAGCGCCCGCAGCAGGCGCTGCGTGTCGCTCGGCCGCAGGCGGGCGGCCATGACGGGATCGCGCATGGCGAGACGTTCGTGCAGCGCGGCGCCGTCGATCCTCTCGGCCCATGCCCGCAAGCTGCTACGCAGGTCCGCCGGGATCTCCGGCATCTCGGGCATGCCGTGCAGGAGCGCATGCAGGTAGAGGCCGGTGCCGCCGGTGACGATGGCGGGCCGCCCTTCGGCCCGGCAGGCTGCGAGCACCGGCTCGACGAGCGTCAGCCAGCGACCGACCGAGGGCTGCTCGTCCGCGGCGAGCACGCCGTAGAGCCGGTGCGGTACCACCGCCTCGTCCGCCGGCGTCGGCCGCGCGGTCAGGATCGGCAGATCCTGGAAGAGCTGCTGGCTGTCGGCGTTGACGACGACGCCGTCCAGAGCCCGTGCCACGGCGAGCGCCAAGGTCGACTTGCCGCTCGCCGTGCTGCCGCCTATGACAACGAGCGCATCGATCACCTTCCTCCTCCTTGGACCCTTCATCCATGCCGGCCGTCGCCTGTCTGATCGCCGATCCCGACCGGTCACCCCTCGACGGTCGCCTCGTGGAGGAAGCCGAAAAGGCGCTGCGCGGCAAGCAGCACTGGCTCGGCGAGGCGGCCGCGGCCGAGATCGCGACCGAGGAGCTGGAGCCCGGCGAGACGAAGGCACGGCTCGAGCCGCTGCTCGGCGGCCTTGCGGTCGATCTCGCCGTGCTGTCGCCGCAGCATCGCCGCAAGCGGCTCCTCGTCTCCGATATGGACAGTACGATCATCACGATCGAGTGCATCGACGAGCTCGCGGATTTCGCCGGCATCAAGCCGCAGATCGCGGAAGTGACCCGGCGGGCGATGAACGGCGAGCTCGACTTCGAGGCGGCGCTGCGCGAGCGTGTGGCGCTGCTCGCTGGCCTGCCGCAGCGCGCCATCGCAGCGGTGATCGAGGAGCGCCTCCGTCTGATGCCGGGCGCGCGCACGCTGGTCCGGACCATGCGCGCGCACGGCGCCTGCACCGCCCTGGTCTCGGGCGGCTTCACCGCCTTCACCCGTCACGTGCAGCGCCTGTGCGGCTTCGACGTCGAGCAGGCCAACGAACTCGAGATCGCGGATGATCGGCTGACCGGACGCCTGATCGGCGAGGTGCACGGCTCGGCCGCCAAGCTTGCGACCCTCTGCAGCCTGCGTGACCGGCTGGGACTCGCCGACGCCGAGACCATGGCGGTCGGCGACGGCGCCAACGACCTGCCGATGATCCGGGCCGCCGGCCTCGGCGTCGCCTACCACGCGCATCCGCGCGTGCGGGCGCAAGCGCCGGTCCGGATCGATCACGGGGATCTCACGGCTCTTCTCTATCTGCAGGGCTACCGGCGGGACGAGTTCGTCACGGGCTGAGGCCGCCAGGAACCCTCGTCGCCGCCTCGGGTTGCTCGGCACGCGGGCGGCGACCGGCACGAGCAAGCGGACACGATCTCCGGGCCGGGGTGCCGCTCCAGTCTCTTTGGAGATCGACATGACCAAGCGGCCTCTTCGGTATCTGATGCTCGGTGCCGTGGCGCTCGGGCTCGCTGCGACACCGTCCTGGGCTCGAGGCGGTGCCGGGGATGGAGGCTCCAGCGCCGGGAGCGGCAGCAGCACGGGCCGGACGAGCACGACGCCGGGCACCGGCGGGACGGTCGGCAGTGCCCCCCCCTAGCGGCGGCGCCACCGTCAATCCGGCAACGCCCGGTACGGGCCTCGGGACTCTCGGAACGAACGGCACCGGCGCCACCAACCCCGACCAGGGCGGCGGCACCCGGGCGCCAGGAGGCGCGATCCAGCGCAGCTGCCCGGCCGGCACGCAGTGGAACGAGCAGGCGCGGGCCTGCCAGTAGCCAGGATCAGGGGAGAGAGCCGGCTGCGCCTGCCGGCTCCCGGCCTCTCCTCAGTCCTTCAGCTTCAATGCCACGAAGCGCAGGTCACCCTGTCGGTTCACGAGCAGGAGGATCGATTTCTTGCTCTCCCGCTTGGCCTGGTTGACCTTGGCCATCACCTCGGGCGGTGAGCTGACCTCTTCCTGGCCGATCTCGACGATGAGGTCACCGGGTCGGAGATTCTCCTCCGCAGCCGGCGAGCCCTGGGAGACGTCGGTGATGACGACGCCCTTGGCATCGTCGTCGAGGTTGTACTGGCTCTTGAGATCGGGGGAGATGGTGCTGACCGTGACGCCGAGCGCATCGACCTTGGCGATCGCCGTGGCCTGAGGCTGCTCCTGCTGCTGCCCCTGGCCGAGCTCGGCGAGCTGCTCGTCGTCCGGGAGCTCGCCCAGCACGACGTGGAAGTCCTTCTGCTCGCCCCGGCGCCATACCTTGACGTCGACCTCCTTGCCGATCGCGGTCTCGGCCACGAGCCGCGGCAGCGAGCGCATCCGGTCGACCTTCTTGCCGTCGAACTCCAGGATCACGTCGCCCGGCTGGATCTGTGCGCTGGCCGCAGGCCCGCCGGATGTCACGCTGGCGACGAGAGCACCGCGCGTCTCGGGCAGACCCAGGCTCTCGGCGATCTCGTCGGTCACGGTCTGGATGCGCACCCCCAGCCAACCGCGCGCGACCCGGCCCGAGCGCATCAGGCTCTCGATCACCGGCCGGGCGAGGTTCGCAGGAATCGCGAAGCCGATGCCGACATTGCCACCCGAGGGCGAGAAGATCGCCGTGTTGACGCCGAACACCTTGCCGTCGAGCGTGAAGCTGGGGCCGCCCGAGTTGCCGCGGTTGATGGCGGCGTCGACCTGGATGAAGTCGTCGTAGGGCCCGGCACGGATGTCGCGGCCGCGCGCCGAGACGATGCCGGCGGTCACGGTGGAGCCCAGCCCGAACGGGTTGCCGATGGCGATCATCCAGTCGCCGACCCGGATCTGGTCGCTGTCGGCCCACTCGACGTAAGGAAAGGGCTGATCGCCCTCGATCTTGAGGAGAGCGAGGTCGGTCTTGGTGTCCCGGCCGACCAGCTTCGCAGGATATTCGCGGTCGTTGTTGAAGGCGACCGTGATCTCGTCGGCCTCGGCGATGACGTGATTGTTGGTCACGACATAGCCCGAGGGATCGATGACGAAGCCGGAGCCCAAAGAGAAGCTGCGCCGAGGCGCCTGCTGCTCGCGTTGCCGGTCGCGGTCAAAGAAGTCCTTGAAGAACTCCTCGAACGGCGAGCCCGGCGGGAACTGCGGCATGGGCACGTCCGGCTGATCGGATTGCGCCGACACTTCCTTTCGGGTGGAGACGTTGACCACAGCCGGCGCCACCTTGGCGACGATGTCAGCGAAGCCCTCGGCCGGTGCCTTCTGCTGCGCCCACACGCCCGTCGCGTCGCCGAGCAGCAGCAGGCCCAGGGCGACGGCGAGCAACACGCGACGCGTCACCCCGGCCATCCATGGCTGCCGGCCGGCATCATCCGGGCCGATAGCACTGCGCATCCTGATCCTCCTTGGCTAGCCGCCAGGGACGCATCGCGGCGGCAGCACCGGTCACGTCGGAGCCGCGCCCGCCCCTGTCTTGCTTGTTCGTGACGGCGGAGGCCCAACCGATCGCGCCCGATCATCGTTGACCGTCGGCACGGAGGCAAGCCCTTCGGTATGCCGGAGGGGATGCCGGGTCAGTGGCGGATCAGCCAGACCAGCGCCACGCCGAGGACGACGAAGGCGAGGCCGCCGATGCGCAGGGGTCCGCTGTCGAGCAGCGCCGCCCGGGCCGCGGCCTGCTTCATGCTGTCGGGGAAGAGGGCCCAGAGCGTGCCCTCGACCACGAGGACGAGAGCGAGGCCGGTGGCGAGATCGGTCATGGCATGGGTGGATGTTCGCTGGTGCGCACGGGCGCATCGAAGCCGGCGGCCCGCCGCGGGAGAACCGGCCGCCGGCAAATGGTGGTCAGGGGGCCGTCGGGGCCGCGCCGGCGCCGCCCTGCTGTGCCAGGTTGGCGTTGCCCGCCGAAGGCTGAGGCGAGCGGCCGGTCGGCAGCATGTCGAAGTAGCGGAAGAACTCGCTGTCGGGCGAAAGCACGAAGCTGGTGGCACCGTCACCCAGCGCCGCGCGGTAGGCCTGCATCGAGCGATAGAAGTCGAAGAAGTTCGGATCCTGGCCGAAGGCCTCGGCGAAGATCCGGATCGCCTCGGCATCGCCCTGGCCGCGCAGGATCTGCGACTCGCGCTCGGCCTCGGCGATGATCACCCGCCGCTCGCGGTCGGCCCGCGCCCGAATGCGCTGGCCGATCTCCGCACCCTGCGCCCGGAGCTCCTTGGCCTCGCGGTCGCGCTCGGTCTGCATCCGGCGATAGATCGCCTGGCTGTTCTCGGGCGGCAGGTCGGCGCGCTTGATCCGCACGTCCACGAGCTCGACGCCGAAGCCCTGCAGCGACTTGTTGGTCTCGTTGCGGATACGCCCCATGATCTGGGTGCGGTCCTGCGAGAGCAGCGTGAACAACGGCGCTTCGCCAAGAACGCTGCGCAGGCTCGAGAAGATGATGGGCTCGAGCCGGCCGCGGAACGCCATCTCGTTGCCGACCGACTGCTTGAAGCGCAGCGCGTTGACGATCTTGTAGCGGGCGAAGGCGTCGACCACGAGCCGCTTCTGGTCGCCCAGGACCAGCTCGACCGAGGGCGCGTCGAAGTCGAGCACGCGCTTGTCGAAATACTCGACCTGCTGGACGAACGGCACCTTCATGTGGAGGCCCGGCTCCTGCACCGTCCGCACGGGGTTGCCGAACGACAGCACGAGGGCCTGCTGCGTCTGGTTGACGGTGAACAGGCTGCTCAAGAGCAGGAACAGCACGACCACACCGGCGACCGCCGCCACGATCAGCATGCGGGGGTTGGGGTTCATGGCGGGCATCCTCCTCGGGCTCACTGGCTCGCTCCCTGGCCGCCGAGCTGCGCCTGCGGCCCCTGCTGCTCGCGGGAACGCCGCTGCAGCTCGGGCAGCGGCAGGTAGGGCACCACGCCACCCGCCCCCTGCTTGCTGTCGATGATCACCTTGTTCACGCCCTTGAGGATCTCCTCCATGGTCTCGAGGTAGATCCGGCGCGCGGTCACGTCCTGGGCCTTCGTGTACTCGGCGAGGATGGTCTTGAAGCGCTCGGCCTCGCCGGTCGCCCGTGCCACCGCCTCCTGCTTGTAGGCCTGCGCCTCCTGCAGCAGCCGCTCGGCCTCGCCGCGGGCACGCGGGATGATGTCGTTGGCGAACGCCTCGGCCTCGTTCTGGGCGCGCTCCTTGTCGGCCTGGGCGCGCTGCACGTCGCGGAAGGCGTCGATCACCTCGGCCGGCGGATCGGCTTTCTGGAGCTGCACCTCGTCGATCAGGATGCCGCTGCCGTACTCGTTCATGAGTTGCTGGAGCTGCTCGCGCGCACGGAGCTCGATGGCGCGCCTTCCCTCGGTCGTGGCCTCCACGATCGGTGTCTGGCCGATGATCTCGCGCATGACGCTCTCGGCCACGGCCTTCACCGTGTTCTCGGGCTCGCGGATGTTGAAGCGGTACTGGGCGGCATCGCCGATGCGCCAGAGGACGACGAAATTGATGTCGATGATGTTCTCGTCGCCCGTGAGCATCAGGGCCTCGTCCTCGATGTCGCGGGCGCCCGTCGAACGCACCCCGCCCGGCTGCGCGGAGCGGAAGCCGATCTCGATCCGGTTGACCCGCGTGACCGGCACCTTCTCGACCGATTCGATGGGAGCAGGGAGATGGTACTTGAGGCCCGGCGTGGTGACGCGGTCGAGCTTGCCGAAGCGTAAGACCAAGCCCTGTTCGTCGGGCTGCACCGTGTAGATGCCGCTCGCGAGCCACAGGCCCAGAATGACGAGGCCGACGAGCGCCAGCCCCTTGCGACCCACGCCGCCCGGCCCGCTGCCCGCACCGCCCGGAAACAGGTTCTTCACCTTCTCCTGGCTGCGGCGAAGCAGCTCTTCGAGGTCCGGCGGCTGCTGCCCGCCGCCAGGGCGACCGCCCCAAGGTCCGGGGCCGCCCCCGCCTTGCCAGCCCCCTCCGCCTTGACTGTTCCAGGGCATCGTCAACTTTCCTCGGCTGTGCTGAGATCGAGGGCGAGCACGCTCGCCATCGGGGGCCGCCCCGCTTGTCTCGAACCGTTTCGACAAGCGCTTATATCGGTCGCAGCACTTGAGGGATCAACCATGAACGAACCTTCCCGCGAGCAGGTCCTGGAAGCGCTGCGCAAGATCCGCCACCCGCGTCGCGATAGCGATGTCGTGAGCCTCGGCATGATCTCCGGCGTGGTGATCAAAGGCGGCAATGTCGGCTTCGCGATCGAGATCGACCCCGGCGAGGCGCAAGCGCTCGAGCCGTTGCGCAAGGCCTGCGAACAGGCCGTGAAAGCCCTTCCGGGCGTCCTCTCCTGCACGGCCGTGCTGACGGCGGAGCGTGCGCCGGGTGGTCGCGGCCCCGCGGGCCCGGCGCCGACGCTGGGCGGCCAGCGTCAGCCCGCACAGCAGATGCCGCTGGTACCCGGTGTCAAGGCGATCATTGCCGTGGCTTCCGGCAAGGGCGGGGTCGGCAAGTCGACCACGGCCGTGAACCTCGCCATGGGCCTTGCTGCGATCGGCCAGAAGGTCGGACTGCTCGACGCCGACATCTACGGGCCGTCCCTGCCGCGCATGGCCGGGATCTCCGGCCGCCCCACCTCGACCGACGGCCGGAAGCTCCACCCCATGGAGAATTACGGGGTCAAGATCATGTCGATGGGCTTCCTCGTCGACGAGGACGCCCCCATGATCTGGCGCGGTCCCATGGTGCAGAGTGCCTTGCAGCAGATGCTGGGCGACGTGCTCTGGGGCGAGCTCGACGTGCTCGTGGTCGACCTGCCACCCGGCACCGGCGACGCGCAGCTCACCATGGCGCAGAGAGTGCCCCTGGCCGGGGCGGTGATCGTGAGCACGCCGCAGGACATAGCGCTCCTCGATGCGAGGAAGGCCATCAACATGTTCCGGAAAGTGGACGTGCCGGTCCTCGGGATCGTCGAGAACATGTCCTATTTCTGCTGCCCGAACTGCGGCCATCGCGCCGAGATCTTCGCGCACGGCGGTGCCAGAGCCTGTGCGGCGCAGTACGGCGTCGACTTCCTGGCCGAGATCCCCTTGGAGCTCGCGGTGCGCGAGACCAGCGACGCCGGGCGGCCGATCGTGGTGAGCGATCCGAGGAGCCCGGTCGCCGAGGCCTACCGGCAGCTCGCCATGACGGTGCGCGACAAGCTCGCTGCACAGGCGGGCGGCACCGCCAGGAAATTCCCGCGCATCGTCTACACCTGAGCGGAAAAGGAAACGGGGCGGCGCTGCCGCGCCGCCCCGCTCGTGACGGATCCGCTTTCCGAGCGCCGGTACGTCTCAGGCCGCCTCGGCGGCCTCGACCCTGGCGCGGGCGACCTCGACCGCCCGCTCGAGCCGATGACGCTCGGCCTCGTTCTTGGCATCGGCGAGATCCTCCTCGGCATCGCGCAACGTGCGGCGCGCCGCCTCGGCCTGGATCTCCTCGACCGGCTCGGCCCCTTCGGCGAGCACGATGCAGCCGCGCTCGTTCACCTCGGCGAAGCCACCGGCCACGAACACGCGCCGGTCGACCTTGTCGCCCTGGTAGATCGAGATCACGCCCGGCCGCAGCAGCGACATGAACGGCGCATGCTGTGGCAGGACGCCGAAGTCGCCCTCGGCGCCGGGGATCACCACCATGTCGGCCTCGATGCTCGCGAGCAGCCGCTCGGGTGCGACGAGCTCGAAGGCCACCTTGTCAACGGCCATGACACGCCGCCTCCCTTATGCCGCGGCGGCCAGCTTCTTGGCCTTCTCGATCGCCTCGTCGATGGTGCCGACCATGTAGAACGCGGCCTCGGGCAGGTCGTCGTAATCGCCGTTGACGATCCCCTTGAAGCCGCGGATCGTCTCCTCGACCGGGACCAGCTTGCCGGGCGTGCCGGTGAACACCTCGGCCACATGGAAGGGCTGGCTGAGGAAGCGCTGGATCTTGCGCGCACGCGCCACGACCAGCTTGTCCTCCTCCGAGAGCTCGTCCATGCCCAGAATGGCGATGATGTCCTGAAGCGCCTTGTAGCGCTGCAGGGTCTCCTGGACGGCGCGCGCGACCCGGTAGTGCTCCTCGCCGACCACACTGGGTTCGAGGATGCGCGAGGTCGAATCCAGCGGATCCACGGCCGGGTAGATGCCGAGCTCGGCGATCTGGCGCGAGAGCACCGTCGTCGCGTCGAGGTGGGCGAAGGTCGTGGCCGGAGCCGGGTCGGTCAGGTCGTCGGCGGGCACATAGACGGCCTGCACCGAGGTGATCGAGCCCTTCTTCGTCGAGGTGATCCGCTCCTGCAGCGCGCCCATGTCGGTGCCGAGCGTCGGCTGGTAACCCACCGCCGAGGGGATGCGGCCCAAGAGCGCCGACACCTCGGCACCCGCCTGGGTGAAGCGGAAGATGTTGTCGACGAAGAACAGCACGTCCTGGCCTTCCTGATCGCGGAAGTACTCCGCCACCGTGAGGCCGGTCAGCGCCACGCGGGCGCGGGCGCCGGGCGGCTCGTTCATCTGGCCGTAGATGAGCGACACCTTCGACTTCAACGGATCGTCGAGGTTGATGACGCCCGATTCGATCATCTCGTGGTAGAGATCGTTGCCCTCTCGGGTCCGCTCACCCACGCCCGCGAACACGGACACACCGCCGTGTGCCTTGGCAATGTTGTTGATGAGCTCCATGATGAGCACGGTCTTGCCGACCCCGGCGCCGCCGAACAGGCCGATCTTGCCGCCTTTCTGGTAGGGGGTCAGCAGATCGACGACCTTGATGCCGGTGACCAGCACCTCGGTCGTGGTCGACTGGTCGACGAACTCGGGCGCCGGCGCATGGATCGGCGCCGTCACCGACGCCTTCAGCTCGCCGCGCTCGTCCACGGGCTCGCCGACGACGTTGAGGATGCGGCCCAGCGTCTCCTTGCCGACGGGAACGGTGATCGGCCCTCCAGTGTCGATCACCTCCTGGCCACGGGTCAAGCCCTCGGTCGCATCCATGGCGATCGTACGCACGGTCGCCTCGCCGAGCTGCTGCGCCACCTCGAGCACGAGCCGCCTGCCGTTGAGCTCGGTGGTGAGCGCGTTCAGGATCGGCGGCAGCGCCCGCTCGTCCTCGAACTGCACGTCGACGACCGCGCCCATGATCTGCGTGATCCGCCCGACGGCGACGTTCTCTTTCGTTGCTACATCGTTCATCGTGTTGCTCCCAACCACGCCTTCGGGTGGACTAGACCGCCTCGGCGCCGGAGATGATCTCGATCAGCTCCTTGGTGATCTGCGCCTGCCGCTGCCGGTTGTAGCTGAGCGTGAGCCGGTTGATCATCTCGCCGGCGTTGCGGGTCGCGTTGTCCATGGCGGCCATGCGCGCACCCTGCTCGCTCGCGGCGTTCTCGAGCAGCGCGCCATAGATCTGGACCGCGAGGTTGCGCGGCAGTAGCTCGCCCAGGATCCGCTCCTCGTCTGGCTCGAACTCGTAGACCGCCCCGGCCTCGGCTCCGGTCTCTGCCCCTTCCTCGGCCACAGGCGCCTCGACGGGGACGAGCTGCTGGAAGGTGAGGATCTGCGAGACCGCGGACTTGAAGCGGTTGTAGACGATCGTGCAGACGTCGAACTCGCCGGCCTCGTAGAGTTCGAGGATCCGGCTCGCGACACGCTCGGCGTCGGCGAACTCGATCCGCCGCTTGCTGACGATCCCGTCGAAGAACTCGACGATCCGATCCCGATACTCGCGCCGGAGCATGTCGCGGCCCTTGCGGCCGATGCAGATCAGCTTGACCTGCTTGCCCTGGCCGAGGAGCTCGCGGATGCGGCGGCGGGCGCCGCGCACGATCGTGCTGTTGAAGCCGCCGCACAGGCCGCGGTCGGCCGTGGCGACGACGATGAGGTGCACCTCGTCCTTGCCGGTGCCGGCAAGGAGCGGCGGCGCGCCGGGCAAGCCCGCCACGCCGGCCGCGAGGTTGCGCAGCATGACCGACATGCGCCCCGCGAACGGGCGGGACGCCTCGGCCTGCTCCTGCGCCCGCCGCAGCTTGGAGGCGGCGACGAGCTTCATGGCGCTCGTTATCTTGCGCGTCTGCCGCACCGAGTTGATGCGGACGCGCATGTCCTTGAGGCTTGGCATGGCGTGCTGCTACCGCCCCGGCTCAGGAGAAGCGCTGCGCGAACCGGTCGAGGAGCGCGCGGAGCTTCTTCTCGGTGTCGGCGTCGAGATTGCCCGTGGTGCGGATCGTCTCGAGGATGTCCCTGCCATTGGCCCGGATCTCGGCCAGGAACTGCTCCTCGAACCGCCGCACGTCCGAGACCTTCAGCGTGTCGAGATAGCCGTTCACGCCGGCGAAGATCACCGCGACCTCCTCCTCCATCGGCATCGGCTGGTACTGCGGCTGCTTCAGGAGCTCGGTCAGACGCGCGCCGCGGTTGAGGAGGCGCTGTGTCGCCGCGTCGAGGTCGGAGGCGAACTGCGCGAACGCCGCCATCTCGCGGTACTGGGCGAGCTCGAGCTTGATCGTGCCCGCGACCTTCTTCATGGCCTTGGTCTGGGCCGAAGAGCCCACGCGGCTCACCGAGAGGCCGACGTTCACCGCGGGCCTGATGCCCTGGTAGAACAGCGTCGTCTCGAGGAAGATCTGACCGTCGGTGATCGAGATCACGTTGGTCGGGATGTAGGCCGACACGTCGTTGGCCTGGGTCTCGACCACGGGCAGCGCCGTCAGCGAGCCGCCGCCATTGGCCTCGTTCATCTTCGCGGCGCGCTCGAGCAGGCGCGAGTGGAGGTAGAACACGTCGCCGGGAAACGCCTCGCGGCCGGGCGGGCGGCGGAGCAGCAGCGACATCTGGCGGTAGGCCGTGGCCTGCTTCGAGAGATCGTCGTAGACGATCACGGCGTGCATGCCGTTGTCGCGGAAGAACTCGCCCATGGCGCAGCCGGCGTAGGGGGCGAGGAACTGCATCGGCGCCGGATCGGAAGCAGTGGCCGCGACGACGATCGAGTAGTCGAGAGCGCCGTGATCCTGGAGCGTCTTGACGAAGCGCGCCACCGACGAGCGCTTCTGGCCGACGGCGACGTAGATGCAGTAGAGCTTCTTGCTCTCGTCGTCACCCGCCTGCTCGTTGTAGCGCTTCTGGTTGATGAAAGTGTCGATCGCGATCGCCGACTTGCCGGTCTGGCGGTCGCCGATGATGAGCTCGCGCTGGCCGCGGCCGATCGGGATCAGGGCGTCGACGGCCTTGAGCCCGGTCAGCATCGGCTCGTGCACCGAGCGCCGCGGGATGATGCCCGGCGCCTTCACCTCGACCAGCCGCCGCTCGGTGGCCTGGATCGGGCCCTTGCCGTCGATCGGGTTGCCGAGCGCGTCGACGACGCGACCCAAAAGCGCCTTGCCGACCGGCACGTCCACGATCGACTTGGTCCGCTTGACCGTGCCGCCCTCGTGGATGTTGCGGTCGCTGCCGAAGATCACGACACCGACATTGTCGTTCTCGAGGTTCAGCGCCATGCCACGGGTGCCGTCCTCGAACTCGACCATCTCGCCGGCCTGGACCTCGTCCAGGCCGTAGACGCGAGCGATGCCGTCACCCACCGACAGCACGCGGCCGACCTCGGCCATCTCGGCCTCGGTCCCGAAATTGGCGATCTGCTCCTTGAGGACAGCAGAGATTTCGGCCGCTCGGATATCCATCAGCGAACCCCTCTCATCGACAGCTCGAGATGCTGTAGCTTGGTCTTGAGTGACGCATCGATCATGCGCGAACCGATGCGGACGACGAGCCCACCGAGCAGCCCCGGGTCGACCGAGGTCGTGAGCTGCACGGGCCGCCCGGCATAGGCGGCCACGGCGTCCTTGATGCTCGCCAGCTGCGCCTCGTCGAGCGGCACCGCCGAGGTCACCTCGGCGGTCTCCTCGCCCCGGTGCTGGGCGAGAAGACGGTTGAATGCGGCGATCATGGCCGGCAGCGCCGCGAGGCGGCGCCGCTCGGCGATGACGCCCAGGAAATTCTTGACGATCCGACCGAGGCCGAGCTGATCGGACAGAGCCTCCATCGCCCGCGCCTGGTCCTCGCGGCTGACGATCGGGCTCGATATCAGCCGCTTCAGATCCGCGCTCTCGGCGATGGCGCGATCGAGCGCCGCCAGGTCGCGCTCGACCTGCTCGAGGGCGCTGCGCTCGGAGGCGAGCTCGAATAGGGCCGTGGCGTAGCGACCGGCAACGCCCGATGCCATAGCGGTGCTAGCAGGCAATCTCTGCTTCCCCGACTTGCTGCGAGAGTGCGCCCGTGAGGGGCGTGCGGCACGATCGTGCCTCTCCCCCGCGAAAGGCGCGCTGCAGATAACACACGGCCCTAGGGCACGACAAGCCAAGCGCCCAAATGGCCGCTAAGGCGGTTTGCCGCAGCAGAGCCGTCATCTCTCTGGCATTCCAATGGCCTCCCGCAGGCCGCTGCCCGAACGGCCTGCCTCCCATGATCCTGACGAGGAGAGCGCATCGCGACCACTACGAGGGCGCGCCGCCGACCGCGAGCGCTCCCGGGCACGGATGCCGCCGTGGGGAGCGGGCTCGAGCGGAGCGGCCGGTGCCACCCGGTCGCGCTCGCGACCATAGCATGGTCGGTGCGGCCTGCACGACCCTCCATTATCGTAATCCATGTCGCGATCGTGACAACAGCGTCATGCGACGACAGCCCGGCCCCGAGCTGCTACAAGATGAGAATCTGCGGCGGAGCAAGCGGGGCGACGTCATGGAGGCGATACGTACCTCGACCACGATCCTCGCCGTGGCGCTGGCGGCGATGCTCGCCGCCTCGCCGGCAACGGCCCAGGATGCCGGGGAGCCGGCGCCGCCCACGGAGGTCCAAGAGCTCCTGCGCCTGCTCGCCCGGCCGAGCGTGCGCGCCTGGCTCGAGCAGCAGCCCGTGGCCGTGCCACCACCTGTGGGCGAAAGCCCGGCCCAGCCGGCCGTGCCCGGGAATGCGCTTTCCGACTCACCGCAACATTTCGTGGCTGCCCGGCTGACGGCGCTGCGGGATCATCTCCAGCGGCTCGCCGAGGCGGTGCCGAAGGTGCCGGCCGAGCTGGAGCGTGCTTGGCTCGTGCTCTCGCTCGAGTTCGAGGAGCGCGGCCTTTTCCAGGTCCTGCCCCTGATCGCCGCCTTCATCGCCCTCGGCTTCGGCGTCGAGTGGCTGTTCTGGCGGGCTACGACCGGCATCCGGGCACGGATCGGCTCGGCACCGCTCGCTACCGTAGCCGAACGCCTGCACACGGTGGGCACCCGCTTCGCCTTCGGTCTCGGCCTCGTCACCGCCTTCGCGCTCGGCAGCGTCGGCGCCTTCCTGGCGTTCGAGTGGCCGCCGCTTCTGAAGGAGATCGTGCTGGGCTATCTCCTCGCCTTCCTGAGCCTGCGCCTCTCGCTCGTGGTCGGCCGCTTTCTCCTCGCTCCCGGCGGCCGCCGGTCCACGGACGACGTGGCCCGGTTCCGCATCGTGCCGATGACGACCGAGGCGGCACGGTTCTGGCATCGCTGGCTCGGCGCCGCGGTCGGCTGGTTCGCTTTCGGCTACGTGACGATAGGCCTCCTGCGCACGCTGGGCACCGACCCGGCCGTGCGCCTGCTCGCCGCCTACACGCTGGGCCTCGGTCTCCTCGCGATCGGCCTTTACGTCGCCTGGCACCGCCCCGCACCGGGCGAGCCCGCTGCAGGCAGCGATGCCCCGGCGTCGCGCAGCGGTCCCTGGCTCGTCTCGGCCTACTTCGTGCTCTTGTGGCTGCTCTGGGTGGCGGCGGCGATGCCGGCCTTCTGGCTCGCCGTGGTCGCGGCCGGCTTGCCGCTCGCGATCGGGCTCGTCAAGCGCTCGGTCGACCACCTGCTGCGGCCGCCCGGCGCCACGGCAAGCGATGCCGTCACCCCGCCGCTCACAGCCATCCTGCTCGAGCGTGGCCTGCGGGCACTCCTGATCATCGGCGCGGCGTGGCTCCTGGCCTGGGCGTGGGACCTCGATCTCGCCTCGATCACCAGCCGCGATACCATGTCGACCCGCCTGCTCGCAGGCGCTCTCAACGCCGTCGTCATCGTTCTCCTGGCCGATCTCGTCTGGCATCTGGCCCGGGCCGACATCGACTGCCGCATCCAGCGGGCGACCTCGCCGGCCGATGCCGATACGGACGAGGCGCGACGACAGGCGCGGCTGCGCACGCTGCTGCCGATCGTGCGCAACATCCTGTTCGTGCTGGTGATCGTCACGGCGGGCCTGATGGCGCTCTCGGCCCTGGGCGTGCAGATCGGGCCGCTCCTCGCCGGTGCCGGCGTGGTCGGTGTGGCCATCGGCTTCGGCGCTCAGACACTCGTCAAAGACATCATCTCGGGCGTGTTCTTCCTGCTCGACGACGCGTTCCGGGTCGGCGAGTACATCGAGAGCGGCAACATCCGCGGCACGGTGGAATCGTTCTCCTTGCGCTCGGTCAAGCTGCGCCACCACCGCGGCTACCTGCACACCGTGCCGTTCGGCTCGCTGCACACGATCACGAACTATTCGCGCGACTGGGTGATCGACAAGCTGACCCTGGGCGTCACCTACGACACCGACCTCGACAAGGCGAAGAGGATCATCAAGCAGATCGGCAAGGAGCTCGCGGCCGATCCCGAGCTGGCGCCCAACATCATCGAGACCCTGAAGATGCAGGGTGTCGAGGAATATGCCGACTTCGCGATCAAGATCCGGCTCAAGATGACGACCAAACCCGGCGAGCAGTTCGTGATCCGCCGCAAGGCGCTGGCCCTCATCAAGAAAGCCTTCGCCGAGAACGGGATCAAGTTCGCCTATCCGACGGTGCAGGTCGCGGGCGGCGAGAGCACCGCCGCTGCGGCGCAGGCCATGCTCGAGGCCACGCAGAAACCCGCGGCTTGAGCGCCGGATGGCAACGGGCGTAGGCTTGCGGCCATGATGTGCCGTCCCGAGGAGCGCGACCTCGAGCACGCCGCGCGCCGCGCCATCGCCGCGGCGCGAGCGGCGGGTCATGTGGACGCAGCGCTGATCGAGGCCGCGACCGACGAGGTGGCAGCGATCTGGGCGCACATCGACCGTGCCGTGATCCGGGCCGCGGTGCAGGCCGCGGCCGCAGCGGAGCCGCCCGATCAGGATCGCGGGACCTGCTAGCCCGATCCTTTCCGCTTTGCCCGGCTCCTCCTGCCAAGCTAGCATGGTCGATCACCCCGGATGGGGAGGTACCGATGCAGGCTTCCGCAACGGAACGGCGCCTCGCGGCGATCCTCGCTGCCGACGTGGTCGGCTACTCGCGCCTGATGGAGCGGGACGAGGTGGGAACGCTCGCCCGCCTCAGGGCGCATCGCCAGGCGTTCCTGGAACCCCTGGTCGCGGCCCACCAAGGGCGCGTGGTCAAGCTGATGGGCGACGGCGCCCTGGTCGAGTTCCCGAGTGCCGTCGAGGCGGTGGCCTGCGCCGTCGCGCTGCAGGCCGGGATCGCCGAGCGCGAGCGGGACGTGCCGGAGCAGGACAAGATCCGCTTCCGGCTCGGGATCAACGTCGGTGACATCATCCTCGAGGACGGCGACATCTATGGCGACGGGGTGAACATCGCCGCCCGCCTGCAGACCCTGGCCGAGCCGGGCGGCATCTGCCTCAGCCGCAACACCTACGAGGAGGTCCGAAACAAGCTCGCGCTCGCCTTCGCGCCCATGGGCGAGCAGAAGGTCAAGAACATCTCCGCTCCGGTCGGCGTCTGGCGTGTTCGGCCGGAAGGGGCGGTGGGCTGGCCGGCCCACACCGCGAGCCGGGCCCCGAATCGCTGGGTCGTCTGGGCAGCCGCCGTGTTGCTGGTCTTGGGCTTGGCCAGTGCAGGAGCCTGGTACGGCTTGCGGTCGCCGGTGGCCGGGACCGAGCCCGGCGAGAGACAGACGGCCGATGCCTCGACGACGGCGCTTCCGGCCGAGCCGACCTTGATCGTGCTGCCGTTTGCGAACATGAGCGGCGATCTGGAGCTCGACTATTTCAGCGACGGGCTGACCGAGGACCTCACCACCCAGCTCGCGCGCAACCCGGAGCTGCGCGTGGCCGCGCGCAACACGGCCTTCGCCTACAAGGGCAAGGCCGTCGACGTGCGCAGCATCGCGCGTGATCTGGGTGTGCGCTACGCGCTCGAGGGCAGCGTGCGCCGCGGCGGCGACAAGGTGCGGATCACCGCCCAGCTCATCGACGCCACGACGGGCAATCATGTCTGGGCCGAGCGCTACGACGGCGAGGGCTCCGATATTTTCGCACTCCAAGACGCGGTGACACAGAAGGTCATGAGCGCTCTGGGTGGTTTCCACGGCCAGATCCGCGAGGCCGACTATCGCCGGGTGTGGAGCAAGCCCAAGGCGAGCCTCGAGGAGTACGACTATTTCCTCCGCATCCACGATCTCATCGTCTCCGACGATCCGGAGAAGCTCGATCAAGCACGCCAGGTGGCGCTCGAAGGCCTGCAGCGCTTTCCCGATTCCGGGCTGATGCGGATCAAGCTCGGCTGGACCTACATGCAGCGCTTCGATCGCGGCCAGAGTGCCGATCCCGACCGGGACCTCGCCGAGGCCTACCGGCTCGGCAAGGAGGGAATGCAGCGGCCGGACCTGCCGGCGCTGGCGCAGTGGCACGGCCACTGGCTGATGGCGCTCGCGAACCTCTACACCGAGAGGGATCATGCCGCAGCGCTGGCGGAGCGCGAGGCCACGCTGGCGGCAGCTCCCACCGATCAATCGACCCGCGCCGATCTCGCCCGTGTCCTGGTGTTCGCGGGCATGCCCGATGCGGCGATCGCGTCCCTGAACGAGGTCATCGCCGAGAAGCCGCGGAGCGTCGGATGGATGTTCAGCGAGCTGGGCAGGGCCTACTGCAGCAAGGGCCAATACGAGGAAGGCATCGCATTCTTGCGCAAGGTGAGCCAGCCGGCGGCGATCGACTATCAGTTCCTGGCCGCCTGCTACGGGCTGGCTGGCCGGATGCCCGAAGCGCGTTCGGCCGCTGCGCGGCTCATGGAGCTGAGCCCGTCGCTCGATCTCGACGCTCTGCGGCGGAGCAACCCCTACAAGGACCAAGGCTTCCTCGGCCGCTACCTCGCCGCGCTGCACGCGGCAGGCGTGCCCGACAGGCCGAGCTAGCGGGGCCGCAGGAGCCGCAGGCAGCGTACGATGTCGGCGAGATCGCACCGGGTCGTGACCGCGAAGCCCAGCGCCTCGGCCATCGGAATCAGGACCTTCTCCTGATCCTTGCCGATCTCGAGGAGTGCCGTGCCTTCCGGTGCCAGGAGCCGCGGCAGGTCGGGGAGGATCGCCCGGTAGGCGTCGAGGCCGTCCGCGCCGCCATTCAGCGCCGCACGCGGCTCGAACAGGCTCACCTCCGGCTCGAGCCCGGCGATCTCGGCCGTCGGGATATAGGGCGGGTTGCTGACGACGAGATCGAACGGGCCGGAAACACCTTCCGCCCAGGCCGTCTCGACCAGTTCCAGCCGGGAATCGACGCCGAGCCGCTCGGCGTTGCGCCGCGTGCAGGCCAGCGCCGTCTCGCTCGTGTCGGTGCCGAGCCCGCGCGCGTTCGGGAACAGGTGCAGAAGGGTCAGGAGCAGGCAGCCCGAGCCGACGCCGATGTCGAGGAGCCGCAAGGGTCGGCCGCGGTCGGGAAAGGCGGCAAGGGCTGCCTCGATCAGGGTCTCGGTGTCGGCACGCGGCACGAGCACGCCCGGACCCACGGCGAACGGCAGGCTCCAGAACTCGGCCCGGCCCAGGATATAAGCCATGGGCTCGCGCGTGGCGCGGCGGGCGAGAAGAGCGCGAAAGGCCTGGGTCTCGTGTACCGGCACGGGTTCGGCCGGCTCGGTCACGAGCCGCGCGCGGGAGCGGCCGGTAGCGGCCTCGAGCAGAAGGCGCGCCTCGAAGCGCGGGTTCCCGATCCCGGCGGCTGCCAGCGCCCCGGTTCCCTCGGCGAGGAGATCGCCCGCCGTGATCAACCGGCCTCCGCGAGCCTTGCGGCTTGATCCTCGGCGATCAAGGGCTCGATCACCTCGTCGAGCGCGTCGCCCGCGATCACCTGGTCGAGCTTGTAGAGGGTGAGGTTGATCCGGTGGTCGGTGACCCGGTTCTGCGGGAAGTTGTAGGTGCGGATGCGCTCGGAGCGGTCCCCCGAGCCGACCTGGCCCTTGCGGCTCGCGGCCCGCTCGGATTCGCGCGCCAGGTACTCCTGCTCGTAGAGCCGGGCCTTCAGGATCTTCATGGCCTTGGCCCGATTCTTGTGCTGCGACTTCTCGTCCTGGATCGCGACGACCAGCCCGGTCGGGATGTGCGTGATGCGCACGGCGCTCTCGGTCCGGTTGACGTGCTGGCCGCCCGCCCCGCTCGCTCGGTAGACGTCGACCCGCAAATCCTTCTCGTCGATCGTGATGTCGACGTCCTCGGCCTCGGGCAGCACGGCCACGGTCGCAGCCGAGGTGTGGATGCGTCCTTGCGCCTCGGTGGCCGGCACGCGCTGCACGCGATGCACGCCGGCCTCGTACTTGAGCCGCGCGAACACGCCCTGCCCCGAGATCTCGGCCACCACCTCCTTGATGCCGCCGAGATCGCTCTCGCTGAGCGAGAGGATCTCGAACCGCCAGCGCTTGAGGTCGGCATAGCGCTGGTACATGCGCAGGAGATCGCCCGCGAACAGCGCCGCCTCCTCGCCGCCCGTGCCGGCGCGGATCTCGAGGATGGCGCTCTTCTCGTCGGCCGCGTCCTTGGGCAGGAGCAGAATGCGCACCTGCCGCTCGAGCTCCGGCAGCCTGGCCTCGAGCGCGCGTCGTTCCTCGAGCGCCAGCTCCTTCATCTCCGCGTCGGTCGCGGGATCGCGTAAGATGGCGTCGAGATCGGCGATCTCCTTGCGGGCGTTGCGGTAGGCCTCGATCCCCTCCACCACCGGCCCGAGATCGGAGAACTCCTTCGCGAGCTTGGCGTAAACGCCAGGCGAGGCCTCGGCGAGCAGGGCCTGCAGCTCGTCGTGGCGGGCGAGGATCTGATCGAGCTTCGCATCGAACGCGGGGACGGCCATCGCCCTGCCCTCACCCGGCGAGCCGGGCGGGAAGCGCTTCCTGGCTCAGCTCCTCTTCCGCGCCGCTGTCGAGATCGCGCAGCTTCACCACACCGCGCGCGAGCTCGTCGCTGCCGATCGAGACGGCGAAGCGGGCACCGATCCGGTCCGCGCGCTTCATGCGCTGGCCTGGCTTGCCCTTGAAGGCGAGATCGACCGCGATGCCGGCCCGGCGCAGCTTGTCGGCGAGCCTCCACGCCTCGGCCTCGGCCTCAGGACCGATCGGCACGATGGCGACGGGGCGCGGCTGTGCCGGCGCTTCGGGCAGCAGCATGGCGAGCCGCTCCACGCCTGCGGCCCAGCCGACACCCGGCACGTCCGGGCCGCCCATCTCGCGCATGAGGCCGTCGTAGCGCCCGCCCGCCATGACCGCACCCTGAGCGCCCAGGGCCGTCGTCGTGAACTCGAACGCGGTGTGGGTGTAGTAGTCGAGGCCGCGCACGAGCCTGGGGCTGAGCTGGAAGGCGACGCCGAGCTGCGCGAGGCCTTCCTGCACGCGCGCGAAGAAGTCCCGGCTCGCCTGGTTCAGATAGTCGTGCAGGAGCGGTGCTTCGGCCACCACGGCCCTATCGCCCTCGTCTTTGCTGTCGAGGATGCGCATGGGATTGCGCTCGAGCCGGGCGAGGCTGTCCCTGGAGAGCCTGTCTTTATGGTCTTCGAGATAGCGCACCAGCACCTCGCGATAGGCCTGCCGGCTCTCGCGGTCGCCCAGCGTGTTGAGCTCGAGCACGGTCTGCGGCAGAACGCCGAGCGCCTCCAGGATGTGGGCGCCGAGCGCTATCACCTCGACGTCGGCCATGGGCTCGGACGAGCCGATCAGCTCGACGCCGATCTGGTGGAACTGACGCAGGCGCCCCTTCTGCGGCCGCTCGTAGCGGAACATCGGGCCGTAGTAGAAGAACTTCTGCGGCAGCTCCTGGGCGAGGCCGCCCGAGATCACCGCGCGCACGACGCTCGCCGTGTTCTCGGGTCTGAGCGTGAGCCGGTCGCCGCCGCGGTCCTCGAAGGTGTACATCTCCTTCGTGACGATGTCCGAGGTCTCGCCGAGCGTGCGCTGGAACACCTCGGTGAACTCGAAGATCGGCGTGGCGATCTCGCCGTACCCGTAGCGGCGCGCGATCTCGCGGCCGGTTGCGGCGACGTGGCGATGGCGCAGGAGCTCCTCGCCGAGAAGATCGTGGGTGCCGCGGGCCGGGCGAAGCTGGCTCATGGATCTCGCCTGATGCTGGCTCATGGGTCAGGCGTCGGCCGGCGCACGGCCGTAGCGACGCTCGACATAGGCCTCGACGATGGCCTGAAACTCCTCGGCGATCCGCTCGCCGCGCAGCGTGTGCGCCTTCCTGCCGTCGATGAAGACGGGTGCCACCGGGCTCTCGCCGGTGCCGGGCAGGCTGATGCCGATATCGGCGTGCTTGCTCTCGCCTGGGCCGTTGACGATGCAGCCCATGACGGCGACGTTCATGGTCTCGACACCGGGATAGCGGATCTGCCAGACCGGCATCTGCTCCCGAAGCCAGGTCTGGATGCGGTCAGCCAAGTCCTGGAAGAAGGTGCTCGTGGTGCGGCCGCAGCCCGGGCAGGCGGCGACCTGCGGCGTGAAGGAGCGCAAGCCCAGCGCCTGCAGTACCTCCTGGCAGAGCACGACCTCGTTGGTACGCGGCTCGTTCGGGCGCGGGGTCAAGGAGGCGCGGATCGTGTCGCCGATCCCCTCCTGCAGGAGGAGCGAGAGGCCGGCCGCGGTGGCGGCGATGCCCTTGATGCCCATCCCGGCCTCGGTCAGGCCGACATGGAGCGCGTAAGCGGAGCGGCGGGCGAGCTCGCGATAGACCGCGACCAGATCCTGCACCCGGCTGACCTTGACCGAGATCACGATGCGGTCGGCCCCGAGCCCCAGCCGCTCGGCGTAAGCGGCGCTGTCCAGCGCCGAGCGCACCAGCGCCTCGCGCAGGACGAAGTCGGCGGGCTTGGGATCGGGCGCGGCCGCGTTCTGGTCCATGAGGCGCGCCGCCAGATCCTGGTCGAGGCTGCCCCAATTGACGCCGATCCGCACGGGTCGATCGAAGCGCAGCGCCGCCTCGATCATCATCTCGAACTGGCGGTCGCGCTTCTCGCCGAAGCCCACGTTGCCGGGATTGATGCGGAACTTGGCGAGCGCCTTGCCGAGATCGGGATGCTCGCTCAAAAGGCGGTGGCCGTTGTAGTGGAAGTCGCCCACGAGCGGCACGTCGCAGCCGAGAATGTCGAGCCGCTCGCGGATGAACGGGACGGCGCGCGCCGCCGCGTCGTTGTTGACCGTCACCCGGACGATCTCGGAGCCGGCCCGCGCCAGCTCCAGCACCTGCCGGGTGGTGGCGTCGATGTCGGCCGTGTCGGTGTTGGTCATGGACTGGACGACCACCGGCGCGCCGCCGCCGACCACCACCTTGCCGACGCGCACCGCATGGGTGCGGTGCCGTTGCCGCTCTGTCAGTGCCACCATGCCCGAATCGTATCCTGAGGCCGCCCGCGTTCCGTCGGCAGCGATATGGCCCGACCGGTCCTTTGCTGCAAGCGCTCTCGCCGGCTCAGCGCGCAGCCGCGGCCATTCGCTGTTTCAGGCTGTCGGGAGCGAGCGGCAGATTCTTGATCACCGCGCCGCTCTCGCCGAGGCGGCCCACGCTCTGCCCGTCGACCAGGATCTCGATCCCGCCGGCATTGCCGGTCCACAAGGCAAGATCGGTGCGGTCGGGCAGGGCGAAGCGCTCGCCCGCCTGCAGGGTGCGCGTCCGCACATAGTCGCGGCTGGCGCTTCGCACCTGCAGCCAACTGCTTTCGTGGGCGAGGATCACCACCCGGCCGTCCTGGCTCTGGCCGGCGACGGCAGATGCTGCGGGCGGCGCCTGGTCGGCATCGAGCGCTGCCAGCAGCACCGGCGCGCCGCCCGCTCCTGCCGTGTTGCTCTCGGCTGCTACGGCGCTCGTCACGTCGGGCGTGACGTTCGGCTTCACCGGGCTCGCCGGCGGCTCGGCCTGGGCAACCGCTGCCGGCACGGTAGAAGCAGCCGCCGTCGCAGGCACCTGCGAAGTGGGAGGTGCGGGCGCAGCGGCACCCGCCGTCGGGGCGGGTGTCGCAGGCTCGACCGGCCCGCTCGGCCCCGGATCGCGGCTCGCGAGCACGCTCCGGGCGAGCTCGCCGAGCTCGCCCGGCGCTTCCGCAACCTGCTCCGGCGCCGTCGACCGCTCGACGGAGAGCACGTGATAGCCGGCATAGAGGGCCGTCGCCAGCATGAGCGAGGCCGTGACCAGCGCCGCGGTGGGACGCCGGCTCTCGCTCAGGGGCTCGCGGTAGCTAAGCTCGGGTGGTGCGGTCACGTCGCTGACGGCGGCCTTGAGCCGCTCCACCAGCGCCTTGCCGTCGAGCCCGAGATAATCGCCGTAGCTGCGCAGAAAGCCAATCGCGTAGGGACGGCCGGGAATGCCGCGGATGTCTCCCTGCTCGAGGGCCGTCAGGTAGGCCGGCCGGATACGGAGATAGGCGGCGACGTCGAACAGGTCCTCACCACGCGCGGTGCGAGCCTGGTAGAGCTCCTGACCGATCGACCTCAACGCCTCGTCGTTCTGGCCCTGCTGCGCTACAGGCGTTCTGCCACGTAGAGTGAACATCAGGTGGGACCTTGTTGAAACCGTAGCAGGAAAACGGGTCCGGCCGGCTGTGCTTTCCTTAGCAAAATGTCACCTGCCCGCCAAACCCGATCGCGATCTCGACCTGGGGTTGCCCCCTTCAGAAGGGCTGATAGACACTCATCGGCAACACCACACCGTGATCCTGGGCGTAGGCCTGCAACCTTCCACGTAAGCTGTGGTCGGGCAGATCCAAGAGGCGCCGCAGATACTGCTCGAGGCGGCCGACGTCGATGCTACGCAACATCGCTTTCACCGGGCCGACCTCGCTCGGCGCGAGCGAAAGGTGGCGTAAACCCAGGCCGATCAAGGCCATAGCCTCGAGCGGGCGGCTCGCCATCTCGCCACAGACCGATAGTCGCACCCCCGCCGCGCGGCAGCGCTCGATCAGGTCGCGAAAGAAGCTCAGAGCCGGAGGCGACAGAACGTCGTAGCGGTCGACGAGCGCCGGGTTGCCGCGGTCGCAGGCGAACAGGAACTGGAACAGGTCGTTGCTGCCGACCGAGACGAAGTCCACGCGCTTCAGAAGCGCCGGGAGCTGCCAGTAGAGCGAGGGCACCTCGAGCATGGCGCCGACCTCGATCCGCTCGGGCAGCTCGGCTCCCCGAGCGGTGGCGCGCTCGATCTCCATGTCGAGCAGCCGCCGCGCCGCCTCGAGCTCGGCAACCTCCGCGATCATCGGGAACATGACGTGAAGCACGCGTCCCGCCGCGGCCTTGAGGAGCGCTCTGAGCTGCGAGCGCAGCACGGTCGGCCGGTCGAGCGTCATGCGGATGGCGCGCCAGCCCATGGCGGGGTTGTCCTCGGGCGGCATCCGCCAGTAGGGCAGGTGCTTGTCGCTGCCGACGTCGAGCGTGCGGAACACGACGGGCCGGCCGTGCGCCTGATCGAGCACCTCGCGGTAGTGCGCGGCCTGGCTGTCCGTGTCGGGGAACCGGCTCCGGGTCATGAAGGCGAGCTCGGTCCGGAACAGTCCGCAGCCCTCCGCCCCCACCCTCTCCATCTCGGCGAAGTCGACGAGGAACGCGGCGTTGATCGAGAGCGAGATCGGAATGCCGTCCTGCGTCACCGAAGGGAGCGCCCGGATCTGCTCGTAGAGGTCGCGCTGCTCGGTGCGCGTCCTCATGGCACTCTGGAACGACTGCAGGATCTCGTCGTTCGGCCGGACGAAAAGCTGGCCGTTGTCGCCGTCCAGCGCCAGCATGTTGCCCTGGTCGATGATGCTCATCGCCCCGTCGACGCGGCCCAGCATCGGGATGCCGATCGCACGCGCCACGATGGTGACGTGGGCGGTCTTCGATCCCTCCTCGAGCACCACCCCGCGCAGCTTGGCGCGGTCGTACTCGAGGAGATCGGCGGCACCGAGATTGCGGGCAACGAGGATCGTGTCCTCGGGCATCAGCGTCGAGTCGGGACGGAGCGACTTGCCGACGAGATGGCGCAGAAGACGGTTGGCGAGATCGTCGAGATCGATCAGTCGTTCACGCAAATAGGGATCGCTCGCATGCCCGATGCGGACACGGGTCTCCTCCTGCACGCGGCGGACGGCGGCCTCGGCCGAGAGACCGGTGTCGATCGCCTCCTTGATCCGCCGGAGCCAGCCCAGATCGTGTGCGAACATGATATAGGCCTCGAGCACCTCGCGGTGCTCGCCGCCGGCGAGATCGGTCGTGGCCAGCATCTCGTCGAGCGACTGGCGCAGCTCGGTGATGGCGGCCTCGAGCCGGGCGATCTCGGCCTGCGGGCTGTCGGCGAGCAGGCGGGTCACCTCGACCCTGGGCTCGTGCAGCCAGGCCCGCCCGACCGCCAGGCCCTCGACCAGCCGCAACCCGTCGAGCCGGCGCATCTCGGCGGTCCCGACGGTCAGATCGGCATACTTGCTCTGGTCGATCAGCTCGCCCGAGCCGAACATCTCGGCGAGCAGCGAGGCGATGACCTGCATCGCCTCGATCTCGTCCTCGGCATAGGCGCGTCGGGCCCGGTTCTGGACCGTGAGCACGCCGACCACCCGTCCGGCGCGCAGGATCGGCACGCCCAGGAACGAGTGATAGACCTCTTCCCGCGTCTCGGGGCGGTAGGCGAAGTTGGGGTGCGACTGAGCGTCGGCGGTGTTGATCACCTTGCCCTGGGCCGCGATCGTGCCGACCAGGCCCTCGCCGACGGCGAGCCGGGTGCGGTGCACGGCCTCGGGTGCCAGGCCCACCGTCGCGAACAGCTCCAGGATGTCGCCGGCCCGGTTGAAATAGACCGAGCACACCTCGGCCACGAGGTTGGCCGCGATGAGTTGCACGATCCGGTCCAGCCGCTGCTGCGGTGTCACCGGCTCGGCCACCACCTCGACCAGCCGCTTGAGCAGCCGGCGCGAGGCCGAGAACTCGATGCTGCGCCGGGCCTCCGCGGCGTGGTCGGGAAGGCCCCGCCCGCCCGTGGTCGACATCAACTGCCTGCGCCCGCTGGCGGCGGGTCGCCACAGCACCGCGCCAGCGCCTCTTCGGCCTGTCCGACGAGCTCGGCCATGATCGCCGCCACGGGCTGGATCTTCTTGACCATGCCGACACTCTGGCCCGCCATCAGGGAGCCGTTCTCGACGTCGCCATCGACCACGGCCCGGCGCAGCGCGCCTGCCCAGAAATGCTCGATGGCGAGCGAAGCCTCCTCGTAGGTGAGCTCGCCACGGCGATAGCGGCCGATGACCTCGATCTGGGTCTCGGTGAAGCGGCGCGTGCCGGCATTGGCAAGGGCTCGCACTGGGATCACCTTGAACTCGGGATCGACCTGCACCGAAGGGACGGCGTCGCGCGCGGACGCCCGGATGAAGGCCTGCTTGAAGGCCGGGTGCGCCCGGGATTCCTCCGCGCAGACGAACACCGTGCCCATCTGCACGCCCGCGGCCCCCATCTGGAGATAGGCGGCGATCATCTCGCCGTGGCCGATGCCGCCCGCCACGAACACCGGCACCTCGTCGACGTGGGGGAGGATCTCTTGCGCCAGCACGGAGGTCGCGACCGGACCGATATGGCCGCCCGCCTCCATGCCCTCGATCACGAGCGCATCGGCACCGCCGCGGATCAGCTTTCTCGCGATGGGGAGAGCGGGCGCGAAGCAGATCACCTTGGCACCGCCCGCCTTCAGGCGCTGCATGGCATCGCGCGGCGGCAGCCCGCCCGCGAGCACGACGTGCCCCACCTTGCGGTCGAGGCAGACCTCGACCAGCTCCAGGAGCTGCGGATGCATGACGATGAGGTTGACGCCGAACGGCCTGTCGGTGAGCACCGCCGTGGCGGCGATCTCCTCGTCGAGCCGAGCGGGTTCCATCGAGCCGCAGGCGAGGACGCCGAAGCCGCCCTCGTTGCTGATCGCGGAGACGAGGTGACGCTCGGAGACCCAGGTCATCGCCCCGCCCATGATGGCGAGCTCGGTGCCCAGAAAGCGCCGGCCGCGCTGCCACAGCCGGTCGACGCGGTCGTGCCGTGGCAGTGCCGGCGCCATGGCGCTCAATCCTTGTCGAGACCGTAGGCAGTATGTAGGGCGCGTAGCGCCAGCTCGGTATACTCCTCGGCGATGAGCACGCTCACCTTGATCTCGGAGGTCGAGATCGCCTGGATGTTGATGCCCTTGGCGGCGAGCGTGGCGAACATCTTGTGGGCGATGCCGGCATGGCTGCGCATGCCGACCCCGATCACCGAGATCTTCACCACGTCCGAATCGGCGAGGATGCTCTCGTAGCCGATCTCGTCCTTCGCCTTCTCGAGGACGGCGAGCGCCCGCGGCAGATCGGCCTTGCTCACCGTGAAGGTCTGGTTGGCGTAGACTCCGTCGCGGCTGACCGACTGCACGATCATGTCGACGTTGATGTTGGCCTCGGCCAAGGGCCCGAAGATGGCGGCCGCCACGCCCGGCCGGTCCTTGACCCGGAGCACGGTGATCCGCGCCTCGTTGCGGCTGTAGGCGATCCCGCTGACGATCTGGCTTTCCACGACCTCATCCTCATCGACGACCAGCGTGCCCGGCTTGTCCTCGAAGCTCGAGAGCACCTGCACCCGCACGTGATGGCGCATGGCGAGCGCCACCGAGCGGGTCTCCAGAACCTTGGCCCCGACCGAAGCCATCTCGAGCATCTCCTCGTAGGTGATGCGCTCGAGCTTCCTCGCCCTGGCGACGATGCGCGGGTCCGTGGTGTAGACCCCGTCCACATCGGTGAAGATGTCGCAGCGCTCCGCCTTGATCGCGGCGGCCAGCGCCACGGCCGAGGTGTCGGAGCCGCCGCGGCCCAGCGTGGTCACCCGGCCTTCGGGACCGATGCCCTGAAAGCCCGCCACCACCGCCACCTTGCCGGAATCGAGGCACTCCAGCACCGGCCTCGGGTCGATCTCGACGATGCGGGCCTTGCTGTAGGCGGCATCCGTCCTGATGCCGGCCTGCCAGCCCAGGAACGATCGCGCCGGCACGCCGATGGTCTGGAGCGCGATCGCGAGGAGGCCGATGGTCACCTGCTCGCCGCTCGCCACCACCTGGTCGTATTCGGCGGTATCATAGCCGGCGGCATCGAGCCCGTGGACCCAGCCCACGAGCTGGTTCGTGGTCCCGGCCATCGCCGAGACCACCACGGCCACCTTCTCGCCCGCGGTCACGTGACGCTTGATGCGTGCCGCGACGTTGCGAATACGGTCTAGATCGGCGACGGAGGTGCCGCCATACTTCTGCACGACCAGCGTCACGGAGGAAGCTCGCATTCCGTGCTGCGGCGGAGCGTGTCGTTCGGGCCACGCCCGCCGGCTCGATGGACAGGACGCGCTCTTCTAATCACAAGGCCCAGCCTCGGCAAGGCACCTCAACCGACCGGAGACCGTAGAATGGCGAGCGCTGCTTCCGCGAGCGTCGACAACTCCCTCGACCGCGACGAGCTCGCCAAGTTCGAGGCGCTCGGGCGAAGCTGGTGGGACCCGAAAGGTCCGATGGCGCCGCTCCACAAGCTCAATCCGGTCCGGATCGCCTATATCCGCGATCGCGTCTGCGCACAGCTCGGCCGCAGCCCGAGGACGGCGCGCCCGCTTCACGGCCTCTCCGTACTCGACGTCGGCTGCGGCGGCGGCCTCCTCGCCGAGCCGCTCGCCCGGCTGGGGGCGGCCGTGACCGGCATCGATCCTCTGCCCGAGAGCATCGCGACCGCACGCTGGCACGCCGCCGAGACCGGTGTCGAGCTCGCCTACGAGGCCACCACGCTCGAGGAGGTCGTCCGGGATGGGCGCCGCTTCGATCTCGTCGTCGCGTCCGAGGTGATCGAGCACGTGCCCGACCCGGAAGGCTTCGTTGCCGTCCTGGCCGAGGCGATCCGCCCCGGCGGGCTTGCGATCCTCTCGACCGTGAGCCGCACCACCTGGAGCTTCCTTACGGCCATCGTCGGCGCGGAATATCTCCTGCGCTGGCTGCCGCCCGGGACCCACGACTGGCGGCGCTTCGTCCGCCCCTCCGAGCTCGCGCAATATCTACGGGCGCAGGGTCTGCGCCCGGTCCACGTCGCCGGGATCGCCTACGATGGCGCCACCGACAGCTTCCGGCTGTCGCGCGATCCCAGCGTCAACTACCTGATGACCGCCCAGCGGCCGGTGTGAGCTCAGCTATCGAGCTTGGGCAGGTCGGGCAGCGGCAGGACGGCGATGCCCTCCTCGATCAGCTCCTTGGCCTCCTCGAGCGTGGCCTTGCCGTAGATGTCGCGCGCCTCGGCCTCGCCGTAGTGGATCTTGCGCGCTTCTTCCGGGAAGCGCTCGCCCACATCGTCGAAGTTCTTCTCGACATGGGCGCGGATCTGCCGGAGCATGGCCATCATCATCATGGCCCTGGCCTGCTCCGGGGTCGGTGCCGGCACGGGTGCCGACGGCGGTGTCGGCGCCGGCTCGCGCCTGCCGCCCGAGCGAATGACGGCGGGCGCCATCACGGCCTTGCGCACCGAGGTATCGCCGCAGACCGGGCAGGTGATCGCCCCCTCCTCGGCCTGCCGGTCGAAGGCGGCACTGTCCTTGAACCAGCCTTCGAAGGCATGGTCGCGAGCGCAGTTGAGCGCGAACCTGATCATGCCGAACCCCGGCGAGCGCCCTCGCCATCCTGCGCCAGCAGCGGATCGAGCTTTCCTGCTGCATCGAGCGCGTGCAGGTCGTCCGAGCCGCCCATGGCCTGACCATTGATGAAGATCTGCGGCACGGTGCGCCGGCCGGCCGCGCGCCGGACCATCTCCTCGCGCCGTCCCGGCTCCTGCCAGAGATCGATCTCGATGAAATCGACGCCCTTCTTCTCGAGCAGGCGCTTCGCCCGCACGCAGTAAGGACACAACGGAGTGGTGTAGATCTCGACGGTCGCCATCGCGCAGCCGCACTTGAGGTCCGAGGGGCACCGCTGTCACGCCGCGGTTGCACGACCATCATATAGGGACCGTCCCGCCCTTTGCCACCCGTGCCAGCACCAGTGCGTCGACACGTGCCGCACCGCCTCGGCGCAGGACGGTGGCGCACGCACCGAGCGTGGCTCCCGTCGTCAGCACGTCATCGACCAGCACGATCCTCGCCCCCTCGACCCGCTCCGGCCGGCGCAACCGGAACGAGGCGGCCGTGATGTTCTCCCGCCGCGCTTCGGCCCCGAGGCCCTGCTGCGAAGCCGTGGCGCGGTGCCGCTCCAGAAGGAAGGGCGACCAAGTCCGGCCGGTGAGACGTGCCACGTGCCGCGCCAGGAGAGCCGATTGGTTGAAGCCACGCGCGAGCAGGCGCCAGCGATGCAGCGGCACGGGCAGGATCAGGTCGGCCTCGGCCAGCAGCTCCTCGCCCGCCTGCGCCATCCAGCGCGCGAACAGCGGCAGCCCCTCGAGCCGCCCGCCCCGCTTGAAGCCGAGCACGATCCGGCTGCTGTGCTCGTCATAGCGCAGGGCCGCGCGCGCCCGATCGAAAGGCGGCGGCGTCTCGGCGCAAGCACCGCAGAGCGGCGCCTCGGCGAAGGCGTGCGGCAGCGGACAGCCGCAGACCCGGCACCAGGGCGGGGCCAGGAGGTGCAGGCCGCTCCAGCAGGGCGGGCACAGGCTGGCAGCACCTGTAGTCTCGATCCCGCAGGCGAGGCAGCGGGGCGGCAGCAGGAGATCGAGCAGGCCGCGCCCGATCCGACCGGCTCGCTGCAGCGCGCGGGCAGCGGCTGTCATCGGTTACCGAAGCGGGCCATCGCAGGCATCCGCCCCTCCTAAGGCCGCATGCCCGGTGGCGGCAGCAGGTCGACGATCTCCAGCCGCACGTCCGGCAGGGCCAAGGGCGCCACCTCCGTCCCGCGCCCCAGGTCGCGCACCGTCGCGTATCGCCCCTCTGCGGGGTCGCGGCAGATCTCGACCCGATCCCCCGAGAGGTCGACGAGCCAGACCTCGGGGATACCGGCCGCGGCATAGAGCGGCAGCTTCTTCGCGCGATCGCTTCGGGCCGAGCTGTCCGCGATCTCGATCAGCAGCAGGACGTCCGCAGGCTTCGGATGCTCGAGCAGGTAATAGTCGCTGCGCGGCAGGACCACGGCGATGTCCGGCTCGGGCTCGCTGTGATCGTCGAGCAGGATCGGGTTCTGCCGTCGCACGAGCGCACGATCGCCGCAGCGCTGAGCGGGCCGATCGGCGATCCTGCCGACCCTGGCAGCATGGACGCTGCCGATCGGGCTCATGTCGAAGATCTCCCCGTCGAGCAGCTCCACGCGATCGTCCTCGTCGAGAATGCCGGCCTCGGCCATCCTGTGATAGTCGGCCACCGTCCAGCGGCGCGTTCCGCGCATGGCTTTCATGGCAAGGCTCCCACAGTATCTCGGGCGGGCAGCGATCTCAACTAAAACACTAGGCCGACCGCCGATCAACTATCTAACGTTGAGGACTCCCCAGCGGTTTCGGCGGCTATCCAGTCGAGATAGGCGAGATTGCCGGCCGTCACCGGCAGGACGGCGACGCACGGGCACTCGTAGCTGTGCAGCGCTTGCACGCGCTCGCTCACGCGCTCGGCGAGGGAAGGGCTGGTCTTCAGGATCAAGACGACCTCGCTCGCCTCGTGCACCGCTCCCTGCCAGCGATAGATCGCCATCATGTCCGGCAGGACGTTGGCGCAGGCGATGAGACGCTCCTCCATCAGGGTGCGCGCAATGTCGAGCGCCTCCTCCTTGCTCGGGCAGGTGACATAGCAGAATGCAGCCTTCATCGGCGGACCCTCCCTCAGCCGCGTCCTCGGGCGAGCATGGTCTGCAGGCCGTCGCCCAGGAGATTGAACGCGAGCACCGTCGTGAAGATCAGCAATCCGGGCCACAAGGCAAGCCGGGGGGCTTCGAACACGAGCGCCTGCGCCCCGGTGAGCATGTTGCCCCAGCTCGGCAGGGGCGGCTGGATGCCGAGCCCGAGGAAGCTCAGGACCGATTCGGCCAGGATCACGTTGCCGATCGAGAGCGTGGTGGCGACGAGGAGCGGTGCGGCGGCATTGGGCAGGATGTGGCGGCGGAGGATATGCCGGGGCCCGCCACCCAGCGCCCGCGCCGCCAGGACGAACTCGCGGGTGCGTAAAGTCAGGACGCTCGCCCGGACGAGCCGTGCCGTCGTGGTCCAGCCGAACAGGGCGACGATGACGACGATCCTGAGCACGCCCGCGAGCTCGCCCGAGCCGTCGATCCCGGCAAGGCCGAGCTTGCCGGGATCGACTGCCGCCAGCACGATCAGGAGCGGCAGGAGCGGGAGTGCTATTACGGCATCGGTCAGCCGCATCAGAAAGGCGTCGACGGCACCGCCGGCATAGCCGGCGACGAGGCCGACGATGGTGCCGAGAACGGCCGCTAGCAGCGCTCCACCTAAGCCTACCGCGAGCGACACGCGCCCGCCGTGGAGAAGGCGCAGGAGCACGTCGCGGCCGAGCTCGTCCGTGCCCAGGAGGTGAACCGCACTCGGCGGCTCGAGCCGCGCCAGGAGATCGACCGCGTTGGGGTCGAGCCCGAGCCGGGCCTGGAGCCAGGGCGCGAGGAGAGCTGCCAGGAGCAGCAGGAGCAGGAACAGGGCCGCCAGGAGCAGCGAGGGTTCGCGCCGGCGGCGCCGGCCGAGGACACCGACGTCAGCGATCATAGGTGATCCTGGGGTCGAGCCAGACATAGGCGAGGTCGGCCGCGAGGTTACTCAGAAGCGTCACCACGGTCGCGAGCAGGAGGGCGAGGAGGGCGAGGTTGAAGTCGTTGCCGAGGATGGCATCGTAGATCAGCTTGCCGACGCCGAGATAGGCGAAGGTGGTCTCGACCACGAGAGCGCCGGAGAACAGGCCGCCGAACGAGAGCGCCATCATGGTGACCACGGGCAGCATGGCGTGCCGCAGCGCATGGCGCCAGAGCAGCCGCTGCCGGCCGATCCCCATGGCGCGGGCGGTGCGCACGAAGGGCTCGCGCAGGGTCTCGATCATGGCGGCGCGCACGAAGCGGACATGGACGCCGGCGGTGAGCAGGGTCAGGGTCATGACCGGCAGGACGAGGTAGCGGGCGCGGTCCAAGGGACCGCCGCCGTCGACACTCTGGGTTCCGCCCGCCGGCAGCAGGCCTAGCTCGACCGCGAACAGGATGATGAGGAGCAGGCCGAGCCAGAAGGCCGGGATCGAGAAGCCGGCGAACGCGACGAGGTTGACGAGGCGATCGAGCACGCTTCCCGGCCGGACCGCGGCGCAGACTCCGGCGGGCAGGCTGATCGCGAGCGCCAGGACGAAGCTCGTCCCCATCAGGAGAAGCGTGTTGACGAGCCGCTGGCCCAGTACCTCGATGGCCGGCACGGCATAGAGCCTGGAATAGCCGAAATCGCCCCGCACCGCCCGCGCGAGCCAGCCCGCCCAGCGCTCGAGGAGCGGCCGGTCGATCCCGGCCAAGGCCTTGAGCCGCGCCACGTCGGCCGCCGTCAGCGTCGGGTCGGCCTGCGCCATGAGGTCGATGGGGTCGCCCGGCATGAGCCCGATCAGGGCATAGGCCACGAACGAGACCGCGAGGAGCACGATGGCGCTCTCGACGAGACGGCGGGCGACGAAGCGGAGCATCAGCCGTTCCGATGCACGGCAGCCTTGCGCCTCATCGTGCCCCCGGCCGGCGCTGCGCCATCTCGTTCATCAGCTCGACCTGGATTTCCTGGATCTCCATGAGGCGCTCCCATTGGTGGCGCAGGAGATAGTCCAGCTTCTCGTGGAGAAGCCGGATCTCGAGCTCGGCCTTGAGATTGACGAGATAGTCGTTCTTGGCCCGCGCCCGGTCGCGCGCCTCCTGCCGGTTCTGGCTCATCATGATCACGGGCGCCTGCACGGCGGCGAGGCAGGAGAGCACGAGGTTGAGCAGGATATAGGGATAAGGGTCGAAAGCGTGGCCGGCGAGGAGGGAGCTGTTGAGCCCCATCCAGCAGACGATCACGAGGGCGAAGATCAGGATGAAGGTCCAACTGCCACCGAAGTCCGCCACCCGGTCGGCCACCCGCTCGCCCAGGGTCAGCGCGCGGTCGAAGCTGGCGTCGACATCGGTCGCGAGCGTCTCGTGGCGAGCGATGCGGTGGACCACCGAATCCTCGAGAGCGGCGATCTCGCCCATGCTCTGCTCGAGCATGCTCTCGACGTAGCGGGCGCGGAACCGGTTGAGGTCGTCGAGGCAGATGAAGCCCTCGCCCGTCCAGCCCGGCACCTCCTTCGCGATCTGCTCGGCCAGCTTCGGGCGGATCAAGCCGGCGGGAAACAGCGGGACGTTCTTGGGGTGCTGCCCGCAGATCTGGCAGACGGCGTGGCTGCCATTGCGGCGGGATGCTGGCACGGGCGGCTCTCCGGGAATGCGGTGGCGGCACAGCGGGATGCTGCTTCAGGGGCGCGCATCGCGCCAGTTCTCGACCCATGAGGTCACGGGCGCCATGTGGCCGGTGGGCTCGATGCCCGAGAGCCACCTGGGCCAGATATGGGCTTCCGCCTGGAAGAACAGCGGCAGGGCCGGCAGCTCCTCGGCATAGAGCCGCTGCAGCTCGTGCCAGAGCGCCTTGCGCTTGTCCCGGTCGAGCTCGCCTTCGATCGCGTCGATCAGCTCGTCCATCCGTGCGTTCCTGAAGCCCGCATAGTTCTGGCCCGACCAGCCGTTCGCCTCGCTCGGGATCTCCTGCGAATGAAGGGTCGAGCGCGGCGGGTTCTCGGGCGAGCTGATCCAGGCGAAGAGGGCGAGGCTCCCGAACTTCCGCTTGCTCACGGTCTCGCCGAAGAAGACCCGCGGCGGCTCGTTCTTGATCGCGACTTCGATGCCGAGCTGACGCCACTGGCTCTGCAGCACCTGCTCCACCAGCTCGCGCGAGCGGTTGCCGGCCGTGGTCATGAGCTCGAGCCGCAGGGGCTCGCCCGCCGCGTTGCGGCGCAGGCCGCCCTGGCCCGGCTTCCATCCGGCCGCATCGAGAAGGGCCGCGGCCTGCGCCGGATCGTGAACGTAGCGGCGCACCTCGTCGGTGTGGATCCAGTCCAGGGGATGGACGAACGTATCGGCCACGGGCTGGCGGCCGGCGAACAGCTTCCGGCTCATGGCCTCCCGGTCGAGGCCGTAGAGAAGCGCCTGGCGCACCCGCCTGTCGGCGAGCGCCGGGTTGTCGAGCATGACGTCGAGATGCTCGTAGACGAGACCGGGCTTGTAGAAGACCCGGAAGCGGTCGCCGTGGCGACGCTCGAAAGCCAGCGCCTGGTCGAGCGAGAGACCGGCCGAGCCCTCGATCATGTCGATCTCGCCCGAGAGCAGGTTGGCCTCGAGTGCCGTCGTGTTCTCGATCGCCTTGATCACGATCCGCTCGAACACGGGTACGGCACCCCACCAGGTGGGATTGCGCTCGAGCACGATCTGACTGCCCGGCACCACGCGCGCGATCCGGTAGGGGCCGAAGGCGAGCCCCGGATTGGTCGGATCGGTGTCGAAGAGCGTACGGTTGCGGTAGGTCTCGGGATCGGCCGCGAAGACTTTCCGCTCGAGGTGCTCGGGCAGCACGCGAAAGTCGTTGATGGCGTTGTAGTTGAAGCCCAGCTTCTCGTCGTGAATCACGAAGGTCCGCTCGTCGACGATGTCGAGCTTCCACATGCGCCGGTACATCTCGGCGTTGCCGACGCCGCTCTTCGGGTGCCGCCCGACCTCCCAGGTGAACAGCACGTCCCTGGTCGTGACCGGGGTGCCGTCGCCCCAGCGCGCGTCCGGGCGAATCGTGTAGGTCAGCGCCACCCCGCGCTTGCCGCCTGGCGCCTCCTCCGCCACCGCCTTGCCGTTCTCGAAGGTCGGGAGTTCCGTGCACAGCATGCAGACCAGCTCCCAGCGCCGGTCGAACACGGTGAAGGGCCGCTGCGTGAGGCCGAGCACGTAGCTCTTCGCCAGCATGGAATCGATGCTGGGGTGGAAGTTCGAAGGGAACTGGCTGATACCGATGACGAGATCGCGCGCCCAGGCCCCGCCGGCGAGGCAGACAGCCATCAGGACCGCGGCGATCTTGAAGAGGCTCTGCATCCGCTCACTTCCCTCGTGCCCGATCCGGCGAGGTTAGCGGGGAGGTTGCCGCGGAACAACCGAAGCGCAAGGCTCTCACGGCACCTTCGTGCTGGAACCGGGCGAGCCATCTGGGGTATCGGAGCGAACCGCAACCGGCTAGGAGCGGTATCGACCGGGCGTGGGAAAGAGGGGAGGACGCATGCGACGCAATCGCTGCGCCAAGATCGTCGCGACGCTGGGGCCGGCCAGCTCGACCAAGGAGCGGCTCCGCGAGCTCGCCGACGCCGGGGCGGACGTGTTCCGCTTCAACTTCAGCCACGGCAGCCACGAGGACCATGCGGTGCGCTTCGCCATGGTGCGGGAGGTCGAGGCCGAGCGTGGCCGGCCGATCGGCACCATCATGGACCTGCAGGGCCCGAAGCTCCGGGTTGGCCGCTTCGCCGAAGGCCGGATCGCGCTCGGGCGAGGCGAGCGCTTCCGGCTCGACCTCGATCCGGCGCCGGGCGACCGGAACCGCGTGAGCCTGCCCCATCCCGAGATCTTCGCCGTGCTCGAGGCAGGGCAGGAGCTCCTTCTCGACGACGGCCGGATCCGGCTTCGCGTCGAGCGCTGCGGAGCGGATTTCGCCGAGACCGTCGTGGTCACGGGTGGCGGCCTGTCCGACCGCAAGGGGGTCAACGTGCCGAACGCGGTCCTGCCGATCTCGGCCATGACCGAGAAGGACCGCGCCGATCTCAGCTTCGGCATCGAGCTCGGCTTCGACTGGGTGGCGCTCTCGTTCGTGCAGCGGCCCGAGGACATCGCCGAGGCGAGGAAGCTCGTCGCCGGCCGCGCCTCGATCCTCGCCAAGATCGAGAAGCCCTCGGCGATCGAGCGGCTCGACGAGATCATCGAGCTATCGGACGCGGTCATGGTGGCGCGCGGCGATCTCGGCGTCGAGCTGCCGCCGGAGCTGGTGCCGGGCCTACAGAAACGGATCATCCGGAAGTGCCGGGAGCTCGGCAAGCCCGTGGTGGTCGCGACCCAGATGCTCGAGAGCATGATCCACTCGCCCGCCCCGACCCGGGCCGAGGCCTCGGACGTGGCGACCGCGGTCTATGACGGGGCGGACGCCGTGATGCTCTCGGCCGAGAGCGCTGCCGGCGAGTACCCGGTCGAGGCAGTGGCGATCATGGACCGGATCATCGCGAGCGTGGAGCGCGACGAGCTCTACCGCTCCTACGTCGATGCCTTCCAGGCCCGCGCCGAGCGCACGAGCGCCGATGCCATCACCCTCGCCGCCGAGCAGGTCGCGCACACGCTGCAGGCGGCGGTGATCGTCACCTACACCACCTCGGGCGCCACGGCGCTGCGCGCGTCGCGCGAGCGGCCGGACCGGCCGATCCTGGGCCTGATCACCCGCATGGTGACGGCGCGCAAGCTGGCGCTGGCCTGGGGCGTGCACCCCGTCCACACCACGGACGCGCTGGATCTCGACGACATGGTGGCGAAGGCGCGCCATTTCGCCCGCGAGGAGGGGTTCGCCGATCCGGGCGAGAGCATCGTGATCACCGCCGGCCTGCCCTTCGGCACGCCGGGCGCCACGAACCTGCTCCGGGTCGCCTGGGTGACGTGAGCACGCCCCTGTCCGTGCCTTTCCGGTAACGCCAGCATCTCGATGCATCGTGCGCCTCTGGGCTCGCGCATGGCTGCTTGGCATGATGCGCACGGACAAACCGTCGCAGGCGGCTGTATGTAGGGTCCGATCGCCGAGGAGTGCGGTCGGCTGGACCAGATAACGAGAAGTGTCCCGGACGATGCTGCAGCACTGGATTCTCGAGCGCTTGGTGCGCGATGGCGGGGTGGTGGTGATCGACAGCGAGGGTCGCGCGCATCATGCGCCGGGTCACGAGCGCGCCCCTCTCGTCGTGCGCCTGAAGGATGCCAGCCTGGGCTGGAAGGTCCTCGAGGACCCCGGCCTCGTTCTGGGCGAGGCCTACATGGACGGACGGGTCGTGATCGAGCAGGGCTCGATCTACGACCTGCTCGAGCTCGGCGCCCGCCAGATGTTCGCGGCAGCGGGCAACGGTGTCCCGCTGCCGCGACGGGTGGCCGGCTGGATCGGCCGCCGGCTGCATCAGTGGAACCCCGCCGGCCGCGCACGCCGCAACGTGGCGCACCACTACGACCTTTCGGGCGAGCTCTATCGCCTGTTCCTGGACAGCGACCGCCAGTATTCCTGTGCCTACTTCGCGAGCCCCGGGATGACGCTCGAGGAGGCGCAGCACGCCAAGAAGCGGCATCTGGCGGCGAAGCTGCTGCTGCGGCCGGGACAGCGCGTGCTCGACATCGGCTCGGGCTGGGGCGGGCTCGGACTCTATCTCGCCAGGATCGCCGGCTGCGACGTGACCGGCCTCACGCTCTCCGAGGAGCAGCTCAAGGAGAGCAACGCGCGCGCGGCAGCCGCCGGCCTCGCCGAACGGGTGCGCTTCAGGCTCGAGGACTATCGCGCCACCACGGGCAGCTTCGACCGCATCGTGTCCGTTGGCATGTTCGAGCACGTCGGCGTCAACCACTACGGCACTTTCTTCCGCAAGGTGCGGGATCTGCTGAAGCCCGACGGAGTGGCGGTGCTGCACGCGATCGGGCGGGCGCACGGACCCTGGTACACCCATCCCTTCATCCGCAAGTACATCTTCCCCGGCGGCCATCTGCCGGCGCTCAGCGAGGTGCTGCCGGCGATCGAGCGTGCAGGCTTGTGGGTCACCGACGTCGAGATCCTGCGCCTGCACTACGCCGAGACGCTGCGCGCCTGGCGCCAGCGCTTCCTGGCCTCGCGCGACAAGGCCAAGGCGCTCTATGACGAGCGCTTCTGCCGGATGTGGGAATTCTATCTCGCAGCCTGCGAAGTGTTCTTCCGCGAGCAGGACGGCATGGTGTTCCAGATCCAGCTCGCCCGCTCCCGCGACGCCGTTCCGCTGACCCGCGACTACATCCATGCCTTCGAGCAGCGCATGGCGGCCGAGGAGACGATGACGACCCAAGCGGCGTAGCGCCGCCTTCCGTCAGTGGGAGCGAAGAAGGCTCCCACTGACGCCTGGCCGTCTGCCCATTCATTAGGCAGCACTCCGGACTGGCACCGAACTTGCTTCATTTCTGGGCAACCCGGTCCGGCGCAGGCAGCCTGCATGGTCGTCCTCCGCCTGGGACCGGGGTGCCACGGGCTCATGCCTTCTCCGACCCGCGGCACCCCGGTCCACCGGGGCCACGCTGGTTCCTAGCTGCGGGACTGACGCATGCGAATGACGAGAACGTTCCATCAGGCCTTCGTGCTGCCCTCGCTCCTGCTCCTCTCGACGGCGGGCGCCGCTCTGGCCCAGCAGGCGGCCGACGCTCCGGCAGCGCCGCCGGCGATCGATCCCGGTCATACCGCCTGGATGATCACGGCGACCGCTCTCGTGCTGATGATGTCCATCCCGGGGCTGGCGCTCTTCTATGGCGGCATGGTCCGCAAGAAGAACGTGCTCTCCGTGCTGATGCAGGTGTTTGCCACCACCGCCGTGGTCTCGCTGGTCTGGGTTGTGGCCGGCTACAGCCTTGCCTTCACCGACGGCAGCCCCTGGATCGGCGATCTGGGCCGCCTGCTCCTGCGCGGTCTCTCCCTCGACAGCCGACCGGTGAGCCTCCAGACCGTGACCGCCGGCACGCCGGTGTTCTCCGGGGTGATCCCGGAATCGGTCTTTATGATGTTCCAAATGACCTTCGCCGCGATCACGCCGGCGCTCATCGTGGGCGCCTTCGTCGACCGGATGAAGTTCGGGCCGATGGTCCTGTTCATGACCTTGTGGTCGGTCGTGGTCTACGCCCCGATCGCGCACTGGGTCTGGTCGCCCAACGGCTTCCTGTTCGGCGAGGGCGTGCTCGACTACGCGGGTGGCACGGTGGTCCACATCAACGCCGGCATTGCCGGGCTCGTGGCCTGCCTCATCCTGGGCAAGCGGATCGGCTTCGGCAGCGAGCCGATGGCGCCCCACAACCTGACCCTCACCGTCATGGGCGCCTCGCTCCTGTGGGTCGGCTGGTTCGGCTTCAACGCCGGTTCGGCCGTGGCCTCGGACGGCCGCGCCGGCATGGCCATGGCCGTGACCCACATCGCCGCCGCCGCTGCCGCCGTGTCGTGGATGCTGGCCGAGTGGGTCATGAAGGGCAAGCCTTCGGTGCTGGGCATCGCCTCGGGTGCGGTCGCCGGCCTCGTCGCCATCACCCCGGCCTCGGGCTTCGTGCTGCCGAACGGCGCTCTCGTCATCGGCCTCCTCGCCGGCATCGTCTGCTACTGGGGTGCGACCGGCCTCAAGCACATGATGGGCTACGACGACTCGCTCGACGTGTTCGGTGTCCACGGTGTCGGCGGCATCCTCGGGGCGCTCCTCACCGGCGTCTTCGCCACCTCCGAGGTCGGCGGCAGCGCCGTGAAGGGCCTGATCGACGGCAACCCCCTCCAGGTCTGGATCCAGCTCAAGGGCATCGCCTGGACCATCGGCTGGTGCGCCGTGGCCTCGTTCGTGCTCCTCAAGGCTCTCGACCTCCTGATGGGCCTGCGTGTCGACAAGGACAGCGAGCGCGAGGGCCTCGATCTGGCGCTCCACGGCGAGACCGTGGCCTGAGTCCGGCACCGTCCTTCCCGCGGTCATGGGGGCGTGTCTGCCAGAGCGGGCGCGCCCTTCGCGTGTCCTGCATCTTCAGAGCGCCTCGCCGCGCATGGTGCGCGGCAGATCGCCGATCAGCCCCATGGCGTGGCGCATGAAGAACCGCTTCATGGGCGGGATGCGCTCGACGATCGCGAGGCCCGCCTCGCGCGCGAGCCGGATCGGAAAGATGTCGTTCGCGAACAGACGGTTGATCCCGTCCGTGACCGCGACCAGGGCCAAGCCGTCGAACCGCCGCCAGGCGGCGTAGCGCTCGAGCGAAAGCTCGTCGCCGGGGTCGAGCCCGAGCCTCAGCCGGTCGACCAAGATCTCGGCCACCGCCGCCACGTCGCGCAGCGCCAGGTTCCAGCCCTGGCCCGCGATCGGATGGATGCCGCGCGCGGCATCGCCGACCAGCACGAGGCGCTTGCCCGTGTAGCGCTCGGCCAGCACCAGCACGAGCGGATAGGCCCAGCGCGGTCCCTCGAGCGCGAGAGCGCCGAGATCGTCGCCGAACCGCTCGGCGATCTCGCCCAGAAACGCCACGTCGTCCAGCGCCATCACGATCTTGGCAGCCTCCTCCTCGAGCGCCCAGACGATCGAGGACCGGTTCCCGGTCATCGGCAGACGCGCGAACGGCCCGTCGGGAAAGAAGCGCTCGACCGCGAGCCCGTGATGCGGCTTCTCGTGCCGGATCGTGCAGACGATGCCGGTCTGGCCGTAAGCCCACCGCCTCGCGGCGATGCCGACCTTCTCGCGGGTGGTCGAGAGTCGCCCCTCGCACAAGGCGACGAGCGGGGCGGTGGCGCTGGTCCCATCCTCCAGAAGGATGCGCACCTTGGTGTCGCCGAGCTCGAGCTCCGCCACCTGCACCGGGGCCGCGATCACGAGGCTCGGCAGCGCGCGCGCCCGCCCGAGCAGCGCCTTGCGGATCGCCCGGTTCTCGACGATGAAGCCCAAGGGCTCGTCCCCGACCTCCCGGTGATCGTAATGGACCTCGATCGGGGAGAAGCCCTCGCGGACCACGATGTCGTGGATCGGCTCGGCCTCGTCCGCCATGAAGGGCCAGACCCCGATGGCAGCGAGGAAGCGGCGCGCACCCAGCGCGATCGCCGTCGAGCGGCCGTCGTAAGGGGCTGCGACCAGATCGGCCAGCGGTGAGCGCTCGACGACGAGGACCCGATAGCCCGCCCCCGCCACGGCGTCGGCCAGCGCCAAGCCGGTCAGCCCGCCCCCGACGACGATCAGATCGTGCTGCTGCTCGCTCGCTCGGCTCATCTGGGACTCCCGCTCCTATCACGACGCCGGGCGACGGCGATAGCACAGCCCAAAACGAAGGCAATTGCTCACAGCATAGGCAGAGCTGCGCGCATGAGCCGCCGATGGCCCAGCCTACCATCCCGTCTGGGCTGGCACGTGACTTGCTGATGTCCGGGCGAGCGCGCGGCCGGCCATCACCCCACCCCGTGGCGACCCCGAACGCAGTCCTGCCGCTTTCGCAGGCACGGCACGTCGGCACGGACAGCCATGGGTCATCGGCCGTCGTGCCGTGTCGTAGTTTGGCCCGAGCGCCGCAGTCCGACCGTCCGGTCGGCGCGGCCAATTGAGGCCCGGAAGGGGACGACCTTTCCGGGCCCGTTTTTTTCAGCTCGGCAGGGCCGGCTGGCGAGCCATTTCCAGGCGGCAGCTCGGGGGAGATCGGTGATGGCCAGGATGGCGCCGCGGCCGTCGCCGGATCACGAGCAGGTGCTCGAGATCCTCCACCGGCACTGCCCGCCCTGCGGTGGCCGGCCGCGCTGCCGCTACGACAGCCGGCGACGCACACGGTGACCACGTTCGCCCGTACCGAAAGCCGAGCGCGGCGCATCCCTGCCGATGGGCATGCTACCGACCTCGGCGCGGGTTGTCGCGGGTCGGCTGGATCCGATACCGTCGAGCCCACCCTTCGACCACCGAGGACAGCCGACCTCGGCTGCCTTTCCCATCGCAGCGGGAGTGCCCATGCCGACCAAGGTTCATCGACCGACCACGTTCCCTCTGCCGCGCGAGCTCGTCGAGCAGTGGGCGCAGGTGCCGGCGAGCATCGCGGCCGACGTGCTCGAGGGGCTCACCCTCGTCGATCCGGCCATCCGGCCGCTGCGGCCGTTGCCGCCCGGCGGCAGGCTCGTCGGCAGCATCGTGACGGCCCTCTGCGAGGGCACGGACTACGGAGCGGTCCATCACGCGATCGCCGTCGCCGGGCCGGGGGACGTGATCCTGATCGAGGCGGGCGGGCGCCCCAATCCGGCCGTGATCGGCGAGCTTTTGAGCGGTGCGGCGCGGCGCAAGGGCATCGCCGGTGTCGTGGTCAACGGGGCTGTCCGCGACACGGGACGGCTGGCACGGTGGCAGGATTTCGTCGTCTTCACCCGGCACATCACACCGCGCGGGCCCTCCTCGATGGACCGGGGCACGGTCAACGACGTGATCGCGTTCGCGGGCACGCGCGTCGCACCGCACGACCTCGTCATCGGCGACGACGACGGCCTCGTCGTGATCCCGCGCGCGGCGGCCGAGGCGCGGCTCGGCGCGGCGCTGGCGCGGGTGGCGGCGGAGGAGGCGTGGGAGCGGGAGCTCGCAAGCGGCCGCACGACGCTCGACGTGTTCCAGGTTCCGCCCGCCGGATGAGAGCGCGCCCGGCGGCGCGGCTCGGTCCTCGAACGGGTCGAACTCGCCCGGACCCGCCATGGCGACGGCGAAAGGGCGGAGCGTGTGGAGCACGCGGATCGTGCCGGCGCGGTGGTCCAGCACCTCGGGCCGGCGGCGGCAGGCCATCGGGCTGCGGCTGTACGGCCGCTTCGGCGGCACGCGCCCGCTCGACCAGGAGCGACCGCCGGGCGGCGTCGCGGAACGTGCACCAGACCGGCTGGCCGTGCGGGCTGCCGGGCTTCTCGGCGCGCGTCCGGATCCAGACCCGCTGCGATCGCCAGCTCGCGGGCGCGCTGCTCGTAAGAGTCCTGACGGCGCGTGGACGTGCCACCCGGCCGCTGATGGATGGAGGAGCGAGCCTGTCCGCGCCGCTCCGGTGCCGAGATGCCCCTGACGGCAGGGCAAGGCGAGCCGGCAAACAAAACCCGGAACTTCCATTCCGGGCTCTCTCGCGACGCACGACGTGCCAGCGCGGCACGGGCTGCAGGCCCCTCCTGCCCCGGATACGCTCGACGATGCGGCACGATGGCACGTATGCCCGCGGCGGGAAGATGCATCGGGTACGCTGTCGAGGCACCTCGAGCGGTGCGGCATGCCGGCGGGCGTGCCGCGTCCCGCCGGCGGGTCCGCTCAGCGGCGTCGGAACAGGGCCGTGAGCAGTCGCGGCCGGTCGGTGGCGGGCACGGGGCCGGTCGGGCTCTCCTGCCATTCGCCGAGGCGGACGAGATCGAAGCCGGCGGCGAGCGCGGTGTTGACGTAGTCGGAGACGCCATGCCGGTGGGCCTCGATCAGGGCGAGCGCGTCCCCGGCCTGGAAGCGGGCCCGAGCGCCCAGGAGCTGACGGTACGGATGGAGCTCGCCGAGGAAGAGGAGCCCGCCCGGCCGCAGCGCGCGCGCCGCCTCGGTCATGACCGGGCGCAGGTCGGCCACGTGCTCGAGGACGAGGTTGCCGACGACGAGGTCGGCCGAGCAGTCGCCCACGGGCCAAGGCCGGGTGATGTCGTGGAGCAAGAAGCGGACATGCGCTGCCGGCACCCGCTCGCGGGCGCGCGTCAGCATGCCGGGCGAGAGATCGAGCGCGAGCACGCTCGCCGTCCGGGTCGCTAGCCAGGCCGTGTTCTTGCCCGTGCCGGCGCCGAGCTCGATCACGGAGGCACCGTCGAGCGGCAGGTCGGTCAGCCGCAGTACGGCGGCGTCGAGATCGCGCGTGGCGTTCTCCTGCGTGTCGTAGGTCGCGGCCCAGGAATCGTAGCCTTCGCGCGGCGGAAGAAGCGTGGTCATGGTCGGGCTTTCGCGGGCAGGCACCTCGGGCGGAGCTTAATCCTGCCACATGGCAGCGCAATGGGCCGCGGCGGCCGGAGGCGGCCTCGGCATGCGCATAGTCCCGGCCGATGAAAGCGGGATGCAAGGGGGAACGGATCATGCTCCCGACGATGGAAGAGCAGGTGCTCTAGCACTACCCTGCCACGTTCCGGCTGGCCGAGTGTCATCGCCCTGGCGGTGCTCACGATGGGGGAGCGCGATGGCTGGGGCACTGGCGGAGCGTTGGGAGCGGGAGCTGGAACGCTGGCGGGAGCCGTTCCTCGCGCGGTTGCGGCGCAAGGTGCCGCGGCACTGGGCGCCGTTCTACCGCGAGGGCCTGATCCTGCCCGGCGAGCGCACGAGCGTCGCGCCGATGGCGGCGCGGGTGGCACCCGCTGACACCCAGCAGCTCCATCATTGCGTCTCGACCTCGCCCTGGGCCACGGCCCCGCTCGAAGACGAGCTGGTGCGCGCCGCCGACC
>NZ_JBBLZC010000029.1:0-52381 GCF_037908215.1 Benzoatithermus flavus | reverse complement strand
GCGGGGTGGAGCAGCCCGGTAGCTCGTCAGGCTCATAACCTGAAGGTCGCAGGTTCAAATCCTGCCCCCGCAACCAAACCCAGCCGACGTCGCCCGGTGTGCTATCTGGCCTCCGTCCGGCATCGACAGGGATCGCTCCGCGTGCAGCCTCACGAACGCTCGTTCTACCTCGCCGCCGAGGCGCGCCGGCACGACCCGGATCGGTATCTGTGCGCGCTGTTCGCGCCGGCCGAGCGGCGCGATGCCGTGCTCGCGCTCGTGCTGCTCCATCACGAGCTGGCACGGGTGCCGGACGTGGTGAGTCAGCCGATGGCCGGCTACATCCGCTACCAGTGGTGGCGGGATGCTCTCGCCGAAATCGACCAGGGCGAGGGGCCGCGGCGGCATCCGGTGGTGCTGGCGCTGGCGCAGGCCTTCCGCGAGGGCTGGGTCGCCGGACCCGCGCTGCAGGCGCTGATCGACGCGCGCGAGCGGGAACTCGACGAGGTGGTCGCCGAGGATCTGCCGGCGCTCGAGCGCTACGTGGCGGCGACCAGCGGAGCGCTGCAGGCGATCATCTATCGGGCGCTGGGCGGCAATGCGCCCGCCGAGGCAGAGGCCGCGACGGCGATCGGCACCGCCTTCGGGCTCGTCGGCATCGCCCGTGCGGTGGCGCACGGGATGCGGCACCGGCGCCAGTCGCTGCCGGCAGGCCTGCTGCGTCCAGCCGCAGCCGTGGACGAGGCGAGCACGGCACAGCCGCTGGCTGGTGCGATCGGCGCCGTGCTGGAGCGCGTGGAGGCGCTGCTGACGGCGGGTCGGGCACGGGCCGGTCGGCCGACGCGTGCCGTGATGGCGGCGTTCCTGCCGGCGACGCTGGCGGCAGGATACGCCGTGCGGATCCGCCGGCTGGATTGCGATCCCATCCGGGCCGCCGGCCTGACCCGCCCGGCGACAGCACCGCTCCAGCTCCTGGCGCATGTGCTGCTGCGGCGGCCGTGAGCCTCGGCTGCACGCGCTACCCGCGAGCCGAGCGAGCGATCGTCAGCGCTTCTTGAGCTGGTCGTAGACGAAGCCGCCGGTGCCGCCGGCGACTGCGCCGGTGACGGCGCTGCTCAGGAAGTCGCCGTGGAGCAGGCCCACTGCCGCCCCGCCCGCTGCACCCACGATGGCGCCGGTGAGCGTGCGCTCTCCCGTCTGCCGGTTGACCGAGCAGGCGGCCGCGAGAAGCGGCAGCAGTAACGCCACCGCCGCGCCGCGTAGACTTCGCATGTCCCCGTTCTCCGCCATTGGCCTCGCTCCTACCTGGAGCAGGGATAGGTTGCGGCCATGGCCTGCCAGAAGCCGTCGACGGGTTTCGCGCTCAACTGCTGCGGGTTGGCCTTGGCCCAGCGCACGAAAGCGCTGCGGATCTCGTTCAGCGGCGGTGTCGGCTCCTTGCAGGCGAGCGGTTTGATCGCGTCGGCACGGACGAGCTCGAGATAGAACAACCCGGTGCCGGCGATGAAGCCGTTGCAGAAGGCGAGGTCCGCCCCGGTCGGATCGCCGGCATCGCCCGATCCCTCGCAGAAGGCGAGCAGATCGGCCGTGGTGTCGAGCTTGCCGGGATTGGCCGCCTCCGTCGCATGCCCGGCGAGGAGGGCAAGGAGGCCGGCCATCCCGATGACCCTGATCCTGCGCATGGTCGCTCCCTTTTCCGACCGCTCGAGCATAGGCGGTGCGCGGCCGGTGGCAAGCGGCGCAGGGTGGAGCGCACAGCATCGTGCGTCCTCGGGCCGGTCGCTACAAGCCGCTGACCTGCTGATTGTAGAGGGCGACGGTGCTGATCCCCATCTTGGCCGAGCCTTCGGTGACCTGCCGGCTGTAGACGACGTAGATCAGCGTGTTGTTGGCCTTGTCGTAGATCCGGCGCACGGCCAGCGACTTGAACACGAGGCTGAGCCGCTGGCTGAATACCTCCTCGCCCGACTTGCTGCGGTCGATGTCGCGGATCGTGATCGGGCCGGTCTGGCGGCAGGCGATCGAGGCGTTGGACGGGTCCTCGAACCAGTTGCCCTTGGTCAGCTTGTCGATGAAGCCGCGCTCGAAATGGCTGATGTGGCAGGTGACACCGTCGACCTTGGGGTCGGCGATCGCCTCGACCACGATGCCGTTGCCGGTCCAGTCGTTCGTGAAGCTGCCGACCTCCTCGGCAGCGGCGGGAACGATCCCGCAACCCAGGGCGAGCAGAGCGGCCAGCGCACGGAAACGTCTCATGGTCGAGCCTCGGCGGTGAAGGATGGTGGACAGTCGGCAGCCGGCGCGCCGCCGTCAATAGCTCTCGAGCGCCTCGGCCGGCACCTCCGTCCGCTCCCCGGGCACGGCCGCCACCGTCTCGCGCGGTCCGGCCACGGCGCCGTCCCGGGCAGAAGCCAGGCAGCGCGCATCAGCGCCAGGACGAGGTGACAGAGCCCCGGCAGCCGGACAGGAGCCGGCAGGAGGAGCGGCATGGCGGGTATCCCGCGCAGCAGAGGGTATCCCGCCTTCGAAGATGGCGCTGTGCTGCTCGCTCGATCGGCGGGCACCTATCGGAGGCCGCACAGGCGGCGGACGAGGCCAGCTCGCCCGCCTCGTTCGCGTCGCGGCCCAGGTCGGGGCGGCCGCGCGGATGAACGGGTGCCGGGCGCAGCTCGGCCGGCGAGGCGCGAGGGCCGGCGGATCGGGCGGCACCGGCCCTTCCGGTGGCAGGGACCTGCCCCTATTCCGGGACCATCTCGCCCGAGCCGCCGGCCTCGGCCGGAAAATCCTTGAACTTGGGCAGGCCGTCGCGCATCGGCAGGACGGTCTCGGCATAGTTGACGTGGAGCTGCGGGGCGAAGGGAAGGTCGGGCAGGGTGGCGGCGAAGACGTCGACCAGGTTCAGCGGGGGATGGGCCGTCATCAGGTGGCCGCCGCAGACGCGGCAATACTGGCGCTGGCTGAGCGGGGTCTTCTGGAAGGTGGCGATGTGCTCCGCACCCTTGACCACCCGAACCGCCTCGGGCGACCAGAGCGTGAACGCGTTGACCGGGCCGCCCGACCAGGACCGGCACGAACGGCAGTGGCAGTAGCCCATGAGCTGGGGCTCGCCGGTGACGCGGATCTCGACGGCGCCGCAGAAGCATTGACCGGTGTGGGACGTGGGCATGGGGCTCCTCCCTGGGCGTGCGATGCGAGCGGAGTGTCGCCCGATCCGGCGTGGAGGCAAGGGAAATCGGCTCTGCGGGGGCGATCCGTCGACGGGCAGTCGGCCTGTGCTCGAATGCAGGATGCGCTCCCAGTGCCGCCCGCCTGGTTTCCGGCTGGCTCAGCGACCGCACCGGCCGGGAGAAACAACGCTCCACGTGCCGGCGCAGGGCCTGCCTGCACGAACGATTTCGGGACGCCGGCCCTTGCGCCCTGCTAAGCTTCGTCCATGAGCGACCTCTTCACCGACCTCGAATCCGGCCCGCCCCCGCCCGCCGCGCGCGAGCCGGGTGACCGGCCGTTGGCCGACCGGCTCCGGCCTCGCACCCTCGCCGACCTCGTCGGTCAGGACCAGCTCCTGAAGCCCGAAGCGCCGCTCTCGCGGATGCTGCAGCGGCGTCGGCTCGCCTCCCTCATCCTCTGGGGCCCGCCCGGCTGCGGCAAGACCACGCTCGCCCGGCTGCTCGCGAAAGAGGTGGGCGAGCCGCTCCTGGCGCTCTCCGCGGTCATGGCGGGCGTGGCGGATCTGCGCAAAAGCTTCGAGGAGGCGCGCAAATACCGCGCACGCGGGCGGCGGCCGATCCTGTTCATCGACGAGATCCACCGCTTCAACCGCACCCAGCAGGACGGGCTCCTGCACGAGGTCGAGGACGGCACGGTGACGCTGATCGGCGCCACCACCGAGAATCCCTCCTTTGCGCTCACCCCGGCCCTCGTCTCGCGCTGCCACGTGCTGGTGCTCGACCGCCTGCCCGAGACGGCGCTCCTCACCCTCCTGGAGCGCGCCGAAGCAGCGCTCGGCCATGCGCTCCCGCTCGATGCGGCCGCGCGCCGGCGCCTCGCCGAGCTCGCCGACGGCGACGGGCGCTATCTTCTGAACCTGGTCGAGACCATCGCCGACCTGCCGCCCGAGCCGGTCCTCGACCCCGCCGCCCTCGCCGATCTCCTCCAGCGCCGCCTGCCGGTCTACGACAAGGCGCAGGAGGCGCACTACAACCTGATCAGCGCCCTTCACAAATCCATCCGCGGCTCCGACCCCGACGCCGCCCTCTACTGGCTCGCCCGCATGCTCCAGGGCGGCGAGGACCCGCGCTATCTCGCACGCCGGCTCGTGCGCATGGCGATCGAGGATATCGGCCTCGCCGATCCGCAAGCCCTCGTCCTCGCCCGCGCCGCCGCCGAGACCTTCGAGCAGCTCGGCTCGCCCGAGGGCGAGCTGGCGCTGGCGCAGGTCGCGATCTACCTGGCGCTGGCGCCCAAGTCGAACGCGGGCTATGTCGCCTTCAAGGCGGCCATGCGCTCGGCCAGGGAGCGGGGCTCGCTGCCGCCACCCATGCACATCCTCAACGCCCCGACCGGATTGATGAAGCAGCTCGGCTACGGAGAAGGCTACGCCTACGACCACGACGCGCCCGACCGGTTCTCCGGCCAGAACTATTTCCCCGAGGCCATGGCGCGCGAGCACTACTACGTGCCCACGGCGGAGGGCTTCGAGGCCGAGCTGAAGGCGCGCGGCGAACGGCTCGCGGCCTTGCGGGAGAAGCGCGAGGCCGGCCGATGAGTGCCGTCACCCATCTCGAGGTCCGCCCGGAGGAGGAGGGCTGGCGCTTCGATCGCTGGGCCAAGGCCCATTTCCCGGGCCTGAGCTTCGGCCAGCTCCAGAAGCTCTGCCGCACCGGCCAGTTCCGACTCGACGGCAAGCGGGTCGAGGCCAATGCCCGGCTCGCGCACGGCCAGATCGTCCGGGTACCGCCGCTCGACGAGGCGGCGAAGGCGCCGGCAGCACCGGAGAAGCCCGCCCATCGTCCGCTCCGGGCGGAGGATGCGGCCTTCATCAGGAGCCTCGTCATGTACGAGGACGAGCGGCTCATCGCCTTCAACAAGCCCGCGGGCCTCGCCGTCCAGGGCGGCAGCGGCACCACACGCCACATCGACGGCCTGCTCGCTGCCTTCGCCAGGAAGGGCGAGCGGCCGCGCCTCGTGCACCGGCTCGACCGCGACACCTCGGGGCTCCTCGTGGTGGCGCGCTCGGCAGAAGCCGCGCGCGAGCTCACCTTCGCCTTCCAGCAGCACAAGGTGCGCAAGCTCTACTGGGCCATCGTCCTCAAGGGCCCCGAACGCAACCACGGCCTGATCGACGTGCCGCTGGTCAAGGCCGGGCCGGTGGGCCAGGAGAAGATGCGCACCGTCGTCCGCGACGAGGAGGACGCGCCGGAGGCGCGCAACGCCCGCACCCGCTTCATGGTGCTGGCGCGCGCCGGCAAGGTCGCGGCCTGGGTCGGCCTCATGCCGCTCACCGGCCGCACCCACCAGCTTCGCGTTCATTGCGCCGCCATCGGCACGCCGATCCTGGGCGACGGCAAGTACGGCGGCAAGGCGGCGCACCCCACGGGCGCTCCCAAGGGCCTGATGCTCCACGCCCGCGAGCTCGAGCTGCCGCAGCCCAAGGGCCGCCCCTTGCGCCTCACTGCCGAGCCCCCGGCCTCCTTCCGGGAGGCGCTGCGGTGGCTCGGCCTCGGCGTTCCGGAGCTGCCGGGGGCGAGCCTCGACGAGTGGCCGGATTAGGCAGCGCCATCAGCCGTAGAGGTGGCAGCGCACCTCGTGCCCGGCCGAGAGCTGGCGTGGCTCGGGCACGACCGCGCGGCAGACGGCCATCGCCTTCGGGCAGCGCGGGTGAAACGGGCAGCCCGAAGGCGGGCGCTCCGGGCTCGGCGGCTCGCCCTCGAGCGGCGCCCGGCGGCGGCGCCTGGCCGGGTCCGGCTGCGGCACGGCGGCGAGGAGCGCTTCGGTGTAGGGATGCGCCGGATCGGTGAAGAGACGCTCGGCCGAGGCGGTCTCGACGATCCGGCCGAGATACATCACGGCCACCCGGTCGCTGATCGCATGGACCACGCCGAGGTCGTGCGAGATGAAGAGGTAGGAGAGCCCGAGCCGCTCCTTGAGGTCCATGAGGAGATTCAGGACCTGCGACTGGATCGAGACGTCGAGGGCCGAGACCGGCTCGTCGAGGACGACCAGCTTCGGGGCGAGCGCTATCGCCCGTGCTATGCCGATCCGCTGGCGCTGGCCGCCCGAGAACTCGTGCGGGTAGCGGCTCGCGGCCCCTGGATCGAGGCCCACGGTCTCGAGCAGCTCGGCCACCCGTGCCTGGCGCTCCGCCCGGTTGCCGAGCCCGTGGACGACCAGAGGCTCGGCCAGGCTCCGGCCCACCGTGAAGCGCGGATCGAGCGAGGCCATGGGGTCCTGGAAGACGAGCTGCATGTCGCGCCGGCGGCGGCGCAGCGCCGGCTTCGACAGGCCCAAGAGATCCTCGCCCTCGAATCGTACCCGGCCCGAGGCGGGCTCGACCAGCCGCAGGATCGAGCGGACGAGCGTGGACTTGCCGCAGCCCGATTCGCCGACGATGCCGAGCGTCTCGCCGCGCTGCAGGCCGAGATCGACGCCGTTCACGGCATGGATGCGTCCGCCGCCCTCGAGCGGGAAGCTCGTGACCAGGTTCTCGACGAGCAGGAGCGGCTGACCGGTCACGACACGGGATTCCAGCAGGCGACGTCGTGGCCCGCCACGGGTGCCAAGGGCGGCATCGCCGCCCGGCAGCGTTCGAGAGCGCGGGGGCAGCGCGGATGGAAGGGGCAGCCCGTGGGCCGCCGGCCCGGCGGCGGCACGCTGCCCGGGATGGTCGGCAGACGGCCGCGGCCGGCATCGAGCCTGGGCATGGCGGCGAGAAGGCCCGCCGTGTAGGGGTGGGACGGCCGCGCGAACAGGGTGCCGACCGGCGCCTGCTCGACGATCCGGCCGGCATACATCACCGCCACCTCGTCGCAGAACTCGGCGACGACGCCGAGATCGTGGGTGATGAGGAGGATCGCCGTCCCGAGCTCGTCGCGCAAGCTCGCCATCAGCTCCAGGATCTGCGCCTGGACGGTGACGTCGAGCGCGGTCGTGGGCTCGTCGGCGATCAGGAGCCTGGGCGCGCAGGCGAGCGCCATCGCGATCATGACGCGCTGGCGCAAGCCCCCCGAGAGCTGATGCGGGTACTGCGCCGCCCGGCGCTCGGGAGCGCCGATCCCGACCCGGCGCAGGAGCTCCTGCACGCGCTCCTTGCGCGCCCTTGAGCCGAGATCGGTGTGGAGCTTGAGGCTTTCCTCGATCTGGTAGCCCACGGGCCAGGTCGGGTTGAGCGAGGTCATCGGCTCCTGGAAGATCATGGCGATCTGATTGCCGCGCACATTCCGCATCCGGCGCTCGGGCAGGCGCAGGAGCTCGGTGCCATCGAACCGCAGCGTCCTGGCGTTCACCCGCGCGGGTGGCTCCGGCAGAAGGCGCATGATGGCGCGCGCGGTAATGCTCTTGCCGCAGCCGGACTCGCCGACGAGGCCCAGAATCCGGCCGGGGGCGAGACGGAGATCCACCTCCTCCACCACCCGCACCTCGCCTGCCTCGCCCCGGAACGCGACCTCGAGTCCTTCAATTTCGAGCAGCGCCGTCGCGGCCTCGGGCGGCGGGAAGGGGAGACGGGCCGTGAGCGGCCCGCCCGTCATCATCGCAGCACGATCCGGGGAAAGTAGAGCGAGACCACCCAGTTGGGCACGTCCACGATCTCGCTGATCCGAAGGTCGGCGCACACGCTGCACAGCATGTAGGCCTCGACCGGCTTCATGCCGAAGCGGCCGCTCAGGAGGTCGATCATCCCGCTCACCGCGGCGCGCGCGGCCTGCATGAGATCGGGGCCGATGCCGGTCGTCACCTCGTAGCCCTCGCCGTCGAGATGGCGGCTCACCGGCCCCGGCGTGGTGAAGCGTGGCATCCCGAGGTTGGCGCCCTTCACGAGCTCGAAGGAGAGCACCACCGACATCGGGCTCTCGATCGCTGTGCCACAGACCTCGCCGTCGCCCTGCGCCGCGTGCGTGTCGCCGATCGAGAACAGGGCACCCTTCACCTGCACGGGCAGGTAGAGCTCGGTGCCGGCGGCGAGGTCGCGCACGTCCATGTTGCCGCCACAGGCGCGCGGCGGGACGATGCTGTGGAGGCCGGGCTCGGCGGGAGCGAGGCCGATGGTACCGGCGAAGGGCTTGAGCGGCACGCGCCCGCCGGGCCCATAGACGGCGGGGGCGAGGCTCGACGGGTCGTACTTCCAGATGTGGAGCGCCGGCTCCTGGAACTGGTCGGCCAGAAGGCCGAAGCCCGGAATGTTGGCGGTCCAGCCCCAGCCCGAGGGCTGGAACGCGTGGATCGTCACCTTCAAGGCATCGCCGGGCTCGGCTCCGTCCACGTGGATGGGACCGGTCACGGGATTGACCTTGCCGAAATCGAGCCGGGCGAGGTCGTCCAGGCCGGAGCCGGGGTTGAGCTGGGCACCCGAGCTGTCGACCGTCTCGAACTCGACCGTATCGCCCGGTGCGATCACGAGGGCCGGGGTGTTGGCGTTGTCCCAGCCGAAATGGTGGTGGTGCCGGTGGATCGTGTGGCTACTGCGCATCCTTGGCCCAGACCTCGTCGTAATGGACCGGGATGTGGACGGGGTCGACGAAGATCGCGTCGGGCCCGCCGATCCGGTCGGATTTCATGGTGAAGCGCTGTTCGTTGAACACCGGCGCCCAGGGCGCATCGGCCATGATATCGAGGAAGATCTCGCGCCAGAGCGCCAGGCGCTCCCCCGCCCGTGCCGGATCGGTGATGGCATCCGCCTCGGCCGCCTTCCTGTCGAGCGCCTCGTTGCAGTACCAGGACCAGTTCCAGCCGCCGGGCACCGCACCCGCGCAGCCCAGGATCGGCCCGTAGAAGTTGGAGGGATCGGGGAAGTCGGCGATCCAGGCCATGCCGCCCGACCAGATCATGGGCGCACCCGTCTTCTCCCCGCCGGCCGCGATCACGTTGGCCTGGGCCAGGGTCCTGAGCTCGGCCTTGATCCCGATCGCGGCCAGATCCTGCTGGATCGCCTGCGCGATGCGCGGGTTCGGGTCGGTGTTGTTGGCATAGAGCACGGTCGAGAAGCCGTTGCCGAGACCCGCCGCCTGGAGCAGCGACTTGGCCTTCGCCGGATCGTAGGCGTAGCCTTGGTAGTCCTCGGCGTAGCCCGGCATCGAGGGCGGCAGCGGCTGGTTCGCGGGCTTGGCGCGGCCGTTGATGATCCGGACGATGCGCTCCTTGTTGATGGCGTGGTTGACCGCCTGGCGCACCTCCTTCTTGTCGAAGGGCGGCACGTTGACGTTCATCGTCACGTAGCCGGTATGAAGCTGGCCGCCCTCGACGATGTTGTCACCCCACTCCGGGCTGTTCCTGACCTCGAGGAACTTGGCCGGCGGAATGCCGTCACCCAGGATGTCGACCTCGCCGCGCTGGAGGCGCAGGAGTGCCACCAAGGGCTCCTGGCCGATCTCGAACACGATCCGATCCAGATGCGGCTTGCCGGCCTTCCAGTGAGCGGGGTTGCGCGCGAGCACGAGGCGCTGGCCCAGCGTCCACTCCTCGAGCCTGAAGGCGCCGGTGCCGACGGGATGCTTGCCGAAGTCGGCGCCGTACTTCTCGACCTCCTCCCTGGGCACGGCGAAGCTGAAGTTGATCGCCATGACGTGGAGGAAGGTCGCGTCGGGCCGCGAGAGCTTGAAGACGATGGTGCGCGGATCCGGAACCTCGATGCTCTCGATCGAGCCGAAGAAGCCGGCACCCGGGCTCTGGGTCGCGGGATCGCGCACGCGCTCGATCGAGTACTTGATGTCCTCGGCGGTGAGTGCGCGGCCGTTGTGGAACTTCACCCCGTCCCGCAGATGGAAGGTGTAGGTCCTGCCGTCGGGGGCGATGTCGAAGCCCTCGGCGAGGTCGGGGACGAGCTCGGTGGTGCCGGGCTTGTAGTCCATGAGCCCGTCGAACAGGCTCTTGATGATCGACCAGTTCTGCCAGTCGTAGCCGATCGCCGGATCGAGCGTGCTGACGTCGTCCTTGTAGGTGACGACCATCTGCCCGCCCTGCTTGATCGTCTCGGCCGAAGCCGCAGCCGTGAACGCGAGTGTCAGCGTCAGCGCCGTGCCCGCGAGCAGCCCTCGTGCCATCTCGTGCCTCCCGTGCCTCTTGCCCTTCTGATAGCGCAGCCCGCGAGACCGGTCGACAGGCGCCTTGCCAGCCGCCCCGGTCGGCCATATTATAACATCTGTCATAACGGGACGATGCCACCATGCTCGCACTCAAGATCGCCCAGATCGGCAACTCGCTCGGTCTCGTGCTGCCCAAGGAGGCCGTCAACCGCCTGAAGGTGGGGAAGGGCGACGTGGTCTATCTGACCGAGGCCGCCGACGGCTATCGGATCACGCCCTATGATCCCGGGTTCGAGGAGCAGATGGAGAAGGCGCGCGCGATCATGAAGCGGCGCCGCAACGCGCTGCGCGAGCTCGCGAAGTAGGCGCTCATGCACCCGGTCTGGGTCGCGCAGGCGGTGGTGCTCGCGATCCACGACGAGCAGATCGCCGAGCATGGCGGGGCTGCCGGCGTGCGCGACCTGGGCCTGCTCGAATCGGCGCTCGCCCGGCCGCAGCATCTCGCCGCCTACGAGCCCGAGGTGGATCTCGCAGCCTTGGCGGCGGCCTACGCCTATGGGATCACGCGCAACCACCCTTTCGTCGACGGCAACAAGCGGGTGGCGCTCGTGGTCCTGGAGCTGTTCCCGGAGCTCAACGGCCATCGGCTCGAGGCCGAGGATGCCGACTGCGTCGTGACCTTCTCGGCCCTGGCTGCAGGGGATCTGAGCGAGGAGGCCCTCGCCGATTGGGTGAGGGAACGGCTGACGGCTGTCTGAGCGGCCTCATCGCCGCTTGATGCGCGGGTCCACGAACGGGGCCGCGATGTCGGCCATGAGGTTGCCGAGCACGATGAAGCAGGCGGCCACGGCCGTCACACCCACGATCACCGGAATGTCCACGAGCTGGATCGCCTGCCAGACGAGCTGACCGATGCCGGGCCAGCCGAACACCGATTCCACGACCACGGCGCCGCTCATGAAGATGCCGATGTCGAGCCCGATCATGGCGATGATCGGCAGCGCCGCGTTCCTGAACGCGTGGACGAGGAGGATGCGCGCGCTGCCCGCTCCCTTCGCGCGCGCGGTGGTGATGTAGTCCTGGCGCAGCACGTCGAGCATGGCCGAGCGGGTCATGCGCGCGTACCAGCCGCCGCCCAGGAGCCCCAGCGTCAGCGCCGGCAGGACGAGGTGCGAGAAGCTGCCGTAGCCGCCGATCGGAAACCAGCCGAGCTGCACGGCGAAGACGTAGAGCAGGAGGATGCCGACCACGAACTGCGGGGCCGAGACGGCGGTGAGCGAGGCCACCATCAGCGCCCGGTCCACGGGCCGGCCGCGCTTGGCGGCGGCGAGGACCCCCAGGGGCAGGCCGATCAGGAGCTCGACCGCGATCGCCCCTGCCATGAGCTGGAGCGTCGCCGGCAGGCGGGAGAGGATCAGCGTCGTCACCTCGGTCTTCTGGGCGTAGGAGCGGCCGAGGTCGCCCGTGAGCAGCCGGCCGAGATAGCGCAGGTACTGCTGCCAGAGCGGCAGGTCGAGCCCGAGCTGGCGGCGGATGCTCTCGACCACCTCGGGCGTGGCGCTCCGGCCCGCGATCTGCCGCACGGGGTCGGCCGGCAGGAGGAAGAGAAGAAGATAGGTGACGAGCGTGATGCCGAGCAGGATGAAGAGGGCCTGGCCCAGGCGGCGGGCGAGGTAGGTCGCCATCAGTCACGGCCCCGCTGGGTGGGGTCGAGCGCATCCCGGAGCGCGTCGCCCACGAGGTTGAAGGCAAGGGCGAGCAGCAGGATCGCGGCACCGGGAAAGACGACGAGCCAGGGTGCCGTCGTGAGCCAGGTCTGGTTCTCGAAGATGATGTTGCCCCAGGAAGGTGTCGGTGGCCGCACGCCCACGCCGAGGAAGGAGAGGGTGGCCTCGAGCAGCACGGTCGTGGCGATGCCCAGGGTGCCCCAGACCAGCATGGTGGGGACGAGATGCGGCAGGACGTGGCTGAGGAGGATGCGCAATGGCCCGGCGCCGATGGCGCGGCTCGCCTCGATGAACTCGCGCTCCACGAGCGAGCTGGTCTCGGTGTAGACGATGCGCGCGATCTGCACCCAGTTCACCATCGCGATCACCAGCGCCACGATCCATAAAGAGGGCCGGAAGATGGCAGCGAGCGCTATCGCGAGGAGAAGGGCGGGGAATGCCATCATGAGGTCGGTGAAGCGCATGATGACGGCTCCGAGCCAGCCGCGCGCGTAGCCGGCGGCGACGCCCAGGAGCGTCCCCAGGAGCACGGCGAAGCCGTTCGCGACCACGCCGATCAGAAGCGAGGTGCGCGAGCCCCAGATCAGCCGCGAGAGCAGGTCGCGGCCCAGAAGGTCGGTGCCGAGCCAGAAGCGCTCGCTCGGCGGCAGAGGGGCTCCTTCGAGCGACAGGCCGTCGAAGAACTGCTCGTCGGGCGAGTAGGGAGCGAGCTGCGGGGCCAGGAGCGCCGCGAGCACGGTCGCGAGGATCACGGCGAGCCCGAACAGGGTCACGGGATCGCGGAGCAGGCGGCGCAGCATGGAGGTCGGCGGGCCAGGGTTGAGGGAAGCCGCGGTCGAGAAGCCGGCGGCACCAATCTTAGCCACGTGTCCGCACGCGGCAAGAAGCGAAGCTTGGCGCCGTTCAGCCCGGCCGGCCCAGTACCCGGTCGAGGAAGGCCACGGTGTCGCTCAACACCCGGAACACGCGGCGGAACGGGTTGGCCATGGCGAGCAGGATGCCGACATGGCCGTGCCGTGGGTAGAGTTTGGCGGTGGCCTCGTTGCCGGTCTCGCGCAGGGCCTCGGCCAGCTTCAGGCTGTTGATCGGCAGGACCCGCTGATCGCGCATGCCGTGCGCCAGGAGCATGGGCGGGACGTGCCGGCGGACCAGACGGACGGGCTGGACCCGGGTCGGGTCGTGGCGGGCGGTGGCGAAGATCTCCCGCGTCTCCTCGTAGTCGAGCGGATTGAAAGCGTAAGGTCCGGCCAGGCCCACCACACCGCGCAGCGCCGACGGCGGGACTCCGGCCCGCTCGAGATAGGCGGGATCGAGCGCCGCCACGACCGCATTGTAGGCGCCGGCCGAGTGGCCGATCAGGGTCATCCGGCTGCTGTCGACGCCGAAGTCCAGTGCGTTGCGGTAGAGCCAGCCCAGCGCCGAGGCCGTGTCCTCGAGGAAGTCCGGGAAGCGCGCCTCCGGAAACAGGCGATAGTCCGGCACTGCCACCGCGAAGCCGCAGGCGACCATCATGTGGGCGATGAAGCGGTAGGTCCGCCTGGCACCTGCGTCCCAGCCGCCGCCATAGAGGAAGACCACGAGGCGACGCCGCGCGCGCGGGTCGTGTGGCAGATAAAGGTCTAGCCGTTGGCGCGGGCGTGGCCCATAGGCAAGGCTGTCGAGCAGCTCGAGCGGCGGGTTGGGCATCCATGCCTCGAGCAGACGCGAGGGATTGTCGCCGCGGCCGTTGCGGCGGGCGATGTGGTCGAACATGTTGCCGAGCATCGTGACCGTGCCATCATCGAGATCCGACGCCGGTGACGCAGGCAGGGTGCCTCGTCGGCCAATACTTTGATACTGAAACATTGCGGCTCGGAAAAGGAGCCCTCCATCGAAGGAGACTCACACCATCGTGCGTCTGATCGTGTTCGACTGCGACGGCACGCTCGTGGACAGCCAAGCCACGATCGTCGCCTGCGCTCAAGCCGCGTTCCGGGCGGAGGGCCTGATCCCGCCGCCGGCCGAGGCGGTGCGCCGGATCGTCGGCCTCTCGCTCCTGGAGGCCATGACGGCCCTTCTGGCCGAGCCCGATCCGATCTTGGGTGCGCGGCTGGCTGAGCATTATCGGGCCGCGTTCCTCGAACACCGCGCCCGGCCGGATTTTCACGAGCCACTGTTCCCCGGCGCCCGTGAGCTGCTCGAAGCGCTCCTCGAGCGCGATCTCCTGCTCGGGATCGCAACCGGCAAGGCGATGCGGGGCCTGCGCGCCGTGCTCGAGCGGCACGGGCTCGAGCGCTGCTTCGTCACCCTGCAGACGGCCGACCTGCATCCGAGCAAGCCCCATCCCGCCATGCTCGAGGCCGCCATGGCCGAGACCGGCAGCAGTCCGCACGAGACCATGCTCGTGGGCGACACCAGCTTCGACATCCTGATGGCGCGCGCGGCGGCAGCCGTGCCGGTAGGGGTGAGCTGGGGCAATCATCCGGCCGAGGAGCTGGTCGCGGCCGGCGCCACGTACGTGCTCGACCGGTTCGACGAGCTGCACGCTCTTCTACCGTAACGGCAATTTACCTCTACAGACATCCTGCCCTTTGCGTTAATCTCTCTGGAAGCGGACGGGAAAATTCTGCGTATATGGACGATCTGTAATTTCTGGTTTAGATATAATCAGGAGTTCAGATGGTGGCACCATAAATCACGCTGAGGCTGCTCCCGGCTCGGTGCGGCCCGGTGTCGAGATGGATGCTCCCCGCCTTGCACGCAGCGCCCGAGACATATTGAAGAGAAGGGTGTCAGAATGACCATCGAACCGATCAGACCGCGAAGCCGGCGTCGGCATGTTCTGATCACCGGCGGGCTAGGCTTCATCGGCACCCATGTCGCCGATGCGTTCCTTGCCGCTGGCCATGCCGTGACCCTGGTCGACTCCATGGTTCAGGCCGTGACCGACGGCAGCTGGTATCGGGGCATGCCCGAGGTCGCGATCCACACGATCAGCATCGAGGACTATCTCGAGCAGGGGGCGGACCTCGCGGCCTTCGACCTCGTGATCCACGCCGCCTCGCACGTCGGCCCGGCCAGCATCCTGAAATATACCGGCCGTCTCGGCTTCGAGATCGTGAATGCCACCCATCGCGTGATCGAGGCCTGCCTCGAGGCCGGCCGGCCGCTCGTCGTCTTCAGCTCGGCCGAGGTCTACGGCAGGAGCGGCCGGCTCGCCGAAAGCGACGACCTGATCGTGCCTGTGCCCTACAGCACCCGCGTCGAGTACGCGATCGGCAAGGCGCTCACCGAGGCCATGACCCTGAACAGCCGCCACCGCGGGCTCAAGGGCCTCGTCATCCGTCCGTTCAACGTCACGGGCTCGCGGCAGAGCAAGGCCGGCGGCTTCGTCATGCCGACCTTCGTGCAGCAGGCGCTCTCTGGCCAGCCGATCACCGTGTTCGCGGGCGGCCGGCAGACCCGTGCTTTCCTCGCCGCCACCGACCTTGCCCGCTTCCTGGTCGAGCATCTCGACGCGGCGCTCGCGAGCGGGCACGGCATCGTCAATCTCGGCAACCCCGACAACGCCGTCTCGGTGCTGGAGCTGGCCCATCGCATCAAGCGGCTCGCCGGCAGCACGTCGCCGATCGTGCACGTCGACGGCAAGGCGATCCACGGCGAACTCTACGAAGAAGCGGCTTCGGTCGACAAGCTGCCGGTGCTGGACGCTGCCGTCGCCGCCGGCTGGACACCCAGGGTCGGGCTCGACGAGCTGATCCAGCAGACCATCGCCTTCTATCGCTCGCACCGGGATTTCTGTGCCGATGAAGCTGCTTGAGGGTGTCTCGCGGGCGGTCGTGGTGGCGCCGCACGCCGACGACGACGTCTTGGGCTGCGGCGGGCTGATGGCGCGGCTGGGCCGCGCGGGGGCGAAGGTCCACGTCGTCTTCATGACCGTGGACGGCTTTCATCATTACGGCCTGCCGGGCGGGGTCTCGTTCGCCGAGCGGATCGCGGAGATCGAAAGGGTGGCGGCGCATCTGCGCTTCACGTGGGAGATCTTCTTCCCCGACCAGGGCCTGATCGAGAAGCTCGACACGGTGCCGAAGCGCGATCTCGTCGACCGGTTCGAGCATCTGTTCAACGAGCATCGGCCGGAGCTTCTGCTCCTGCCGAGCTACGTCGACTACGACCAGGACCACCGGCAGACCTTCGAGACCGCGTTCGCAGCCGCGCGGCCGATCGCGCCCGTGTTCGGCAAGTGGCTGATCCCGTTCGTGCTCGCCTACGAGCAGACCAAGCTCAACTTCGCCTGGAGCGATCTGCCGAGGCCCGCGGCCTTCGTCGACATCACCGATCACATCGAGGCCAAGCTCGAGGCGAACGCGCTCTACCGCTCGCAGCTCCGGCCGGTGCCGCACGTGCGGAGCCCCGAGGCGATCCGGGCTCTGGCCCGGATCCGGGGCAGCGAGATCGGGGTGGAGTATGCCGAGGCCTACCAGGTGTTCCGGGCGGTGCTCTAGCCATGCCACCGGATGCCGAATCCATCGGGCAAGCGCCGCCTCTCGTGAGCATCGGCATGCCGGTGCGCAACGGGGCGCGCTACATCGCGGCCGCGATCGAATCGATCCTGGCCCAGACCTTCACGGACTTCGAGCTCGTCATCGCCGATGACGACTCGAGCGACGGCACGGCCGAGATCTGCCGGGCCTACGCCGCGAAGGACGCGCGGGTCCGTTTCCACGAGAACGGCCGCAAGCTCGGCCTCGCCGAGAATCACAATCGCGTGGTGGAGCTCGCGCGCGGTCGGTTCTTCCACTGGACCGGTGCCGACGACGCGCATGATCCCCGCTTCCTCGAGTGCTGCCTTGCCGCACTCGAGGAAACGCCCGACGCCATCCTCGCCTATACGGCGATCCGGGTGATCGACGAGGAGGGCAGGGAGCTCGGCATCCGGGAGAACCGCATCCTGGGCTCGGACGATGCCGCACCGGCGCGGCGGCTCGCGGGGGCCCTGCTCGACTGCCCCTGGTGCAGCGCCATGTACGGCCTGTTCCGGCTCGATGCGCTCCGCCGGACCTCGCTGATGCTGCCCTTCCATGGCTCGGACCGCACGCTCCTGGTCGAGGCGGCGCTTGCCGGCCGTTTCGTCCACGTGCCGGAGCCGCTGTTCCTCAACCGGGAGCACGCCGAGCGCTACACCGCCAATGCCGAGCGCTGGCACACGGCGCTGCAGAGCGCGTCGCGGCCGAAAGCGCGCTCGTTGCCCTTGTGGCGCGGTGTGGCGAGCTGGCTCGGCGCCGTCGCGCGGCTCGTCCCCGTCCCGCGGGACCGCCTGCTCTGCATGGCGCCGATCGTCCACTGGCTCGTGCGCTGGCCCAATCCCCTGCTCCTCGCCTGGGATGTCCTCGCCTGGCTCAGCCCCGGCCTCGTCGCCCGGTTCTGGTCGTGGAAGCGGCGCCGCAGGCTGGTCGGCGTTCTCGGGCGGCACCGCCGCAGCGTGTCCTGAGCGCGATTGATCGAGAGCAAGGCGCTGCTCCATGCTTCGGGTTAGCCTCTCGCGACGAGGCTGCACCCCGAGCAGGAGGAGGCGTCATGGCCGAGGCCCGTTACGTCCGCTGGTTCTCCGAGCTGTCGCTGGCCGATGTCGGCCTCGTCGGCGGCAAGAACGCGAGCCTGGGCGAGATGTACCGCGAGCTCGTACCCTTGGGCATGCCGGTGCCCGACGGCTTCGCCGTCACGGCCGACGCCTATCGCGACGCGCTGACGCGGGTGAATGCCTGGCCGCTCCTCCATGCCGAGCTCGCTCACCTCGACAAGACCGACACGAAGGCCCTCGCCCGCGCCGGGGCGCGCTGCCGCGAGATCGTCTACAGCGCCGGCCTCACGCCCGAGATGGAGGCGGAGATTCTCGCCGCCTACCGGAAGCTCGTCGAGGAGTACGGCGAGGACGAGCTGTCGGTCGCGGTGCGCTCCTCGGCCACCGCCGAGGACCTGCCCACGGCGAGCTTCGCCGGCCAGCACGAGACCTATCTCAACGTGCGCGGGCCTGCGATGCTGCTCGATGCGATCCGCCGCTGCCAGGCCTCGCTGTTCACGGATCGCGCCATTTCCTATCGGATCGACAAAGGCTTCGGCCATTTCCAGGTGGCACTCTCGGTCGCGGTGCAGAAGATGGTCCGCTCCGATCTCGCGAGCGCAGGCGTGATGTTCTCGATCGACACCGAGACCGGCTTTCGGGATGCGGTGTTCATCACCGGTGCCTGGGGCCTCGGCGAGAACGTCGTCCAGGGGGCCGTCGACGTCGACGAGTTCTACGTCCACAAGCCGACCTTCAGGGCCGGCAAGCGCTGCGTGCTGCGCCGCGTGCTGGGCGCCAAGAAGATCAAGATGGTCTATGCCGCCGGTCGCACCCGCGAGCCCGTGGTCAATCGGCCGACGAGCGAGGCCGAGCGCCGGACCTTCTGCCTCACCGACGCGCAGGTCCTCGAGCTCGCCGACTACGCCATCCGCATCGAGGACCACTACAGCCGCAAGGCGGGCCGGTTCACGCCCATGGACATCGAATGGGCGCTCGATGGCATCGACGGCAGGCTCTGGATCGTCCAGGCGCGGCCCGAGACGGTGGTCTCGCAGCGCGCTGCGAACCTGGTCGAGGAGCACGTGGTCGCGAGCAAGGGAGCGACGGTGCTCGCGAGCGGGCGCGCGGTCGGCACCAAGGTCGCCACGGGCCGTGCGCGCCTGATCACCGACCCGCGACGGCTCGCCGAGTTCCGGGACGGCGAGGTGCTCGTCGCCGATACCACGACACCCGACTGGGAGCCCGTGATGAAGCGGGCGGCCGCCATCGTCACCAACCGCGGTGGCCGCACCTGCCATGCCGCCATCGTGGCGCGCGAGCTCGGCATCCCGGCCGTGGTGGGGGCGGAAGGCGCCACCACGACGATCGCGGACGGTGCCATCGTCACCGTCTCCTGTGCGGAGGGCGACATCGGCCGGATCTACGCGGGCGAGGTGCCGTTCACGGTCGAGACCATCGACCTCGCGACGCTGGAGCGTCCCTCGACCGAGGTGATGATCAACCTCGGCAACCCCGAGCTCGCCTTCGGCCTCTCGTTTCTCCCGGCCGATGGTGTGGGGCTCGCCCGGCTCGAGTTCATCATCAGCGAGCATATCAAGGCACATCCGATGGCGCTCCTGCACCCGGAGCGGGTCATCGATCCGGCGCAGCGGCAGGCGATCGAGGCCATGGTGGCGGGCTATCCTTCGGGCCGGGACTTCTTCGTCGAGCGGCTCTCGGAGGGGGTGGGGACCATCGCCGCCGCCTTCTGGCCACGGCCGGTGATCGTGCGGCTCTCGGATTTCAAGACCAACGAGTACGCGGCACTCTTGGGCGGCGCCGCCTTCGAGCCCGCGGAGGAGAATCCGATGCTCGGGTTCCGGGGTGCCTCCCGCTACGCCCATCCCGCCTACCGCGAGGCCTTCGCGCTGGAATGCGCCGCCATGCGCCGGGTGCGCGAGACGATGGGACTCGAGAACCTCAAGCTCATGATCCCGTTCTGCCGCCGGTTGGAGGAGGCCGACCGGGTGTTGGCAGCGATGGCGGAGGAGGGGCTGCGCCGTGGCGAGAACGGGCTCGAGATCTACGTCATGTGCGAGATTCCGGCCAACGTGATCCTGATCGACGCGTTCAGCCGGCGCTTCGACGGCTTTTCGATCGGCTCGAACGACCTCACCCAGCTCACGCTGGGCGTGGACCGCGACAGCGCCATGGTGGCGTTCGACTTCGACGAGCGCGATCCGGCCGTGATGGCCTTCCTGCGCCAGGCGGTCGAGGGTGCGAAGCGCAACGGCCGCCACAGCGGCATCTGCGGCCAGGCCCCGTCGGACTATCCCGAGGTCGCCGAGTTTCTGGTCGGCTGCGGGATCGATTCGGTGAGCGTCACCCCGGACGTGCTCCTGCGCACGATCCGCCTCGTGCGTGCCGCCGAGGCGCGGCTCGGCCGGCCGGGGAGGGGTTCGCAAGGGACCGGAACCGACCTACATTAAGTTCACGTGCACCGTTGCCCTGGACGAGCCCGAGAAGCAACTCGCCGACCATGTCCGCGTTCCCGGTCGCGGTGCGCGCGCTCGACGCCCTGTACCTTGCCACGGCTCGCCATCTGGCGGTGCACTGTCCTGATCTCCGTCTCGCCACCTGCGACCGCCTTATGGCGGATGCCGCAGCGGCTTCCGGCATTCCGCTCGTTGCCTTGGAGTGATCTCTCTTGCAGCGCTTCTACAAGGATGTCGCCGTCGGCGCCGAGGCCGACGGGTTCACCGTGCTCCTCGACGGCAAGCCGGTCCGCACGCCCGCCCGCCGGCTCCTGCTCCTGCCGACCCGGGCCCTGGCCGAGGCGGTGGCCGAGGAGTGGCGCGCACAAGGCGAGACCCTCGCCGCCGACGCCATGCGGCTCACCCGGCTCGCCACCACCGTCGTCGACCTGATGCCGACCCGGCGCGGCGATGCGATCGAAGAGGTGGCGGGCTTCGCCGACACCGATCTCCTGTGCTATCGCGCCAGCAGCCCCGCGACGCTCGTGGAGCGGCAGGAGGCGAGCTGGCAGCCCTGGCTCGACTGGGCCGAGCGGCAGTACGACGCCCGCCTCCAGCCGGCCTCCGGCATCATGCCAGTGGAGCAGTCCGAGACGGCGCTGAAGGCGCTGAAGGCCGCCGTGGCGCGGCTCGGCGACTGGCGGCTCGTCGGCCTGCATGCCGCTACGACCGCTCTGGGCTCCCTGATCCTCGGCCTCGCCCTCGAGCGTGGCGCCATCGACGGCGAGCGCGCTTTCGAGACGGCGTATCTCGACGAGTTGTTCGAGATCGAGGAATGGGGCGAGGACGCGGAGCAGACCCGGCGGCACGAACGGCTCAGGGCCGACGTCGCGGCGGCCGAGCGGTTCCTCAGGCTTCTGGCGGCCTGATCGCAGCGCCGCTCGCGGCCAAGGTGCGGTAGACGAGGGCGAGAGCGCTGGCACCGGCCATGCCGGTGAGGAGGTCGAGGAGCGCTTCGACGATCGACGTCGCGACGAGAATGGCGCCGGTCGCGTTCTCCGGCCCGACGACCACGACCAGGAGCTGGAGCCCGGCAGCAGCCGTGGCGAGGGCGCCGAAGCCCAGGACGAGCAGCAGCATGATGCCGAGCAGGCGCAGCCCGTTGCCCCGCGTCGCCGCCCAGGACCGCTGCAGGCCCATCGCGCGGTCGTCGATGCTGACACCCACCGGCACGAGGCAGAGCCGCATCAGGAAGAAGGATGCTGCCGCCACGCCGAGGCCGAGGAGCCCGATGCCGGCGAAGCCGATCGTGAAAGGTGCCTCGGCCTGGGGCGTTCGGACGATCGCACCCGTGGCATAGCCGAGGAGAGCCGCAGCGCCCAGGGGCAGAGCGGCGACCAAGCCGACGAGCATGTTCCAGAGCGCATAGCGCAGCACCCGGCCGTCGAGCGGTGCTATGCCACGGAGCGGCTCGGCCAGGACCACGTGGCGCTGCCAACGCACGGCGCAGGCGACGACGCAGAGCGAGAGCACGATCTCGGCCGTGCCTTCCCCGAGCGCCGGGGCGATCGCTCCGATGAGCCCGCCTCCGCTCGTCGGGCCGCCGGCCCGGCCCGCCATGGCGAGGAGAGAGAGCGCCAAAGCCAGGGCGTAGTAAGGCCAGGCGATGCGGGCGAGGCCGGCAAGATGGCCGAGCACGTCGCGCCAAGCCGCGACGACCAGGCCCAGGACGGGCAGCTTCGCTCGCATGTGCGCTCCCCTCGGATCGGTCGCCGATGGCCGTCCTATAGCGCCATTTGCCGCGTAGGCGAGGCTTTGCCGTGCGTCGAGCGGCATGCTACGTGGCCGTCACGATCGTATGGGCGCGGGGTGCGGGGCTGGTGCCGCGGACCCCGCCGGATCCGGGTGGGAGAGCAGGGGCCGTGCAGGAAATCCTCGAGCAGCTCGATGCGAAACGTCAGGCGGCCCGGTTGGGCGGCGGCGAGCGCCGGATCAAGGCCCAGCACGCGCGCGGCAAGCTGACCGCACGCGAGCGCATCGAGCTCCTGCTCGATCCGGGCTCGTTCGAAGAGACCGACATGTTCGTCGAGCACCGCTGCACCGATTTCGGCATGGCCGAGCAGCGCGTGCCGGGCGACGGCGTGATCACCGGCCAGGGCACCATCAACGGCCGGCTGGTCTTCGTGTTCAGCCAGGACTTCACGGTGTTCGGCGGCTCGCTCTCCGAGGCGCACGCCGAGAAGATCTGCAAGATCATGGACCGTGCCGTGCGGGTCGGGGCGCCGGTGATCGGCCTCAACGATTCCGGCGGTGCCCGCATCCAGGAGGGTGTGGCCTCGCTCGCCGGCTATGCCGACGTGTTCCAGAGGAACGTGCTGGCGAGCGGCGTCATCCCGCAGATCTCGGTGGTGATGGGCCCCTGCGCCGGCGGTGCGGTCTACTCGCCGGCCATGACCGATTTCATCTTCATGGTCCGCGACAGCTCCTACATGTTCGTGACCGGCCCCGACGTGGTGAAGACGGTGACGAACGAGACGGTGACGCAAGAGGAGCTGGGCGGGGCCACGACCCACACCCAGCGCTCGGGCGTGGCCGACCTCGCCTTCGACAACGACGTGCAAGCACTCCACGAGATCCGGCGCTTCGTCGACTTCCTGCCGCTGAGCAACCGCGAGAAGCCTCCCGTACGGCCGACCGAGGACCCGGCCGAGCGCGACGACTTCTCCCTCGACACGCTGGTCCCGCCGAACCCGAACAAGCCCTACGACATGAAGGAGCTGATCCGGAAGGTCGTGGACGAGGGTGACTTCTTCGAGCTCCAGCCCGACTACGCCAAGAACATCATCACCGGGTTCGCCCGGATCGAGGGCTCGACCGTGGGCATCGTCGCAAACCAGCCCATGGTGCTCGCGGGCTGCCTCGACATCGACAGCTCGCGGAAGGCGGCGCGCTTCGTCCGCTTCTGCGACTGCTTCAACATCCCGATCGTCACCTTCGTCGACGTGCCGGGCTTCCTGCCGGGCACCGCGCAGGAATATGGCGGCATCATCAAGCACGGGGCGAAGCTGCTCTTCGCCTACGCCGAGGCCACCGTGCCCAAGGTGACGGTGATCACGCGGAAGGCCTACGGCGGTGCTTACGACGTCATGAGCTCGAAGCACCTGCGCGGCGACGTCAACTATGCCTGGCCCACGGCCGAGATCGCGGTGATGGGCCCGAAGGGGGCGGTCGAGATCATCTTCCGCGCCGATATGAAGGACCCGGCGGCGATCGAGGCCAGGACGCAGGAATATCGCGAGCGGTTCGCGAACCCGTTCATCGCCGCGAGGCGCGGCTTCATCGACGACGTGATCATGCCGCACGGCACGCGCCGCCGCATCGCCCACAGTCTGCGCTGGCTCGAGAACAAGCAGCTCCAGAACCCCTGGAAGAAGCACGCCAACATCCCGCTCTAGCAGCGGGGTGGCCGGAGGTGTAAGACGCCAAGCTCCTGCCAGGGCAGGAGCATCTGGACGCAGGATCAGGCCAGAGCGCTCCGGTGGCCGGGCCGAAGCGATCGTCGACGCTCGCAGCGAGCTGCACGACGATCTCGTCCCGAGCCTCAGACGCGATCTCGAGACGAGCCTTGCCGGGCTCTACGAGCGGGCGCGCCGCGACGCCACGCACCGGCTTCGTCTCCATGGCGAAACGGCGGCAGCCCCCTACACGCTGGACCAGATCCTCGACGAGGACTGGCTGCCGAGAGCCGAGCGAGCGGCCGGCCGCTCCCGATCATCCCGTCCGGCTGGCGCCGTTGCGCCGCTGACGGGACTGGTAGCCGCGCCCCGGCTCGCCGGGGCGGGCCTCCAGGAAGCGAGGCGGCTTGGCCATGGCAGGCGCCGACCCGCCGCCACGACGCTGGCCGGACGGATGCCGGGGGGGCGAAGCGGCCAGTCGCGGGCCGGGGCGAGGAGCGCCGCGCTCCGGCCTGGGTGCCGGCGCCGGCAGGCTGCCCTCGACCTCCATGACCGGCACCTGCTGGCGGATCAGGGCTTCGATCGCACGCCAGTCGCTGCGCTCCTCCGGCGCGCAGAACGAGATCGCGTGCCCTTCTGCCCCGGCGCGCGCGGTGCGGCCGATGCGGTGCACGTAGCTCTCGGGCACGTCCGGCAGGTCGAAGTTGACGACGTGGCTCACACCGTCGACGTCGATGCCGCGCGCGGCGATGTCGGTCGCGACCAGCACCTTGGTGCGGCCGGCGCGAAAACCGCCGAGCGCCCGCTCGCGCTGGCTCTGCGTCTTGTTGCCGTGAATGGCCGCGGCCTCCACCCCGGCGGCGAGCAGGTGCTTCGTCACCTGATCGGCACGGTACTTGGTGCGGGTGAAGACGATGGTGCGGCCGACCGCGGGCTCGCGTACGATCCCGGTGAGCGCTGCCTTCTTTCCCGCCTGCTCGATGTGGACGACGCGCTGCGTCACGCGCTCGGCGGTCGTGGCCACGGGTGTTATGGTGACGCGCGCCGGCTCCTTCAGGAGCTCGGCCGCGAGCGCGGCGATGTCCTTGGGCAGGGTCGCCGAGAAGAACAGGCTCTGGCGCTGCGCCGGCACGTGGCTCATCACGCGGCGTATGGCGTGGATGAAGCCGATGTCGAGCATCCGGTCGACCTCGTCCAGCACCACGATTTCGGTGTGGTCGAGGCGGATCGTGCGCCGGCCGAGATGATCGACGAGCCGGCCGGGCGTGGCGACCAGGATGTCCACGCCGCGCGCCATGGCCCGCTCCTGCCGGCGCATGTCGACACCGCCGAAGACGACGGTGGCGGAGAGCCGCAAGTGGCGGCCGTAAGCCTGGAAGCTCTCGAGGATCTGGCTCGCGAGCTCGCGGGTGGGGGCCAGCACCAGCGCCCGGCAGGTGCCGGGGGCGGCCCGGCGGCGGTCGGCCGCGAGCCGGTGCAGGATCGGCAGCGCGAACGCCGCGGTCTTGCCGGTGCCGGTCTGAGCGATGCCCAAGAGATCGCGGCCCGCGAGGAGATGCGGGATCGACTGGGCCTGGATCGGCGTCGGCGTCGTGTAGCCTTCGGTCGCGAGCGCCTGGAGCAGGGGGGTCGCGAGGCCGAGGTCGGAGAACTGGATCAAGGTGGGCAATCTTTCGTTCGCGGGCAGGCAATGCCGGACCGGGCGAAGGGCGCCGGTGCCGCGTGCTGCCGAGGGGCTGATGGAATGACGCCCCGCGTGACCTGGGCAATCGGGTAGGAGGACTGGGTCTTCGGCAGGAAGCTGCCCGCTTTAAGCGGCGCTCTCACGCGGCCTCAGACCGAGGGCCGCTGCTGCGGCCCCCTCCATGTGCGGTCTTTGGCCCGGCAAGTCAAGCCGGGCGATCCGCCATGATGGCGCATGGCCGTGGTCATACGGCGACCTGGGTTCCCACCTCCACCACCCGACCGGTCGGGATCTGGAAGTAGTCAGTGGCGTCGTCGGCGTTCCTGGCCAGGGTGATGAACAGGCGGTCCTGCCAGTGTCGCATGCTTGAGTTCGCCGCCGCCTTCACCTTGCGGCGCGACAGGAAGAACGAGGTCGACATGATGTCGAAGGCGAAGCCCTGGCGCCTCGCGATGGCGAGCGCTCTGGGTACGTTCGGCGTCTCCACGAACCCGAAGCGCAGGATCAGGCGCGAGAAGCCCTCCGAGAGCGGCTCGAGCGTGACCCGCTCGCTCGCCGGCACGTGCGGCGTGTCGGCGAAGCGGATCGTCAGGATCACGTTCTTCTCGTGCAGGATCTTGTTGTGCTTGAGATTGTGGAGAAGCGCCGTGGGCGCGCTTTCGGGGTCGCTGGTCAGGAACACGGCGGTGCCGGGGACGCGGTGCGGCGGGTGCCGCTCGAGCGAGGCGACGAGGTCCTGGAGCGGCACCTCGGCGCGGCGCGTCTTCTCGAACAGGATCTCGCTGCCGCGCCGCCAGGTGAGCATCACCGTCATCAGAAGAGCGCCCAGAAGGAGCGGCACCCAGCCGCCGTGCAGCAGCTTGAGGAGATTGGCGCCCAGAAAGGCGAGATCGAGGGCGAGGAGCGGTGTGATCACCATGGCCGTCAGCGGCAGCGACCAGCCCCAGACCTTGCGGATGACGATGAACGCCAGGAGCGCCGTCACTACCATGGTGCCGGTCACGGCGATGCCGTAGGCCGAGGCGAGATGGGTGGAGCTCTGGAACAGCCCCACGAGCAGAAGCACGCCCACGAGCAGGAAGGCGTTGATCCTGGGCACGTAGATCTGGCCGGAATGCGCTTCCGAGGTATGGCGTATCTCGAGCCGGGGCAGGAGGCCGAGCTGGGTCGCCTGGCGCGAGATCGAGTAGGCGCCGGTGATGACGGCCTGGCTCGCGATCACGGTGGCGGCCGTGGCGAGCGCCACCATCGGCAGGAGCGCCCACGAGGGCACGAGGAGGAAGAACGGGTTCGCGATCGCCTCGGGCCGCTTCAGGACGAGCGCGCCCTGGCCGAGATAGTTGAGCGCCAAGGCCGGAAAGACCAGCGCGAACCAGGCCGTGCGGATCGGCCGGCGGCCGAAATGGCCGAGATCGGCATAGAGCGCCTCGGCACCCGTGACCGCGAGGAACACGGCACCCAGGGTCGCGAGCCCGATCAGTCCGTGCGAGGTCAGGAAGCGGATGGCATGGAGCGGGTCGAAGGCGGCGAGCACGTCGAGATCGTCGCGGAGGTGGACGAGGCCGGCTGCCGCCATCGCCACGAACCACAAGCTCATGACCGGGCCGAAGCAGGCCGCGACCCGCCCGGTGCCGTGGCTCTGCACGGTGAACAGCGCCACGAGGATCGCCACCGTGATCGGCAGGATCGAGCCCTCGAACGCCGGCGTCACGAGCTCGAGGCCTTCGACCGCGGAGAGCACCGAGATCGCCGGCGTGATGATCGCATCGCCATAGAAGAGCGCTGCACCGGCGATGCCGAGGAGCAGGATGCAGCCGGTGCTCTTCCTCATGGCCCGCTGGGCCAGCGCCATGAGCGAGAGTGTTCCGCCCTCGCCGTCATTGTCCGCCCGCAGCAGGACGAGGACGTACTTCACCGTGACGATGAGGATCAGCGCCCACAGGATCAGCGAGACCACGCCGATTACGGCCTCGCGGCCCAACGGCCCGCCGGCCGAGGCGGCCAGGAGCGCCTCGCGGAAGGCGTAGAGCGGGCTCGTGCCGATATCGCCGTAGACGACGCCGATGCTGCCGATGGTGAGCGCCAGGAGACCTGTCCGCGGATGGGCACGGTCGCTGTCGAGGCCGTTGGACAGGCACGGCTCTGCCGACCGGGTGAGGACGGCGGCCGAACTGGACATGGAGAGACCCTTGCCTTGTTGCGACGCGGAACAATTAATGTGTCCGAATAGCAAGTCCAGAGGTGCGCCAGGATGCCACCCGATGACGCTGCGTTGAGGAGCCGCGGGGGCGGCAGAAGAAAGAGCCTGCCCGGCCGTACAGGCGCGATCGCCGGGTTCCGGCGCGCCATGCCGCATCGTATCCGGACATTCTCCAGGATGGGTGCCTCACGGCAAGGGGAGGGATGAATGCGACTCAGCGCGCGCAACGTTCTCAGCGGCAAGATCGTCGACGTCGCCAAGGGCCAGACCACGGCCCATGTCCGGATCGACATCGGCGGCGGGAAGATCATCACCGCCTCGATTACCAACGAGGCCGTCGAGGAGCTCGGCCTGAAGGCCGGCGACGCGGCCTTTGCCGTCATCAAGGCCTCGGACGTGATCGTCGGCAAGGGCTGAAGACCGCCTCGGATCGGGTGCCGCGCCCCGCGCCGCGGTGACGCGCTGCTCTGGCACGCGCGCGCGCGCGATGCTAAGCCCACGCGCGCTGCATCGCGGCAGCGGGTCGCGGCGGATCACGGGACGAAAAAGGCCGATGTTCAAGAAGCTTCTGATCGCCAATCGCGGTGAGATCGCCTGTCGGATCATCCGCTCCTGCCGGAAGCTCGGCATCGGAACCGTAGCCGTCTACTCGGAGGCCGATGCCGACGCGCTGCATGTCCAGCTGGCCGACGAGACGGTCTTCCTGGGTCCCCCGCCCGCGGCCCAGAGCTATCTCCTGATCGACAGGATCGTGGCCGCCTGCAAGGCCACCGGGGCCGAGGCCGTGCACCCGGGCTACGGCTTCCTCTCCGAACGTGCCGCCTTCGCGCGCGCGCTCGAGGAGGAGGGCATCGTCTTCGTGGGGCCCCCGGTGGGCGCCATCGAGGCCATGGGCGACAAGATCGAGAGCAAGCGGCTCGCGCGCGAGGCCAGAGTCTCGACCGTGCCGGGCACGCTCGATGCCATCTCGGACCCGGCCGAGGCGCTCCGGATCGCGCGCGAGATCGGCTATCCCGTGATGGTCAAGGCTTCCGCCGGCGGCGGCGGCAAGGGCATGCGCATCGCTCACGACGAGCAGGAGCTCGTCGACGGGCTCGAACGCGCCCGCTCGGAAGCCCGTTCGTCCTTCGGCGACGATCGCGTGTTCATCGAGAAGTACGTGGTCGAGCCGCGCCACATCGAGATCCAGGTGCTGGGCGACAGATACGGCAACGTCGTCTATCTCGGCGAGCGCGAGTGCTCGATCCAGCGCCGGCACCAGAAGGTGATCGAGGAAGCGCCTTCGCCGTTCCTCGACGAAGCCACGCGCCGGGCGATGGGCGAGCAGGCCGTGGCGCTGGCCAAAGCCGTGGGCTACCACTCCGCCGGTACGGTCGAGTTCATCGTCGACAAGGACCGCAACTTCTACTTCCTCGAGATGAACACGCGGCTTCAGGTCGAGCACCCCGTGACCGAGCTCGTCACCGGCCTCGATCTGGTCGAGCTCATGATCAAGGTCGCGGCCGGCGAGAAGCTGCCCTTCACCCAGGCCGACGTGAAGCTCGAGGGTTGGGCGATCGAGGCCCGCGTCTACGCCGAGGACCCCAAGCGCGGCTTTCTGCCCTCCACGGGCCGGCTCGTGCGCTACATCGAGCCCGTGGGCGAGGGGATCCGGGTCGACAGCGGCGTCGTCGAGGGCGGCGAGGTGTCGATGTTCTACGATCCCATGATCGCGAAGCTCTGCGCCTATGGACCGGATCGAGCCGCCGCGACGCGCCGCCTGTCGCGGGCGCTCGACGCCTTCGTCATCCGCGGTCTCGGCCACAACATCCCGTTCCTGAACGCCGTCCTCGCCAACCCGCGCTTCCAGCAGGGCCGGCTCTCGACCAACTTCATCGCCGAGGAATACGGCGAGCGCTTCCAGGGCTCGGAGCTGCCCGAAGGCAGGCGGCACGAGCTTGCCGCCATGGCCGTCGTCATGAAGGTGCGCGAGGTCGCGCGCGCTGCCGAGATCAGCGGCAGGATGCGGACCTGGCGCTACCAGCCGGTGACCGCTTGGTCGGTGCAGCTCGACAAGGAAACCTTTCCGGTCGAGGTCGAGAGCCACGGCCAGGACGGCCTCTCGGTCACGATCGGCGGCCACAAGCTGCACGTTGCGCTGGAATGGCGGCCGGGCCAGCCGCTGGCACGGGCGACCATCGACGGCCGCTGGATCGTGGCCCAGGTCGACCCGATCCTCGAGGGCTACATTTTGACCCATGGCGGGGCCGAGCTCACTGCCCTCGTCCGTACCCGCAAGGCGGCCGAGTATGCCGCGCGCATGCCCGAGAAGACGCCGCCGGACACGTCGCGCCTGGTGAAGTCGCCGATGCCGGGCCTGATCGTGTCGGTTGCGGTGGCCGAAGGGCAGGAGGTCAAGGCGGGCCAGGAGCTGTGCATCCTGGAAGCCATGAAGATGGAAAACGTCTTGCGTGCCGAACGCGACGGTATAGTAAGCGAGGTCAGGATAAAGGCGCGCGACACGGTGGCGGCCGATCAGGTGCTCATGACCTTCGGCTGAGCCGTGCCTCGCGCCGACAACCCGGCTACGAGGAAACGCCCCTGTTCCGCTGGCTACGTCGTCACGTCGACGTCGTCCTGTTCGCCCTCGGCTTCACCATGCTGGTCTTCCTGGCCGGCATGGTGGTGGGGCGGGCGGGCCTCTTCCCCTATCCGCTGCTCAACGCCGCCTGGGACGCGCTGGACGACTGGCGCGAGAACTGGCGGCATTATCTCGGCCTGCGCTCGAAATATCTCGAGCCCACCACCCGGACGGCAGGCGGGGTCACGATCCACGACAAGGATCTCGCCTTCGACGGGCTGACCTTCGTCGCCGCCTACCGCGAGGGCCGCTACGACGCCTGGCTCCTCGACATGGACGGCAGGACCGTCCACCGCTGGGACGCCACGTTCAGCCGGATTTGGCCCGATCCGAGCCACCTCGATGCGGTGGGCTGGGACGGCAGCATGGAGATCCACGGTGCCTGGCTCTATCCCGACGGGGACGTGCTGCTCGACCTCGGCGGTGCGGGCACGGCCAAGCTCGACCGCTGCTCCAACGTGCTCTGGACCGTCGACCGTCACACCCATCACCATGTCGAGCCGCTGCCCGACGGTGGTGCGGTGATTCCGAGCCGGGTCCAGCGCTTCGCGCCTCAGCCCGCCCGGCCGCTCGTCAATGTCGGCCCGAACGGCTTCTACTGGGACGACACGATCCTGATCGTGGGCCCCGACGGCAAGGTGCGCGAGGAGGAGTCGGTCATCGACATCCTCTACCGCAGCGGCTGGGCCTCGGTCCTCCTGTCCACACCCGGCTCCGCCAAGGCGCTACGCACCGAGGACCCGGTCCATCTCAACGACGCCGAGGTCCTGAGCCCGGCACTGGCACCCAAGTTCCCGATGTTCGCGGCCGGCGACATCATGTTGTCCCTGCGCGGCCCGAACGCGCTCGTCGTGGTCGAGCCCGGAACCTGGCGGGTGAAGTGGGTGCAGATGGGGCCGTTCATCGGCCAGCACGATCCCGATTTCCTGCCCAACGGCCACATCCTGGTCTACGACAACCGGATCACGGGCAGCACGCCCAAGCTCGGCAACACGCGCCTCGTCGAGATCGATCCCGCCACGCACCAGGTCGTCTGGACCTACGAAGGCGAGGGCGATCAGGCCTTCTACGGCGAATCGCGCGGCGAGCAGGAGCTGCTCCCGAACGGCAACATCCTGATCAGCGACTCCCATCACGGGCGGGTGTTCGAGATAGCGCCCGCGGCCGGCAACAAGACCGTGTGGGAATGGGTCAACCTCGTCGAGCCCGGCTATGCCGGACTGGTCACGGACGTGCAGCGTATCCCGCGCGACGCCGTTTCCTGGGTGGGACAGCCCTGCGCTGGCGGCGGGATTCCCGTCGCGGGCGGCTCCTGAACGCGAGCGGGCGCTCGGGCCAGTGGACCTCGGGCGAGCGGCCGGCGTAAATGGCGGCCGCCGCCTCTGCTGGACCCGAGCGCCATGCCGACCATAGCGACCTGGAACGTCAACTCGATCAACGCCCGCCTGTCGAACGTGCTGGAGTGGCTCGGCGCCGCCAAGCCCGATGTCGTTCTCCTGCAGGAGATCAAGTGTCAGGACGCGGCCTTCCCGCGCGAGGCGATCGAAGATCTGGGTTACCAGGTCGCGACCTACGGCCAGAAGAGCTACAACGGCGTCGCGATCTTGAGCCGCTGGCCGATCCTGGACGTGGTCCGGGGGCTGCCGGGCGAGCCGGGCGACGAGCAGGCCCGCTACCTCGAGGCCACGGTGGATGGCATGCGTGTCGCCTCGATCTATCTGCCCAACGGCAACCCGGTCGGCACGGAGAAGTTCGCCTACAAGCTCGCCTGGATGGAGCGGTTGCGGGCGCGCGCGGCGGATCTCCTGGAGAGTGGAGCGCCCCTCGTGCTCGGCGGCGACTACAACGTCATCCCCGAGCCGATCGACTGTCACGATCCCAAGGCCTGGGAGGGAGACGCGCTGTTCCGGCCGGAGAGTCGGCGCGCGTTCCGCGCTCTCCTCCATCTCGGCCTCGTCGATGCGTTCCGGGCGCTCCACCCGCACGAGGAGCACGCCTACAGCTTCTGGGACTACCAGAAAGGCGCGTTCCAGCTCGACCACGGCATCCGCATCGACCATCTCCTGCTCTCGCCTGCCGCCGCCGACCGTCTCGTGGCCTGCGCCATCGATAAGGAGCCGCGCCGGCGGCCGAAGGCTTCGGATCACACGCCCGTCGTGGCGACACTGGAGGACCGGCCATGATCACCCGCGAGGGTGGCTGCTTCTGCGGCGCCGTGCGCTATCGTGTCGAGGGCGAGCCGGTCGATGCCGGCTATTGCCACTGCCGGATGTGCCAGCGCTCGGTCGGCGCGCCGGTGGTCGCCTGGGGAACCTGGCGCCGCAAGCGCTTCGTCTGGCTCTCGCCGGAGCCCGCGACCTTGCGCTCCTCGGCGAGAGCCGCGCGGCGTTTCTGCAGCGCCTGCGGCACCCAGCTCCTGTTCTGGGGCGAGGATGCGCCGCAGGTGGTCGACGTGAACCTCGCCACGCTGGACGACCCGGCTGCGATCCGTCCCGGCCATCACATCTGGATCATGAGCCGGATTCCCTGGTTCGACACCGCCGACAGCCTGCCGCGCTACCACGATGTCGGTGCCGACGAGCGAGGGCTGCGGCTCGGGGACGATCCGCCCGCGCAGGTTTGAGTCTCTCCCGCTCGCGAGGAAAAAGTGGCGACCATCGCCCGGGCGATGGTCGCCGAGTCGACCACAGGGAAACGGTGGACGAGGACGCCCGCGGGCGTCCGGACGCGAGAGATCAGCTCGTGGGTCCCCAAAGGGCCTTGTACTGGGCCGAGGACAGCGGGTTCGCATCCGCCGGGTAGAGCTGATACGAGCCCGTCGGCGACGTCCCGTTGAAGTAGGCCTCGTAGGCGATCGAGTCTGCGTTCGTCGTGAAGAACTGCCACATCTTCTGGATGAAGAACGGATTGTCGACGCCGGGCCTGGCGCAGGCGGTGCTGGGACCACCGATACCCCACTCGGGCACGGAGAGGCGCTTGCCCTTGGACCTGGCGTAGGCCAGCCACTTGCCGAGCCCGTACGGGCTGCCGGTCGTGGTGTTGTACGAGTTGTAGCGCTTGTCCCAGTCGGCCTGGGTCAAAGCCGGCGGGCAGCGGTCGTAGTACTGCACGCCGATGATGTCGACGTAGTCGTTGCCGGGATAGATCTGGTCGACGTGGTAGGGCAGGTTGCCCTGTGCTCCCATGTTCCAGTCGAAGCTGAAGGACTGCCCCGGCACCGTGCGCAGCACGTCGACCCAGCGACGGAAGCACGCTTTATACGGTTCCGGTCCGGAGGTGCTGGTGACCGCCCAGGGGAAGTCGCCCATGCGGTTGGCCTCCCAGCCCAGCCGCAGGATGGCGTTGCCGGCCCCTTCCATGACGAGGTCCTGGCCGATCTCGTGGATGTAGGCGTCGAAATCGCCGTTGGCGCACTGGGCGAGCTGGCCGCGCGCGCTCTCGGGCAGGAGGCCGACCGCGAATACCGGCTGGTTGCCGGGCGTCACGTACTGGTCGACCCAGGCGAGCTGGGTCATTTCGGTCCAGCCGTAGCGGATGGTGAGATAGCCCGTGCGCACGTCGAGGCGGCGGCCGCGATAGGCCTCGAAGGCGTCGGGGCTGCCGGTGCCGCCCGAGGCCCACGGCAGGCCGGAGAGGCTGCCGCCATAGGCGAACTTCGGCAGCGGCGCGGGGCTGGTCGTGGTGGATGCGTCGGCCACGACCAGTGTGGGGCCGGTCACCTGCGACACGTCGCCGGCGAGCAGATCGGCAACGGGTGCCGGCGCAAAGGTCGCGGGGGCCGGGTCGAGAAGGCTCGGCAGGCCCAGGGTTCCGGTTGGAGCGGCGAGCGCCGTCGTGCCGGCACCGCCGAGCAGCAGGGAGGAGAGCGCAGCCAGAGTATGGCAATACTTGCCTGAACGCGAGGCGTGCCTGCCGCGCGGGATCCTTGTCATTGTTGTCGTCCGTCAACTGAGGCGTTTTCTCGAGGGCTCCTTTATAATCTAAAGGATGCCTGATTGATAAATAAATCAACCTTAGCGCTGATTCGAGCGGAAAATTCGCCTCAGGATCAAAAAATCAGCTTGAAATGAAAACGGTAAGGTAGAAAACTATCCGCCCTTGCGGAACCGACCGAGCGCTTCGCCCGCCCAGTGCCCTATCATCGAACCTCGCCGACGAGCTCCCGGCGGCGCCGATCGAGTTCCTCGCTGTAACGCCGGAGCGCATGCGCCTCGCTCAGGAGGCCCAGGACGCGCCCCTTCTCCGCCTCGTCGACGACCGCGAGCGCGTCCGCTCCCGCCTGCTCGAGCCGCGCCACCGCGTCCTTCACGTTCATCGAAGGCGTGAGCGCATGGTTGCGGTAGCGCAGGAGCTGGTCGATCCGGATGTCGGCGGCCTGCTCGTCGAGCTCGGGCGCGTGCGCCTCGGCCAGGAGTACCATGCCGGCATAGCGCTCGGCCGCGTCCAGCGCCACGACCTGGCTCGTCGAGCCCAAGGGGAACTGCCGGCGAAACGCGGAGAGCAGCGTGTCGGCGCGCACGGTCCGCACGTCGCGACGCATCAGCCGGCCCACGGTCAGGTTGCGGATCCAGCCGATGTCGTGAGCGCTCCGGATCGCCTCGCCGCGCAGATGGAAGCGCCAGGTCGCGAAGGAGTAGCCGAACAGCCGCCGTGAGGTCAGGGTCGCCACCAGGACGGCGGCGACGAGCGAGGGGGCCAGCAGGAAGTCGCCCGTGGTCTCGAGGGTGAGAAACAGCATGGTGAGCGGCCCGCCCACCACCGCTACGGCCATGCTGCTCATGCCGACGATGGCATAGGTGTGGGGATCGGGACGGAGGCTTGGGGCGACGAGCGCCAGGCCCGCCGCAACGAGGCCGCCGAGAAGCCCGCCCATGAACAGCGAGGCGAAGAACAGCCCGCCGCGGAAGCCGGAGCCGATCGAGACCGCGGATGCCACCGACTTCGCCAACAGAATCACGGCGATCTCGGCGACCGGCAGAGGGGCCGCGAGCAGCCCGTCGAGAGCACCGTGGCCGGAGGAGAGCACCTGCGGGTGAAGGAGGGCGAGGAGCCCGACGCCGCCGCCGCCGAGAGCCGGGCGCAGGGGGCGTGGCATCCGCGCGCCCCGGAACAGGCGCTCGGTGAGCGTCACCCCCAGCATCAGGCCGATGCCGGCGAGCGCCGCCACGAAGCTGAGGCCCAGGAACGGGATCTGGTCGCGCCAGCCCACGGCCAGGCTCGAGGTGATCTCGACCGGCGTCGCGTGCGCCGCCAGCATCTGCGCCACGGTGGTGCCGGCGAGAGCGCTTCCCACGACGGGTGCGAGGGCCGAGATCGTGTAGCCGCCGATGATCAGCTCGAAGGCGTAGAAGGCGCCGGCCAGCGGGGCCAGGAAGGCGGCGCCGATCGCACCCGCCGCCCCGCAGCCGACCAGCGTGCGCAGGTCGTTGCGGCGCAGGCGCAAGCCGGCCCCCAGCCTGGAGGCGGCGCCCGCGCCGAGCTGGGTGTAGCCGGCCTCGAGCCCGATCGAGGCGCCGACCCCGTTCGAGAGCACCGTCTGCAGCGCGACCACGAGGCTGCCGAGCAGCGACATGCGGCCGCCATAGAGCGCATTGGCCTCGATCGGGTCGACCGCGGGCCCGAGCCGGAGCCGGTTGGTGGCGAGCATCAGGCCGCCGAGTGCCAGCCCACCGACCGTCGGGACGAGCAGAAGGCGCCAGGGCGCAATCCCGGTCGTGGCGCTGAGGTGAGCGCCCGCCGGAATGGCGAACAGAAGCTCGTGAAGCAGCTGGGCCGTCCGGCTCATCAGGGCCACGCCGCTGCCGGCGAGCGCGCCCACGACGATCGCGAGCGCCACGAACGCCAGCTCGTCGGTGCGCAGCAGCGCGCGCATCCTTCCGAGCGGGCCGTCGAAAGCCCGTCCGACGACGAGGCGCAGGCGCTTCAGCCAGACCACGCGGGCCGGCCGACCCTCCCGCAGCAGCACGCCCGGCTCGCCCTCAGCCTTCGGTCGCATCCAGGCTGATGTCGACCATGAGCTCGTTGGCGAGCGTCTCGAGCGCCTCGCGCAGCTCCTCCGCGGCCACGTCGTCCGGGACGCGCAGGCGCGCACGCGCCTTGAACAGGCTCTCGCCGGAGAACGAGCCGCTCACCACCTCGGTCTCGAGCTCCTCGATGTTGACGTTGCGCCTGGCCAGCACCTCGGCGATCTCGTGCACGATGCCGGAGCGGTCGTGGCCCACGAGCTCGAGGACGAACGCCCGCCGGGTCGCTCCCGCCTCCTCGGGAGCGCCGCGCTCGACCGTGACGTGCAGGCCTTCCGCATCGAGCCCGCGCAGATCCTCGACCAGCCGATCGGCCGCCTCCGCCGGGACCTCGACCATGAGAATGCCGGCGAACTGGCCGCCCAGGCGCGCCATGTGGCTCTCGAGCCAGTTGCCGCCGGCGGCGGCGACCCGCTCCGAAAGGGCGCGGACCAGGCCCGGCCGGTCGCGCCCGATCAGCGTCAACGTCAAGGATGCCATCGCGAGAACCTCCCTCCTCGACCTCCGCCAAGGCCGCCGACACTGTCGACGTCGCGGCGTCCGGTCAACAGGGGAGGAGCGCCTCCTCAGGCGCGGCGGCGGCGCGACTTCGCGAAGGTGTCGAAGGCGACGGCGAGCACGATGATGATGCCGATCACGATCTGCTGGACGTAGCTCGAGACGTTGTTGAGGACGAGCCCGTTGAGCAGCACGCCGATCAGGATGGTGCCGACGACCGTGCCGAAGATCGAGCCGATCCCGCCGAACAAGGACGTGCCGCCGATCACGACCGAGGCGATCACGGTGAGCTCGTAGGTGAGCCCGGCCACGGCTTCGGCCGAATTCAGCCGGGCCGAGAGCACGAAGCCGCCGAGCCCGGCCATGAAGCCGATGATGACGTAGACCGAAGCCGTGAGCCGGTCGACGTCGAGGCCCGAGAGGCGGGCGGCTTCCGGATTGCCGCCCACACAGTAGATGGCGCGCCCGTAACGGGTCGAGCTGAGGACGAGGTGCGCCAGCACCGCAAAGGCGAGAAAGATGATGACGGGTACGGGCACCGGCCCGACATAGCCCTGACCCCACCAGCGATAGGCCTCGTCGAAGCCGCTGATCGGCCCGCCGCCGGCGATGTAGAGCGCCAGGCCCCGGAAGGCCGACATGCCGCCGAGCGTCACGACGAAGGGCGGCACCTTGAGCCTGGTGATGGCGAGCCCCTGCAGCCAGCCCGCGGCCGCGCCGACGGCAAGGGCGGTAAGAAGCGCCAGAGGCCAGCCATGGCCGTGCGCCTCGGCCTCCACGCCCACCGCGAAGCGGCTCTCGAGCCCGCCTTTCGCGACCGCGGCAGCGGCGAGGCCCGTGAGCGCCACGAGCGAGCCCACCGAGAGGTCGATGCCGCGGGTGAGGATCACGAACGTCATGCCGATGGCGAGGAGACCGTAGATCGAGACCTGCCGCATGACGTTGAACAAGTTGAGCGGTGTCAGAAAGCGCGGCTGCAGCAGCGCGAAGGCCGCCATCAGCACGAGCAGGAAGATCAAGGGCGCGAACCGGGCGAGGAAACCGAACAGATCCACCTCGCCGCGACCGGACGCGGGAGCTCGGGCGCCCGTGCTCGTGCTCATGCTGCCTCCCTTGCCTTGCCGGCGCATCGTGCCCGGATCGGCGCAAGGGTCAAGGGCTCACCTGCCTCTGGTGCCGGGCGTCGCCCTGCTCTAAGCGGCGAGAAGGACGCTGCACGAAGGGGAGGAAAAGCGCGCATGTTCTGGCTCTTGGCTCTGGCGTCCATCGTCGTGGGCGGACTCTTGTCCGTGCAGCCTCTGATCAATGCACGGGCTGCCAGCGCTGCCGGGCATCCCATCTACGGCGCCATGCTCTCCGTCTTCGTCAGCACGCTCACCATGATCGTGATGTCGTTCCTGCTGCGGCTGCCGCTGCCCGACACCCGCGCCCTCGCCGCGAGTCCGGCCTGGACCTGGATCGGCGGCGTCATCGGCGCCTTCGTCGTGCTGACGGCGCTCACCGCCACGCCGCGGCTCGGCGCGGCCACCACCGTGATGCTGTTCATCACCGGCCAGATGACGGCCGCCCTGATTCTCGATCATCACGGCTGGCTCGGCGTGCCCGTCCATCCGATCGACCTGCCACGCATTCTGGGCGTGCTCTGCCTCGTCGCCGGAATCGTCCTGATCCGCTGGGCGTGAACGCGGTGCCTCAGGCGGCTTCGCGCCGGCCCAGCGCCATGAGCTGCATCAGCCGCTGCTCGCTCGCCTCGGCACGGGTGAGCTCGCCCGTGATCCGTCCCTCGCGCATGGTGATGATCCGGTCGCTGATGGTGAGGATCTCGGGCAGCTCCGAGGAGATGGCGAGGATCGCGATCCCGGCCGCGGCCAGCTCGTAGAGCAGCGCATGGACCTCGGCCTTGGCGGCGACGTCGATGCCGCGGGTCGGCTCGTCCACGATCAGGATACGGGGCTGCAGCGCCAGCCAGCGGGCGAGCACCACCTTCTGCTGGTTGCCGCCCGAGAGATGACCCACGACCTGCTCAGGGCTCGTCATACGGATGCCGAGCTTCTTCCTGAAGCTCTCGACGAGGTCCTCCTCTTTGCGCTTCGCGATGAGACCGAACGCACCCGCGAGCCGGTCCATGGCCGCCACCGCGAGATTGGTGCGGATCGCGAGCGAAAGAAAAAGCGCCTGCAGCTTCCGGTCCTCGGGCACGAGGCCGATCCCGGCCCGGATCGCGTCCTTGGGCGAGCGGACCTGGACCTCGTGCCCTTGCACGAGGATGCGCCCACGCTCGATGGGATCGGCGCCGAAGATGGCGCGCGCGAGCTCGGTGCGGCCCGCGCCCACGAGTCCGGCCAGGCCCACGATCTCGCCTTGGCGCACGGTGAGGCTCACGTCGTGGAGCATCACCGCGTGCGGGTCGAGCGGGTCGCGGCCGCGGGCGATGCCCTGGATCTCGAGCGCCACCGGCCCCGTGCCCGCGTCCTCGCGATGGGCGAACAGCCGCTCGATCTCGCGGCCCACCATCAAGCGGATGATGTCATCGATCGTGGTCTCGGCGATCCTGCCGGTACCGGCGAGCCTGCCGTCGCGTAAGACCGTCATCCGATCGCAGAGCTGCATCACCTCCTCGAGTCGGTGGGTCACGAAGATCACGGCGATGCCGCGGCTCTTGAGTTCGCGCACGAGCGCCATCAGCCGCTGCACCTCCTTCTCGGAGAGGGCCGAGGTCGGCTCGTCCATGACGACGAGCCTCGCGTCCATCGACAGCGCCCTGGCGATCTCGACCATCTGCTGCTCGGCGACCGAGAGGTCGGCCACGAGCCGCCGCGGGTCCACGGCGAGTCCGACCGCTCGCGTCAGCGCCGCCGTGCGCTCGTGCAGCAGGCGCCAGTCCACCCTGCCGCCCCGGCGCACCGGCAGCCGGCCGATGAACACGTTCTCGGCGACCGAGAGGGTAGGGACCAGGTTGAACTCCTGGTAGATCGTGACGATCCCAAGATCTTGTGCCGTATGCGGGCTGTCCAGCCGCACCTCCCGACCGTCGAAGACGATCGTTCCGGCATCGGGCGCCTGAGCGCCGGAGAGGATCTTGAGGAGCGTACTCTTGCCGGCCCCGTTCTCGCCCAGGAGCGCATGGATTTCGCCGCGCCCGACCACGAGATCGACGCCCTGCAGCGCCTGCACGCCCGGAAAACTCTTGGCTATGCCGCTCATGCGCAGGATCGGCTCGCCGCTCGTCATCCGCTCACCCCGCCTCGGCACCCGAACGAAGCCCTCCTCCGCCCAGGAGGGACGGAGGAGGGTGGGGACGTCGTTATTTCAGCTCGCTCAGGCGCTCGGCCTTGTCGAGGTTGGCCTTGGTGATGACGATCGGCGTCAGCAGCACGAGATCGCTCTCGGGCGCCTTCTTGGTCTTCAGGTGCTCGACCATGATCTGCATGGCCTTCCTGCTCTGGCCACCTGGGAACTGCTCGACCGTGCCGGCGAGCGCCCCGTCGCGCACCGCGGCCAGAGCCTCGGGGAGCGCGTCGAAGCCGATGATCTTGACCTTGTCGGCGAGCCCCCGTGCCTTCACCGCTTCGACCGCGCCCAGCGCCATGTCGTCATTGGCGGCGACGATCACGTCGGGCGGGCTCTTCATGCCGGCGAGCAGGCTCTCGGTCACCGAGAGGCCCTGATCTCGGGCGAAGTTCGCGGTCTGTTCGGCCACGAACTTGTACTTCTCTTTATGCTGGTCGAGGACGTTGTGCAGGCCCTTGTTGCGGTCGATGGCCGGGCTGGCGCCGGGCTGGCCCTGCAGGTTGACGATCGTCGCCCCGTTCGGGAAGTTCTCGAGGACCCACTGGCCTTGCGCCTCGCCGCCCTTGACATTGTCGGCGCCGACATGGGCCAGGATACCTTCCACCCCGGCCACGCGTCGGTCGATGGTGACGACGGGCACACCGTTCTCGATCGCGGTCCTGATCGCGGGCGCCATCGCATTGACGTCGAGCGGGCTGATGACGATCCCGTTCACGCCCTGGACCACCGCCGCCTCGATGTCGGCGGTCTGCTTCGGCGCCGAGTTCTGCCCGTCCGATTCCACGGTCTTGACGCCCAGCGCCTTCCCCTCGTCCTGCAGCGCCTTCATCATATGGACGAAGAACGGGAATCCCAAGCTCGGCACCGAGGTCATCACCGTCGTCTCGGCGGCACGGGCACCGATGGTGCCCAGCGACAGCACGCCCGCGAGCGCCACGCCCGCGAGCAACGCCTTCACGGCTCTCGCCATGTCGACCTCCCCAAGAAGCGCGGCCGGATTGTTCGTCTGAGCGCGGCCGGCGGCCTCGACGCTCACCTCCCGGAGGCGACTCTGTCAACGACTTTCGTGCCTCTTCACCCCGAAGGCCGTCGCCCCGCGATCCCGGTAGTCATGGCGCAACAGACCCATCTCGAGCAGAAGCTGCAACGGCAACGCTAGGCCGGCACCACGGCCCCTGCCCGCGCCTCGGGCATGTTCTGGAAGACCGATCTGCAGGCACGCTGCAGCGCCGCCACGTTGATCGGCTTGGAGATGACCGTCAGCTCCGCCATCCCGGCGAGCTCCTCCGCACTGGCGGTGATGAAGACGACGGGGATCGAGGGGGCGATCCGCGCGTGGATGGTCCGCACGACGTGAAGGCCGGAGTCGTCGGACAGGCGGAGATCGGCAGTGATCAGGTCCGGGCGTCGCTCTTCTGCCGCTGCGATGGCCTCGGCTGCGGTCGAGGCGATCGCGAACGACTCGAAGCCGAGATCGCGCAGGAGATCCTCGAGCCTCCAGGCGAACAGGAAGTCGTCCTCGACGATCAGGGCATGGAACGAAGGAGCGGCCATGATCGGTCGATAGTCTACGTATCGGGCTATGCTGTCTACATGTTGAAAACGAGAATGCCGGTGCCGCAGCCCGCCAGGAAGTTGCAAGGAGATCGGAGATGCGCCTGACCGTCCAGCCAGCATGCGAGGCGTGGGTCCGGCCCGCAAAAATGCGCGGCGGAGAGATCTTGGCGCCGGTCGGCGGTGACACCATAACCGGGCCATGACCGACCGCATGCGCATCTTCGACCGCAACCTCGTCCGGCAGCGCCGGGCGCGTTTCGCCCGCGACTTCGGGGAGGCCGGCTTCCTGGTCGCAGAGGTGGCCGGCCGCCTGATCGACCGGCTCGAGGACATTCGCCGGAGCTTTCCGCGCGTTCTCGTCCTGGGCGGTCAGCAGGGCGTGCTCGAGCGAGCGCTCGCAGGCCGCTTCGGGATCGAACTCCTCGTGACCAGCGATACCGTTCCCGGCATGCTCGAGAGCGGGAACGGGCTTGCCGTGGTCGCCGACGAGGAGGCTCTGCCGTTCGGGCCGGACCGGTTCGACGCGGTGCTCAGCGTCATGCTGCTGCATTGGGTCAACGATCTGCCCGGCGTTCTCGTGCAGCTGCGGACCTGCCTGAAGCCCGACGGCCTTCTCCTCCTCGCCCTGCCGGGCGGGGAGACCCTGTTCGAGTTGCGGCAATGCCTGCTGCAGGCGGAGCTCGAGATGGAGGACGGGGCCAGTCCACGCGTCTCGCCCATGACGGACGTGCGCGATGCTGGCGGGCTCCTACAGCGGGCGGGCCTGGCGCTGCCCGTGGTCGATGTCGACCGGATCACCATCACCTACGCCGACCCGCTGCGCCTGATGCGCGAGCTCAGCCGGATGGGCGAGGGCAACGCACTCCTCCAGCGCCGGCCCGGTCCGCTGCGGCGGGCGACGTTGGCGCGGGCATGCCAGCTCTATGTCGAGCAGTTCGGCGATGCCGACGGGCGGGTGCCGGCGACGCTCGATATCCTGTTCCTGACCGCCTGGAAGCCGCATCCCAGCCAGCCGAAGCCGAAGCCACGCGGCTCGGCCACCGTCAGCCTGATCGATGCCCTCAAGGCGCCGCCGGCGAACGACGGGAGCGGTGGTTAAGCTCGGTAGTGAACGGGATCAGTGCGTTTCAACCTCGGGGAGGCCGCCCGTCGCATCGGCTTCCCGGTCGGCACGGGTCGTGATCTCGCCGCGCAGGACCTTGGCGGCGCTGCTGCAGGCGTCGGCATGGGCGAGCGAGACATGGCCGGACGGCCGCACATCGAGATAGGCCACGCGCGCCGGACCCGCCTTGCGGTCGGCATAGAGGAACAGATCGAGCTGGCAGTTGCCCAGGCTGTAGCGCCAGTACTGGGCGCCCTGCTCGCTACGCACCAGCGTGGGCTGTCCGAGAAGGCTCTGCAGATCGGCGCTGCCGAGGCCGACGAGCTGAACGCCACGGGGAAGCTGCGGCAGATGCTGCGGCCGCGTCGGCTCGGCAGCGCTCGCGGTCGAGGAGGCGGGCGGGACAGGCGGCGCAGACGCGCAGGCCGCCATGGCGGCGAGCGGCAGGACGCTCAGCACCACCCGACCGAGCGTCGAGCCGTGCTTCCCGCAAGCGCCATCACGATCCTTCGTCCCGCCGACCGCGAGCATGGATCTTCGGGCCCGTCCGCCCCAGCTGGAGGTTGTCGGTTACTTGCCGCCGGATTCGAGCATCGACACCGAGCCGGAGAGCCGGCCGCCGCGCTCGATCTCGAGCTCACCGTAGCGCACCGTGCCCTTGACCTGACCCGTCGAGCGGATCAGGAGGCGGTTGCGCACGGTGAGGTCGCCCTCGTAGATGCCGCTGATCTCGGCCTCCTCCACCTCGGCCTTGCCGTTGGTGAACCGGCCCGATTCGGTGATCTCGATGGCGCGGGTCTGGTTCAGCGTGACCTGGACGCTGCCCTCGACCACGAGCCGGTCGCACGCCGTGATCTCGCCCGAGAGGCTGATGCCCTGGCCGACGATCAGGCGCTTGCCGGCCTCGTCCCGATGGACGGCGCCGGCCCGTGCCGCCTCGTTCGGCATCGGAGCGCCGGCCACACCGCTCGGGCCGATCGGCAGATCGACGCGGCGCGGCGGCAGCTCCGGCTGCATGGGCTGGCGGACCTCGAGAGGCGATCGGGTGGTGGAGACGGGGGTGGCCTCGGCAGGCTTCTCGGCGACGCCGCCGGTGCGGACCGGATCGTTGTCTTTCTTGCGGAACATGCGGGACTACCCTGGGGCTCGCGGTGGTTGAACAGGGGAGGGTGGGGTCGCGTGCGCATGACGCAACCGGCCGACAGAGTGCCCCTAGAGCATTAGGCCTCCGCGAGAATCAAGTCAAACCGTACCGCGACTGCGAAAATGCCGCGCTGCCGCCTAAGCGGAACGACGCGCCAGAGCCAGCATCTCGCCGCAGAAGCGGTGGAAGCGCTGCGTCATGAAGGAGGCTCCGACGATCGGCGCGATCAGATTAACCACCGGTATGGTCAGCAGGAAAGCGATGACTATGCCCGTGAGCCAGAACATGCCGCGCTGTTGCCGGCGCAGCACGGTCAGTGTGGCCGGATCGATACGACGCAGGCCGACCAGCTCGGCATATTCGCGTCCGACCAGGTAGCCGTTTAGCAGCAGCCACAATGGCAGGTTGAGGAGCGGGACGAAGTAGAGCGGCAGGGCCAGGAGGTTGAGCAGGAGCGAGAGGCCGAGGAGCCGCAGGCTCGCCGCCAGCGCCCCGTGCCAAGGAAGCGGGCTCGTTGGCGGCAGGGCGGGGAAGTAGCGCGCCTCGGTCGCGTCCACGACCCGCTCGAGGAACAGGCCCGAGACGGCGACGACGATGCTCGGGAACAGGAACCAGGAGACGACGAGGGTGCCGAGCACGCCCAAGACCTCGACGGTCGCGTTGATCCAGCCGTAGCTGGTCCGGGCGGCCCAGCCCAAAAGCCAGTCGACACCGACGACGAGGGCGGCCAGGGTGAGCACGGAGAGGCCCACTCCCAGCCACAGCACGCGTCGGACGTTCGGATCGCCGAGCTCGGCGAAGGCGCGCACGAGTTCCTTGAGCATGGCAGGTCCATCGCCGCGGCGTCGCGGCGCGCCGGCGGCTCGGTTGAGGGGTGCACGACGGCCGCTATAGTCGGCGCGGCCGGCTTCGCAAAGGGAATCGGATCGACATGCATCTTGCGGACACTGCGGGCGACACGTTCGACGTTCTGGGCATCGGCAACGCCATCGTCGACATTCTGGCTTACGCCGAAGAATCGCTCGTCGAGGAGCTGGAGCTGCCGCGCGGCGCCATGACCCTGATTGACGAGGAGCGCAGCGCCTACCTTTATCGCCGCCTGGGCCCGGCGCGGGAGGTCTCGGGCGGCTCCTGCGCCAACACCATTGCGGCGATCGCGGCGCTGGGCGGCCGGGCCGCCTATATCGGCCGGGTGCGCGACGATCAGCTCGGTCGCGTCTTCACCCACGATATCCGGGCGGCCGGCGTCACCTTCAGGAGCCGGCCCAGCACGGACGGACCCTCGACCGCCACCTGCATGATCTTCGTCACACCGGACGGCCAGCGCACGATGAATACCTATCTCGGCGCCTGCGTCGAGCTCGGCCCCGACGACGTCGACCCGGAGCTCGTGGCGAGCGCCAGCATCACCTATCTCGAGGGCTATCTCTGGGACCGGCCCGAGGCCAAGGCCGCCTGCCGGAAGGCCGCGAGCATCGCACACGCGGCCGGCAAGAAGCTCGCCCTTACGCTTTCGGATGCGTTCTGTGTCGATCGCTGGCGGGCGGAGTTCCGCGAGCTGGTCGAGCGCGAGGTCGACATTCTGTTCGCCAACGAGAGCGAGATAAAAAGCCTCTACGAGGTCGACGACTTCGACGCGGCGCTGCAGGAGGTCCGCCGCCACGTCCATTTCGCGGCGCTGACCCGCGGCCCCAAGGGCTCGGTCGTCGTGCGCGGCGACGAGGTCCACGTCATCGACGCCACACCGCCCGAGCGCGTCCTCGACACGACGGGGGCGGGCGACCTCTACGCCGCCGGATTCCTGCGCGGCCTCACCATGGGCCTCGACCTCGCCGCCTGCGGCCGCCTCGGCAGCGCCTGCGCCGCCGAGATCATCGCCCAGTACGGTGCCCGCGCCGAGCGCCCGCTGCTGCCGCTGCTCGAGCGGGTGGCAGGGCGATCGTAAGGCCATGGCGTTTCGCCGAGAGTACGTCGAGACCTTGCGGTTACTCGCCCGGGCTTTCGCGCTCTACGAGGTGCAAGGTTACGAGCGGCCCATCATCGTCGGAGGATCGGCCGTCGAGTATTACACGCACGGCGCGGTCGAGTCCGGGGACTTCGATCTCGTCGAAGCCGACGAGCGCGCTCTTGGCGGGGCGCTCGAGGCTGTAGACTTCGTACGGGAGAATCGCGCCGGGCACTTGCTCCGTGGCTTCTACCATCCGGAACTCCTGACCGGCGTCGAGATTGTCTCGGGTACCCTGTTCGACGGGCGAACCGACAGATCACGCTCGGGCGTGCTCATGCTCGACGAGTCGTCCGTCCTGTTCCCGCCGGTCGAGGATCTGATCGCCGACCGGCTGGCACAGTATGAGGCGTCTCAACGGCAGGATTCGGAGATGCTCGGGCAGGCGCGCTCCCTGCTCGAGCTTGCGGATCAGCTCGATCACGGAATACCCAATCAGACGTGTGCAGGATGAAGGGGGCGATCCCCGATTGCTGATGAGCAGCCGTGATGCGGATCCTACGTAGTCTGGAGGATCAAGCGGCTTATCTGGAGTGCCGCAAACGCGAGCTCGGCCTGCCGCTCGGGCCGAACGAAGCAGCGCGCAACAAGGGCCGTCGTCGTACCGACAGCAAGCGCGCGCTGCTCAGGAAACTGGCAGAGGAGGCCAGCCGCTCGGGCCGTGCCGTTCCGATGCTGGCTGTCTTTTGAGCAGCATTCTGCGTTCGCAACCCGTTCGTAACCAAAGATACTGGTGAGAGTTCGTCATCGCGGCCATGCTGAGTGGCATGGCCGCGATGACGGATGCCGTCGCTAGGCCGCCGCCTTCAGTGCCTGATCGAGGTCGGCGATGATGTCGTCCACCGACTCGAGGCCGATCGAGAGCCGGACCACGTCGGGGCCCGCGCCGGCCGCGATCTGCTCCTGCTCGCTGAGCTGGCGGTGCGTGGTCGAGGCCGGGTGGATGATGAGCGAGCGCGTGTCGCCGATGTTGGCGACGTGGCTCAGAAGCTGGCAGTTGTCGACGATCCTGACACCGGCCTCGTAGCCGCCCTTGACGCCGAAGGTGAAGACCGAGCCCAGGCCCCTGGGGCAGTACTTGTCGACGAGCGGGGTCCTGTTCTGCGGCAGGCGCGCATAGGATACCCAGGCCACCTGCGGGTGCCGGGCGAGCCAGGCCGCGACCTTGTCGGCGTTCGCCACGTGGCGCTCCATCCGGAGTGGCAGGGTCTCGATCCCCTGCAGGATCAGGAAGGCGTTGAAGGGCGACAGCGCCGGGCCCATGTCGCGCAGACCGATCGCCTTGTTGCGCACGGTGAGCGCGAAGTTGCCGAAGGTCTCGTAGAAGCGGAGCCCGTGATAGGCCGCCGTCGGCTCGCTCATCAGCGGGAACTTGCCGTTGCCCCAGTCGAACCTCCCGCCCTCGACGATGACACCGCCGACCGAGTTGCCTTGGCCGCCCAGGTATTTGGTCATGGAGTGGACGACGACATCCGCCCCCCACTTCAGAGGCTGGCACAAGTAGGGCGAGGGCAGGGTGTTGTCGACGACGAGCGGCACGCCGTTTGCGTGGGCGATCTCGGCGATCGCCTCGATGTCGGCGACGATTCCGTCGGGATTGGAAGCGCTCTCGATGAACACCGCCCGGGTCCGATCGTCGATCGCGGCTCGGAAGTTCGCGGGATCCCGCGGATCGACGAAACGGACCTTCCAGCCGAACTGCGGGAAGGTGTGGGTCATCTGCGCGATCGAGCCGCCATAGAGCTTCGAGCTCGCGACGACGTTGTCGCCGGGCTGCATCAGGTTGAGAAAGGTGAGGAACTGGGCGGCGTGGCCGGACGCCGTGCAGCAGGCGGCGGTGCCACCCTCGAGGGCGGCGATGCGCGCCTCCAGCACCGACACGGTCGGGTTGGTCAGGCGCGTGTAGATGTTGCCGAACTTCTGCAGGTTGAACAGGGATGCTGCGTGGTCGACGTCGTCGAACACGTAGGAGGTCGTCTGGTAGATCGGCACCGCACGGGCGCCGGTGGTCGGATCGGGCTCGGCGCCGGCATGGATCGCCAGGGTCTCGAAGCCGTAGGTCCGTTCGGACATGGATGGTTCCTCATGCGCAGCCGGGGAAGCGCCCCGTTCGTCTCGCTGGCGGTGATCTAGCCGCTTCGGGAGCGGCTTGCCAAAGGTCTCTCGATCGCGTGCCGGCGGCCGAGAGCCGACAGCGTCAGAAGCGAGAGCAGCGCGAAGCCGCCGCCGGCGAGAAAGGTGGCGGCCGCGCCCGCCCGGTCCCACAAGATGCCGGCCACGAGGCTCGCCGCGAGGAGCACGAGCCCGGTCAGCAGGTTGAACAGCCCGAAGGCGCTGCCGCGCAAGGCGGGCGGGGCCGTGTCGGCGACGAGCGTGGCGAGCAGGCCCTGGGTCAGGCCCATGTGCAGCCCCCACAAGGCCACGCCCAGCATGACGGGCACGATGGCGCCTGCCGCGGCGAGCACGAGATCGGCGAGGAGGAGGGCCGCGATCCCGAGTGCCAGGAGCCGGCGCCGGTCGATCCGGTCGGCGAGGACACCGGCAGGGTAAGAGGAGAGCGCATAGGCGAGGCTCATCACCACCATGACCAGCGGCACCAGGCCGGTCCCGAGCCCGACGTCGCCGGCGCGGAGTACCAGGAAAGCCTCGCTGAACCGGGCGAGGGTGAGAAGGCCGCCCGTCAGGAGGACCCGCCAGTAGGCGCCGGGGAGGAGTCGCAGGTCGCGCACGTGTAGCGGGGCGGCGCCTGCGGCCGGCCGTTCGGCCGCTGGCGCGTGCCGGGGCTCCTCGACGCCGACGACCAGCAGCAGGACCGCGAGCATGGCAGGCAGCACGGCGAACCAGAGTGCTGTGCGGATGTCGAAGGCGAGTCCCGCCACGAGCAGGACGGCAAGGAGCGGTCCCAGCACGGCCCCCACCGTGTCGAGCGACTGGCGCAGCCCGTAGCAGGCGCCGCGCAGATGCACGGGCGCTATGTCGGCGATCAGCGCGTCGCGCGGGGCGCCTCGAATACCCTTGCCGATCCGGTCGACGAAGCGGGCGGCGAAGACCAGCCCCAGCGAGCTCGCGAGCGGGAACAGGGGCTTGGAGAGGGTGGCGAGGCCATAGCCGATGACGGCGAGCAGCTTGCGCCGACCGAGCACGTCGCTGAGGATGCCCGAGAACAGCTTGGTGATGGAGGCCGTGGCCTCGGCCAAGCCCTCGATCAGGCCCACGGACGCCATGCCGGCACCGAGCGTACCCACCATGAACACCGGCAGCAGCCCGTGGACCAGCTCCGAGGAGGCGTCCATGCACAGGCTCACGAAGCCCAAGGCCCACACACCTCGGGGGATGGCGCGGAACCCATGCGGCGGCCTCGGGGTCACGGCGTTCAGACGAGGCCGCCCTTCTTCTTCCTGAGCTGCACCGCCGTTCCGCGCTTGGCGGAGACGATGCCGCGATTGACGCCGAGCCAGCCGATCTCACCGAACAACCGGCCGTATTCGATCTTGGGGCAGCGATCCATCACGACCTCGGCCCCTTGCGCCCGTGCCCGCTCGGCCGCGGCGTCGTCGCGCACGCCGAGCTGCATCCAGATCACCTTGATCCCGCGCCGCACGGCCTCGTCGGCGACGGCGCCCGCCTCCTCCGAGCGGCGGAAGATCGAGACCATGTCGGGCACCACGGGCAGGCTCGCGAGGTCGGGATAGACGGTCTCGCCCAGGAGTGTCTCGCCGGCGCTGCGCGGATTCACCGGCAGCACGCGGTAGCCTTTGCCCTGCAGATAGAGCATGGCGAAATAGGACGGCCGCATCTCGTTCGTCGAAGCACCCACCATGGCGATGGTCTTCACCTTCTGGAGAATGCGGCGCAGGTCGTTGTCGTCGTAGACGAGGGGTTCGGGCATCGGGCGGTCGGGATCGTCGAGGATGGGGGCGCCACTATAGGCGGGGCGCCGTGCGACCGCCACCCATAGCCCGCGCCAGCGAGGGACGGGAAGAGCAGGATGAGCAGCGACGATCGGCCGGACGGCACGCTCGACCCCGAGGACTGGGAGGCGTTCCGCGCGATCTGCCACCGCGCCGTCGACCGCATGATCGAGCGCTGGGCCCATGCACGCGAGCGCCCGGTCTGGCAGTCGGTCCCGGACGCGGTCAAGGATGCCCTTGCCGGGGAGGGCCCGCCCGAGCGCGGCATCGGCCTCGAGGCGACGTTGCGCCGGTTCGAGGAGCTGATCCTTCCTTACCCCACCGGCAACACCCATCCGCGCTTTCTGGGCTGGGTGCACGGCTCGGGGACGCCGGTGGGCGCTCTGGCCGAGTTCCTCGCCGGTGCCATGAACGCCAATCTCGGCGGCCGCGAACACGCGCCGGTCCATGTCGAGCGCCAGGTGATCCGATGGTCGCGCACGTTGTTCGGCCTGCCCGAGGGAGCGAGCGGGCTGCTCGTCGGCGGCACCTCGACGGCGACCCTGATCGGCCTCGCCTGCGCCCGCGAGGCCAAATGCCCCGGCGACGTGCGCCGCGAGGGGCTGCAGGGAGGCCCGGCGCGCCTCACCGGCTATACCTCGCGCGAGGCGCACGGCTCGGTCACGAAAGCATTCGAGCTTTTGGGCCTCGGCCGCGAGCATCTGCGCCTGGTCCCGGTCGATGCCGAGCTGCGCATGGACGTTCGGGCGCTGCAGGAGGCGGTCGCGGCCGACCGCGCTGCGGGTTTCCATCCGTTCTGCGTCGTGGCCACGGCCGGCACCGTCAACACCGGCGCCATCGACGACCTTGCCGCCATCGGGCACTTCTGCCGCGAGCAGAGCTTGTGGCTCCACGTGGATGCCGCCTTCGGCGGGCTCGCCGTCCTCGTTCCCGAGCTGGCGCCGCGCCTCGCTGGGATCGAGCAGGCGGACTCGCTCGCCTTCGACTTCCACAAATGGCTGCACGTGCCCTACGACGCCGGCTGTGTGCTGATCCGCGACGAGGGGATCCACCGCGCCACGTTCGCGCTCCGGCCCGACTATCTCGCCGCCGCCGAGCGCGGGCTCGCGGGCGGCAATCCCTGGTTCTGCGAGTACGGTATCGATCTCTCGCGGGGCTTTCGGGCGCTCAAGGTCTGGTTCACGCTGCTCGCCTACGGCCTCGACCGGCTGGGAGAGGCGATAGCGCGGAACTGCGCGGACGCGGCCTGGCTCGGCGAGCGCGTGGCGGAAACACCGGAGCTCGAGCTCCTGGCCCCGGTGGCGCTCAACATCGTCTGCTTCCGCTGGCGCGACGGCCGGCTGTCGCCGGCGGCGCTCGACGCGCTCAACGCCGCCGTGGTGGCCGACCTGCACGAGGAGGGGATCGCCGCCCCCTCGACGACCCAGCTCGACGGGAGGCTCGCGATCCGTGCCTGCCTGTGCAACCACCGCACGGACCGCTCCGACCTCGCAGCCCTGCTCGAAGGGGTCATCACCCTGGCACGCCGCCGGGCCGCAACCCTATGAGGCGGCTCGCCGCCGTGCCAGGACATAGAGCGCGATCCCGGCCGCGACCGAGACGTTGAGGCTCTCCATCCTGGGGTCGATCTCGAGCCGGGCGAGGAAGTCGCAAGCATCGGCCACGAGCCGCCGCAGGCCCTCGCCCTCGCTGCCCAGGACCAGCACGACGCGGGACGGCAGGTCCAGCTCCTCGAGCCGCTGCGGGCCGGCCGCATCGAGGCCGACCAGCCAGTAGCCACGCTCCTTGAGCTCGCCCAAGGTCCGGGCGAGGTTCACGACCTCCACGATCGGCAGGAGGTCGAGCGCACCCGAGGCTGCCTTGGCGCAGGCACCGCCCAGCTCGGCGCTGCGCCGTTGCGGCAGGATCACGCCTTCGACCCCGAGCGCTGCCGCCGTGCGCAGGATGGCGCCGAGATTGCGGGGATCGTTCACCTGGTCCAGCGCCAGCACGAGCGAGGGGGCTGCCGGATCGCGTCCGAGCTCGTCCGGGCTGCACTCGGGGAGAGGCTCGACGCCGAGCGCCAGGCCCTGGTGCGGCGTGTCCGGCGGGAGAATCTGGGCGAGCCGTTCGGGACTCACGGTCTCGACCGCGAGTCCGCGCGCCCGCGCCGCCTCTTCGACCAGGGGTAGCGCCGCTTCGGTCGCGAGCAGCCGGTGGCAGGTCCGGTCCGGGTTGCGGAGCGCGGCGACCACGGCGTGCTGGCCGTAGAGCCACAGCCGGCCCGGCGCTGGCGCTGCGCCGCGCTGGCGGCCGGCGGGTCGATGGCGGGCCGCGGCCTCGTCCGGCCGAGGACGGGCGGGGCTCGAAGGCCGGTTCTGCCGGCCGCGATCGGGGGTGTTCCGTGGACGACGGGTCAAGGTGACGGGGTCTCTTCGCTGCGGGTTGACAAGTGCTGGAAAACGACCATATTCCGCCCGCGTTTCGCCCTGAAGCCCCGGGTTTGGAGGGGTGGCCGAGCGGTCAATGGCAGCAGACTGTAAATCTGCCGACGTACGTCTACGTAGGTTCGAATCCTACCCCCTCCACCACCATCCTCATCGAAACAGGCGCGAAACGAAGGCCGGACCCGGGCGGGTGTAGCTCAATGGTAGAGCTCCAGCCTTCCAAGCTGGCGGTGAGGGTTCGATTCCCTTCACCCGCTCCATCCAGCCAGCATCATCACCCGTCACCATCCGCCACATCCGCCGGAACCGCGAGGGAAGCGCAGGAGCCGTAGATGGCCAAGGAAAAGTTCGAGCGGACGAAGCCGCACTGCAACATCGGGACGATCGGGCACGTCGATCACGGCAAGACGACGCTGACGGCGGCGATCACCAAGGTGCTGGCGGAGCAGGGCCGGGCCCAGTTCCAGGCGTACGATTCGATCGACAAGGCGCCGGAGGAGAAGGCGCGCGGCATCACGATCAACACGGC
>NZ_JBBLZC010000102.1:323-638 GCF_037908215.1 Benzoatithermus flavus | reverse complement strand
AAGCTCTCAGAGGAGAGCGGGAATGACGGAATTCTGGCTGAGCGACGAGCAGTTCTCGCGGCTGAAGCCGCTGCTGCCCAACAAGCCGCGGGGCGTGCCCAGGGTCGATGATCGGCGGGTGATCTCGGGCATCGTGCATGTGCTGATGAGCGGTGGTCGGTGGGCGGATGCGCCGGCGGCCTACGGGCCGAGGAAGACGCTCTACAACCGCTGGGTCCGCTGGGCGAAGGCGGGCGTCTGGCGCCGGGCCTTCGAGGAGTTGGCCGCGTCGGGCGGACCGCCTGCCGAGCTGATGCTCGACAGCACCTGGGCCAA
>NZ_JBBLZC010000102.1:0-313 GCF_037908215.1 Benzoatithermus flavus | reverse complement strand
GGGGGGCTCTCGCCAACGCCATAGGCCGCTCGCGCGGCGGGCGGACCACCAAGCTCCACGCCCTGGTCGATCAGCGTGGACGGCTCATCGCCTTCATCGTCACCGCAGGACAGCGCGGCGACGCCCCCGTCGCCCACGACCTGATCGCCATGTCCCCCGCCGCGAAGACCCTGGCCGCCGACCGCGCCTATGACAGCGACGCCCTGCGCCACCAGCTCTTGGCCCGCGGCATGCGTCCGGTGATCCCCAACGCACCCTACCGCAAGCGCCTGCATCCCTTCGACAGCGAAGCCTACAAGCGCCGCAATCTCGT
>NZ_JBBLZC010000101.1:0-639 GCF_037908215.1 Benzoatithermus flavus | reverse complement strand
GCACGCTATGCGGTCTATATTGAAGGCATCGCAAAGCATGGAGGATATAGAGAAGGTCGGTCATTTGTATCACAACATTGTGCTGATTGAACATCTTCTTGACGTCATGGAATTCAGCATGGATGAAAACGAGCGCTTTGACGCATTTTCTGACTTAAAACAAAAAACGCCCCTATGGCTTGAGCAGGTTTCTGACTTCCTACGAGTGGGGCGCACAGTAAAGGAGGTTTTATAAGTGAATTTTAGCAACCTATCACCGGATCGTCAAAGGAAGTTTTTAAGTATGATGCAGGACAGCATGAAGGAAACAGCGGCAACAGCGGAAGTCATCCCGATCCGTGAAGGGCTGGACACCATCGGTGCGCCTGTCCCGTCCCAGGTGATCGCCCCTAGGGGGTATGTCGTCAAACCAAGCGGCGTCTACACGGAGGAAAAAGGGACAATGATTTTCCCCGCGCCGGTCGTGATTACAGAAATCTATGAGGATGTTAAAAATCGCACTGTTGGCCTTGAAATCGCATGGATGGATCAAGGAACAAAAGAGTGGCGGCGTCTCAAGCGAAAACGGAGCATGTTTGCGATCCCGTCGAAAATTGTCGAGCTGTCGGACGCCGGTTTTCCGATTGACGGCAACAATGC
>NZ_JBBLZC010000100.1:0-642 GCF_037908215.1 Benzoatithermus flavus | reverse complement strand
ATAAAGCCAGCGACGATTAAAATGACCGTACCTTGTAAAAATTTAGACATTTTCTCCCCCTGCCTTCTCAAATGCCTCCATCTTTTATACAATATATGCAAGGCCCATGGCCAAGCATGACAAGATTGGCAGGCGGCAATGGATACAAGGGGGTATGGGGGATGGATGAAAACCGGAAGCTGCGCGAACAGCTCATGCCGGCGCTCGAGTCGAAGTGCGATGAGTTTCGTCTTCTCGGCTATACGCAAGTGACGATGGACGGGCTGTGGGAATGTTTATGTTCCCGAAAGTGGAAGCATCGGCCGGCGGAAAAAAAACTGCATGAGTTGGTCAGCGACATTTTCTCTCTTTCGCCGAGCGAGTATATGATGTTTTTGACGATGCGTTCGTATAAGCAGCAGGCGGCCGGCGATGATGAGTTGGAGCGGGTTTTAAAGGAGTTGTTATAGTGGAAAATTGACACTTGCCGGCTGCTGTTTCATAATGGAAGGCGAGGCCAATGTTTTGCTTGGCGCGACACCGGACGGCTCTGAAGCAAGTTGAAGGAGGAATCTTAAGGAGAATGGTACAACGAAACCGCATCGTCGCCTTTTTTCTGCTCCTGCTTTTGTTCGCCGGAGTGATGGGGCCGACGATTCAAGG
>NZ_JBBLZC010000028.1:0-58472 GCF_037908215.1 Benzoatithermus flavus | reverse complement strand
CCGCCGGGCGCCGCGTCTGGCGGAGGAGCTGGACCTGGCGGAGGCGATCTGTGCGCTGAAGTGGCCGAAATGGCCCGAGTATCGCGGCGGGATCGACCTGTGGCAGCTGCGGCAGGCGCTGGCGGGGATCGCGATCGATGCCAGCACCCTGAACTGGCTCGGCAGCCGCGAGCTCGAAAAGGCGTGCCGGCAGGCGTGCCCGGAGTCCCTAGGGGTTCACGGGTTCCCGCCGCTCGGCTAAGCAGACGGCCGCGTCGGCGGGCGCAGCACGAGCGCCGCTTTTTCTTCCGGGGAACGAGACATGCGGATCACGACCGTTGGCATCGTCGGTGCCGGCACCATGGGCAGCGGCATCGCCACCAACCTGGCGCAGGCCGGCTTCATGGTGCGCCTCGCCGACGCGCGCCGCGAGGCGGCGGAGAAGGCGCTGGCCGGGGCCAGGACCTTCTACGCCCGTGCGGTCGAGAAGGGCCGGATGGGGCCGGCTGCGGCCGAGGCTGCCACGGCGAGGCTCGCCGTCGTGGACGGCCTCGCCGACCTGGCGCCGGCCGATCTCGTCATCGAGGCCGTGTTCGAGGACTTCGACCTCAAGGTGCGACTGTTCGAGCAGCTTTCCTCGATCGTGCGCGCGGATGCGCTCGTCGCCACCAACACGAGCTGCCTGCGCGTGACCGATCTCGCCCGCCACATGAGCCGGCCGGAGCGGTTCCTGGGTCTGCACTATTTCAGCCCGGCCGCGGTCAACCCGATCGTCGAGGTGGTGAAGGGCGAGGCCACGTCGGATGCCACGATCGAGACGGCGCTCGCCTTCTGCCGGGCGAGCGGCAAAGAACCGCTGCGCTGCAAGGACTCGTTCGGCTTTGCGATCAACCGCTTCTTCTGCCCCTACACCAACGAGGCGGCGCGGGCGCTGGACGCGGGCCTCGGCACCACGGGCGAGATCGACGCGGTGGCGAAGGAGGTGCTGGGTGCCGCTGCCGGCCCGTTCACGGTCATGAACCTGATCAAGCCGCGCATCAACCTGCACGCCATCCGCAACCTGGCGCCGCTCGGCCCCTTCTACGCACCGGCGCGCACCATGATCGAGGCCGGCGAGGCCGACCGACCGTTCGAGATCACGCCGGTCGCGGGCGGGATCGAGCCGGCGCGCAAGGCCGAGATCGCCGACTGTCTCCTGCGCGGCTGCTTCCTGCCGGTGTTGCAGGCGCTCGACGAGGGCGTGGCCGAGCCGGCAGCGTTCGATCACGGGGCGAAAGAGGCACTCAAGTTCGGCATCGGCCCGTGCGCGCTCATGGACCGGCTGGGCCGGGCCGAGGTCGAGCGGATCGTCCGCCCGGCGCTCTCGGCCTACGGCATCGCAGAGCCGGATGCGCTGGCGCGGGTGGGCAGCCTCGCCGGATAGGAGGACGGGCCGGAAGGTGGCGCCCGCGCGGCAGGGTTGGCTTTTTCGCATGGCTGGATCGAGCCCTGCGCATGACTAGAATGTTGCGTTGCACAAGATGTTTGGTTGCATTGCAGCATGGGGCAGACTAGTTATTCTGCATCGCACAACTGTCCGTCCCGGAGTGCTTGACATGACCAAGACCGCCATCTTCCCGACGCTGCCGAAGTTCGACGTCGAGGCCCTGATCGCGCTGCAGAAGGCCAACGTCGAGACCGTCGTCGCCGCGCAGAAGATCCTGTTCGACCTGGCGCAGACCGTGGCCAAGAAGCAGGTCGAGATGGTCAAGGAGATGATGGCGAAGAGCGAGGTTCTGCTGAAGGGCTTCGACGCCAAGAAGCAGCCCGCCGCCTATGCCGACGAGGTCAAGGCCGTGGTCGAGAAGGCGATGGCCGACGTCAAGGAGACCGTCGATCTCGGCATCAAGGCGCAGAGCGAGGTGGTCGACCTGTTCGTGAAGCGTGCCACCGCCAACTTCGAGGAGCTCAAGGCCGTCGCCGCCTGAGCGGCGAGCGCCTGACCGCTGCTCTCGAGGAACCCCGGAAGGCGACTTCCGGGGTTTCGATGTTCTCGGGCGCTCCTGTTCGCATCTGGGTGTCGTTCCGGCGTTGCCCCGGTCCGGGCTTGGGCTTATCTCCCTTTTCCCGACAGCTCCCGGAGACGGTCGATGGCCGATGCGAACCCCAAGCACCTCATCCTGCCCAGCGCCCGCGAGGACGCGGCACGGGTACGCGAGGTGCCGGCCACGCCGCAGACCCTCTCGCCGAGCTACCGCCTCGCCTTCACCGACACCGAGTTCCTCCTGCGCGAGGAGCTGCGCCCGGTCCGGCTGCAGCTCGAACTCCTGAAGCCCGAGCTCGAGCTTCTGGCCCGGCGCATCGATTCGACCATCGTCATCTTCGGCAGCGCCCGCATCGCCGAGCCCGAGAAGGCGCGGGCACGTCGCGAAGCCGCGGAGGCCGCCGCCGCCGCGGCGCCCGACGATCCGAAGCTCGCCTGGGCGGCCGAGCTGGCGCGGCGGCTCGAGAAGCGCTCGCGCTCCTACGAGGAGGCACGCCGCTTCGCCCAGCTCGTCTCGACCGCGCGCCGGCCCGACGGCAAGCAGCGTTACGTCATCGTCACGGGCGGCGGCCCCGGCATCATGGAGGCGGCGAACCGTGGCGCCCACGACGTGGGCGCCATCAGCATCGGCCACAACATCGTCCTGCCGCACGAGCAGGCGCCCAATCCCTACATCACGCCGGAGCTGTGCTTCCAGTTCCACTACTTCGCGCTCCGCAAGATGCACCTCACGACCCGCGCCCGGGCGCTGGTCGTGTTCCCCGGCGGGTTCGGGACGCTCGACGAGCTGTTCGAGATCCTGTGTCTGATCCAGACCGGCAAGTCGCGGCCGATGCCGGTGCTTCTGTTCGACGAGGCCTACTGGCGGCGGGTGATCGACTTCGAGTTCCTGGCCGAGGAGGGCATGATCGACCCGCACGACCTCAACATCTTCCGCTTCGTCGAGACCGCCGAGCAGGCCTGGGAGGTGATCCGGCGCCACTACGGCGACATCGAGCCCGAGGCCGCCCCGGTGGGCTGAGCCCGGCTCGAGGAACCGGCCCCGGCGGCATCCCGTTCGCCATGCGGGACCGGAGACCTTACCGGCTCCCAGCGGGTCCAGCACCGATGCCGATCTGCCTCTCTTGCCTCGATCGCCGCCGCACCCTCCTGCTGCTCGGCAGCGCCACCTTCGCCCCGCTCGCCGGCTGCCAGCAGCTCGGCGAGGCCGGGGCCTCGCTCGTCTCGCCCGAGCAGGAGCGCGCCATGGGCCAGCAGGCCTTCGCCCGGATACGCAAGGAAATGCCGCGCTCGACCAACGCCGCCTACCAGGCCACGCTGCGGCGTGTGGGCCAGCGCATCGTCGCCGTGAGCGGCTCCGCGATCCCGCCCGCGCAGTGGGACTTCGTCGTGTTCAGGAGCGACCAGGTCAACGCCTTCGCGCTCCCCGGCGGACATGTCGGCGCGTTCGAGGGCCTGATGCGGCTCGTGAGCGGCGACGCCGAGCTCGCGGCGGTGATCGGCCACGAGGTCGGCCACGTCGTCGCCCGGCACAGCGCGCAGCGGGTGGGAGCGAGCGAGGTGTCGCAGCTCGGCGTGGGCGTGCTCGCGGCCGTGCTCGGCGCCTACGGCTATGCCGACCCCAGGACCGCCCAGGCTCTCCTCGGCGCCGGCGCCGAGTACGGCATCATCCTGCCGTTCTCGCGCAGCCAGGAGCTCGAGGCCGACAGCATCGGGCTCCGCCTGATGGCGAAAGCCGGCTACGACCCCGAAGCGGCGATCAGCTTCTGGCAGAAGATGATGCACACCGGCGGCCCGAAGCCGCCGGCGATCCTCTCCACCCATCCCGCCGACCAGGAGCGCATCGCCCGCCTCGAGGCGCTCCTGCCCGAGGCCGAGCGGACCTACCGCGGCGTCGTCGGCTGAGCCGCTGAACCGTTCGTCGCAGGGTGGACAGGGGCGAGCGGTTTATGGCAGCCATGTCCCGATTCGAGCATGGCAGGAAGCGATACGTCGGACGGCCGGGAGGAGCGATGATTCATTCTGTGCTCGAGCGTGTCGCTTCGGCGCGTCGTGGCGAAGCCGGCCTGCCTTATCTCGTGATCGAGAACGCGCTGCCTGCCGATTACTACGAGGCCCTCGCCGCCTGCTACCCGAACGTGGCGAGCTTCGCCGATCCGGATGCGATGCCGTCCAACAAGGCGTTCCGCCTTCCGGCCGTGCGGGCGCAGAACGACCCGGCCGTCCCGCCGCTCTGGCGCACCTTCATCGCGCGTCACACCTCGGCCGCGTTCTTCCACGAGCTGGTCCGGCTGTGGGCGCCCGAGATCGAGTGGTTCTATCCCGACTTCGCCGACAATTTCGGCAGGCTGCCGCAGGACTTCTCCGTGGGTCTGCGGCAGCCGGGCAAGGAGATGAGCCCGGCCAACCGGGAGCACGACGCGGTGCTGGATTGCCAGCCCAGCATCAACACCCCGGTGCGCAAGGCGAGCTCCGTGCGCGGCGTCCATCTCGACAGCCGGTTCAAGCTGTTCGCGGGCCTGCTCTATTTCCGCCGGCCCGACGATGACGATAGCGGCGGCAATCTCGAGTTCTACCGTCTCAAGCCGGGCGGCTCGCTGGCGCCGCGGACCTGGAAGATCGCACCCGAGCATGTCGAGCGCGTCGACACCATCCCCTATCGCGCCAACACGCTCGTCCTGTTCCTGAACACGCCGCAGTCGATCCACGGCGTCTCGCCGCGTGGCGTCACCCGGGTCGAGCGCCGCTACGTCAACTTCCTGGCCGAATGCTACCGTGGCCGACGCGACGACTACCTGGTTCCGCGCGAGCCCTGGCATGGCGAGGTCGTGCGGCGCGCCGGCCAGCTCTGGCGGCGGATCAAGCTCGCGGCCTGAGCCGAAGGGGGGAGGAGACCGATCCATGGCATCCGAGCTCGTGCACGAGGCGGTCGAGAGCGCTGGCCGATGGCTCACGCGCGATCTCGTGCTCCATGCGCTGTTCTTTCTGCCGCAGGATCGCAGAAATCGGCTCGAGCGCTGGCTTCGGGGCCGGGCCGAGGTGGCGCGGCTGCGCCGTGCCGATGCCGTCGTCGTCTCCTATGGCAAGAGCGGCCGCACCTGGCTCAGGGCCATGCTCTCGCGCTGGTTCATCCGGCATCACGGGCTCCCCACCAGCCGGATGATGGGGTTCGACAACCTGCACCGGCTCGATCCGAGGGTGCCGAAGATCCTGTTCACCCACGACAACTATATCCGCTCCTACACCGGCAACCTCGACAGCAAGCGCGACTTCTACGGCAAGAAGGTGGTCCTGCTCGTGCGGCATCCGGCCGATGTCGCCGTCTCGCAGTACTTCCAGTGGAAGTTCCGGATGCGGCCGCGCAAGAAGGCGCTCAACGGGTATCCCGAGCACGGCGGCGAGCTGTCGGTCGCCGACTTCCTCTTGGACCCGGACGTCGGCGTACCGGGCGTCGTCCGCTTCTTCAACGGCTGGAGCGCCGAGCGGGCGAGCCTGCCCCAGCTCCTCGTCGTCCGCTACGAGGATCTCCGCCGCGACACGGTCAAGGAGCTCGCGCGCGTGCTCCGTTTTCTGGGCGAGGCGCCGAGCGAGGCGGAGCTTGCGGACTGTGTCGCCTTCGCGAGCATCGAGAACATGCGCAAGCTCGAGGAGCGGGCCGGCGGGTCCTGGCTCGCGGGCTCGCGCATGAGACCCGGCGACAAGGCGAACCCCGACAGCTTCAAGGTCCGGCGCGGCAAGGTCGGCGGCTGGCGCGATTATGTCGACGACGCGCAGGCGGTCGTGATCGAGGCGCTGATCGAGCGCGAGCTGCGACCCGGCTTCGGCTATACCGCCGCCGAGGCGAAGCCGGCACCTGTCGGCTGAGGGCGGCCAGCCACTTTCCTTCCTGTCTCGAGCCGTCGCTCCCGCCGCTTGCCCGCGCCCGCTCGGACGGGCAAGAGGGATCATCTCGCGGGCGATGTCGATGTGGCCCCGAGCGCGCTCGAGCAGTGCTGTATGCGCCGGGACGGACGATGGCCGAGCTCCTCCATGTTCTCGATCTCGTGGGCGTGGTCGTGTTCGCGGTCAGCGGCGGGCTCGAGGCGGCGAGAAAGGAGCTCGACCCCGTCGGCTTTCTGTTCCTGGCGGCGGTCACCGGCATCGGCGGCGGGACGCTGCGGGACCTGCTCCTCGACCGCGGGCCCGTGTTCTGGGTGACGCAGCCTCAATATCTCTGGCTCACGAGCGCTGCCGGCCTCGCCGTGTTCTTCGCGGCGTCCTACGTCGAGCGCCGGCGGGCGGTGCTGCTCTGGGCCGATGCGGTGGGGCTCGCCGTCTTCTCCGTGCTGGGCGCCCGGACGGCGCTCGATGCCGGTGCCGGTGCCGGCGTCGCGATCCTGATGGGGACGATGACCGCCACCTTCGGCGGGCTGATCCGTGACGTGGTGTGCGGGGAGACGCCGCTGATCCTGAAGAAGGAGATCTACGCCACGGCCGCGGCCGCCGGTGCCGCCGTGCTCGTGCTCCTGCAGGCGATCGGCCTGCCGGGGCCGGTGGCGGCCGGCACCGGGCTCGCCGTGGCGTTCGCGATCCGCGGTACGGCGCTCGTGTTCGGGCTGTCGCTGCCGAGCTACCGCCTGCGTCGGGAAGGCTGAAGCGCCGCTGCGGCCAGGGGTCGCGGCCGGTGGCTTCGGGATGCAGCTCGTCGCAGGCTCGCCCGCCGGCTCCGCGGCACGCGGCGGATCGAGCGTCAGCCATTCTATCGGGTATCCACCGACTTTCCGATGTGATCCGGGGCGCCGGCGCAGGCGGCATCTTGTGCCCCACCTTCCCTGTGCCATGGTGCCGCAAGGCAGCTCGAACCCGCTCCGACCCGCGCATTCGTTGAGAGTGGCACGCGCCGGATCGTAAACCATGGGTTGGAATGTCGCTTTCATGACCCCGAAATTCGCGCTATAGATCGCCTCTGCCCGGCAAGAAGAGCCATCGTTCAGTCGGGGCGATATAACGTGCGGACGAAAGGCCGTCCCGTCACGCCTCAAGGAAACAACGAGCGCACACCTCATGCGCTGCGTGCGAGCTGTCGTCGTCACGAATGGATCTCGTGGTCCGTTCACTTGGGCTGACTGCCTTTCCGGCTCGTCGGTTCTGGTCCGGCATTTGCCGGATCATCGGCTGGCGTCTCAGGGTGGCGGCGAGGACGACGGCCGACCCGATGCATCTGCCGATGCCGCTCTAGCATCGGTTGCGCCGGATCGTTCCACTCCGACGATATTGCTCACCTTAAAGGTGAGGAATCTCTTCGGCGGATGGCCGTCCACCCGGCGCGCCTTCGGTGCTCGCACCGCAAAAGCCAAGAAGCTCTAGGAAGGAAACGCCATGCCCATCAATCGGACCAGCATCTGGCGCGTCAGCGTCGCCGGCGACGGCAGCGAGGGCAGCGAAGGTGCCCGCGGCGGCATCTTCTCGCCGGATGGCAGCAAGGTCGCCTTCCTGAGCTCCTCCCCGGAGCTCGTTCCGGGCGGCGGCAACGGCAACGTCGCCGTGTTCATCAAGGACCTGAGGACAGGGACGCTCACCGAGATCAGCGTCGCCGCCGACGGACAGCAGCCCAACGGCCACGTCGCCGAGCCCGTGTTCTCGCCCGACGGCTCCAAGATCGCCTTCCTGAGCTGGGCCGACAATCTCGTCCCCGGCGATACGAACGGCACGCCCGATCTGTTCGTGAAGGATCTCGTGACCGGCGCCGTCACCCGGGTGAGCACGACCGCGAGCGGCGGGGAGAGCCACGACAGCGATTCGACGCCGTTCCACGACTACGTGTTCTCGCCGGACGGCACGAAGATCGCGTTCACGAGCTACGCTTCCGATCTCGTCTCGGGCGACACCAACGGCGTGCCCGAGATCTTCATCAAGAATCTCGCGACCGGAGCGGTCACGCGGGTCGGCGTCACCGCCCAGGGTGCCGAGGCCAACGGCAGCCTCTATCATCCGATCTTCTCGCCGGACGGCACCAGGATCGCGTTCGAGAGCACGGCCACGAACCTCGTGCCCGGCGATACGGGCGGACCCGGCCTCTTCGTCAGGGATCTCGCGAGCAATACGATCACCCGCATCGGCCCTGCCGGGATCCACGATGCGACGTTCTCGGCCGACTGGAGCAAGGTCGCGTTCGTCAGCAGCCGCTCGGACCTCGTTTCCGGCGACACGAACGGGGCCGACGACGTCTTCGTTCAGGACCTGCGCACCGGCGCCATCACCCGGATCAACACGACGGCCGACGGCAGGGAGACCGTGGGCTGGGTGGTGGGCGAGCCGGTGTTCTCGCCCGACGGCACCAAGGTCGCGTTCTACAGCGATGCGCCCGGCCTCGATCCCACCGACACGGACTACGTCTCCGACGTGTTCGTCAAGGATCTCGCCACCGGCGCCATCACACGGGTGAACCTGTCCGCGAGCGGCGTGCCGGCCGATGGCGACAGCTACGAGATCAGCTTCTCGCCGGACGGCAAGGCGCTCCTGTTCACGAGCATGGCGACCACCCTCGTGCCCGGCGACACCAACTTCCTCGGCGACGTCTACGTCGTCAGCCTCGCCGCCACCGACGGCGACGACGTGCTCGAGCCCCTCGCACGGGGCGAGACCATGAACGGGCTGGGAGGCAACGACACGCTGCACGCGAGCCTCGGCGTCGACACGCTCTACGGCGGAGCCGGCAACGACCGCTTCGTCGGCACGGTAGCCGAGCTCACCGGTGACACGATCAAGGACTTCGCAGCCGGCGACGCGATCGTGGTGCAGGGTGCTTCCTTCACCATGGCCGACGTGCGGCGCCCGACCGGCAGCCAGATCGCGATCGACACCAACCACGACGGCACGGCCGACCTCACGATCAACGTCGACGGGCTCGGCACACAGGCGCTCACCACCAAGGCCGTCACCGGCGGTACCGAGATCCGCCTCGTGTCCCCGCCCGTGCTTTCGATCGCCGCCGCGAGCGCCGCCAAGGCGGAAGGCAGCGCGGGTAGCACGGCCTTCACCTTCACCGTCACCCGCGACGGCGACCCGAGCAAGGCGGTGACGGTGGACTGGCACGTCGTCGGCACCGGCAGCGCTCCTGCCGATGCGGCCGACTTCGCGGGCAACGTGCTGCCACGTGGAACGCTGAGCTTCGCCGCCGGCGAGCTCACGAAGACGATCACGGTGAGCGTGCTCGGCGATGCCGTGCACGAGGACGACGAGGGCTTTTCGGTCGTCCTCGACAATCCCACGGGCGGCGCTTCCGTTGGCACGGCTTCGGCCACGGGCACGATCCGGAACGACGACTGGGACGGCCTCAACCCGGTGCTCGGCGATGCCGGCGACAACTTCCTGAACGGCAGCAGTGGCGGCGACTGGCTGCAGGGTTGGGGCGGGAACGACCGGCTCTACGGCTGGGCGGGCAACGACCGGCTCGAGGGCGGGGACGGCAACGACGTGCTCCTGGGCCACGGCGGCAACGATACGCTCGACGGTGGTGCCGGCGACGACCAGCTCGAGGGCGGGCTCGGCAGCGACCTGCTCACGGGCGGGGCGGGCGGCGACCGGTTCGCCGGCAGCGTCGCCGAGCTTGCGGGCGACACGATCAGGGACTTCGCGCTCGGCGACGTGCTCGAGGTGCGGGGCGTCACGTTCACCGCGACCGACATCGCCTACCAGGCCGACGGCACGCTCAGGATCGACACCAACCGCGACGGCACCCCCGACCTCACGCTGACGCTTCCGAACCTGCCGACGGCCGCCTTCGCCACCACGGCCACGAGCAGCGGCACGGAGGTGCGGCTCGCGGCGTCGCCGGCGGTGCTCGGCATCGCGCCCCAGAACGCCGACCAGGTCGAGGGCCAGTCGGGATCGACGCCGTTCACGTTCCAGGTGACACGGACGGGCGATCTGACCTCGGCCGTGACGGTGCGCTACGCCGTCACCGGCAGCGGCGCCTCGGCAGCCGACTTCGCGGGTGGCGTCTTTCCGACCGGCACGCTGAGCTTCGCTGCCGGCGAGACCACGAAGACGATCACCGTCAACGTCGCGGGTGACACGGTCCTCGAGGGGGACGAGGGCTTCAGGATCACGCTGTCGAGCCCGACCGGCGGAGCCGTGCTCGACACCACGAAAACCAGCGCTGCCGGCGTGATCCGCAACGACGACGTTCCGGCCACCCTGTCCATCGCGGGACTCTCGGCCGACCACGCCGAGGGGAGCAGCGGGACGAGCGCCTTCACCTTCACCGTGACGCGCAGCGGCGACGTGAGCAACGCCGTGTCGGCCGCCTGGGCGGTGACGGGCGACGGCGCCGACCCGGCGAGCGCTACGGACTTCGCGGGCGGCGTGCTGCCCTCGGGCACGGTCAGCTTCGCCGCGGGCGAGACCACGAAGACCATCACGATCAATGCCGTCGGCGACACGCTCTACGAGCCGAGCGAGAGCTTCCGTGTGACGCTGAGTGCGCCGACCGGCGGCGCCGTCCTCGGCACGGCTTCGGCCACGGGCACGATCCGGAACGACGACTGGGACGGCCTCAACCCGGTGCTCGGCGATGCCGGCGACAACTTCCTGAACGGCAGCAGTGGCGGCGACTGGCTGCAGGGTTGGGGCGGGAACGACCGGCTCTACGGCTGGGCGGGCAACGACCGGCTCGAGGGCGGGGACGGCAACGACGTGCTCCTGGGCCACGGCGGCAACGATACGCTCGACGGTGGTGCCGGCGACGACCAGCTCGAGGGCGGGCTCGGCAGCGACCTGCTCACGGGCGGGGCGGGCGGCGACCGGTTCGCCGGCAGCGTCGCCGAGCTTGCGGGCGACACGATCAGGGACTTCGCGCTCGGCGACGTGCTCGAGGTGCGGGGCGTCACGTTCACCGCGACCGACATCGCCTACCAGGCCGACGGCACGCTCAGGATCGACACCAACCGCGACGGCACCCCCGACCTCACCCTCGTCGCGGAGGGTCTGACCGCGCCGCGCTTTACGACCACCGCCATCGCCGGCGGCACCGAGATCCGCCTCGCGCCCACGCCGCCGCCCAGCCTCTCGATCGCGGCCACCGATGCGGTCAAGGCCGAGGGCGGCGCGGGCAGCACGGCCTTCACCTTCACCGTCACCCGCGACGGCGACCTCGCCAAGGCGGTGACGGTGAACTGGCACGTCGCCGGCGACGGCACGACGCCCGCCGACCAGGCCGACTTCGCGGGTGGGGTGCTGCCCTCGGGGACGATCAGCTTCGCCGCCGGCGAGACCACGAAGACGATCACGGTCGGCGTTCTGGGCGATACCGCTGTCGAGAGCGACGAAGGGTTCAAGGTGCTTCTCGACAACCCGACGGGGGGCGCCGTGATCGGCACCGCCTCGGCCGCGGGCACGATCCAGAACGATGATGTCGCCACGCGCACCCCGACCCCGACCGTCGGCAGCGCCGACGCCGATCTCCTGAACGGCACGAACGGCGACGACTGGCTGCAGGGGCTGGCCGGCGCCGACAAGCTCTATGGCTGGGGCGGCGACGACCGGCTCGAGGGCGGGGACGGCAACGACCGGCTGCAGGGCCACGCCGGCGCCGACACGCTCGTGGGCGGGGCAGGCGCCGACCGGTTCATCTATGCCGCTGCCGGGGACAGCACCGCGACCGCCATGGACCACATCGTCGACTTCAGCCAGGCCCAGGGCGACAAGATCGACCTCGCGGCGCTCGACGCCAACCCCGGCGTCACCGGCGACCAGGCCTTCGGCTTCATCGGCACCGCCGCCTTCACCGGCGTCGGTCAGGTGCGCTACGCCACGGTCGACGGCCATACCCAGGTCGAGGTCAATCTCGACAGCGACAGGACGCCCGAGCTCGTGTTCCAGATCGACCAGGTGATCGCTCTCAAGGCCGGCGACTTCATCCTGTGATCGGCCGGCGCCGTCCGCGCCCGCCACGGTGCGGGCGGCCCTGCTCTCTCACGCCGGGATCGTCGTGCGAGAGCGGGTCAGCCGGTGGAAGCGGGCGATCATCACCAGGGCGACGGTGGCGAGCGCCATGGCGAGCCCGATCCAGATCCCGAGTCCGCTCAGAGGTGTCAGGAAGCCGAGCACGGCGCAGACCGGGAAGCCCACGAGCCAGTAGCCGAAGCCGGCGAGCCACATCGGCACGGTCGTGTCCTTGAGCCCGCGCAAGCTCGCGATGCCGATGACCTGCAGCCCGTCCACGAGCTGGAACAGGGCGGCGACGCGTAAGAAAACGACGGCGTAGGCGAGGGCCGCGGCACCCTCGGCCGTGCCGGCGTCGAGGAACAGCCCGGCGAGGGTCGCGCGGAAGTGCCAGAAGACCAGCGCCATCGTGCCCATGAAGGCCACCCCCAGCCCGCAGGCGACCCAGCCCGAGAGGCGGGCGGCCCGCCCGTCACCGGCGCCGATGGCGAGGCCCACCCGGATCGTGGCGGCGTGGCTGATGCCGAGCGGCACCATGAACGAGATGCTCGCGAGCTGGAGCGAGACCTGATGGGCCGCGAGCTGGGCGGTGCCGATCAGGCCCATGAGCAGGGTGGAGAGCGCGAACAGGCCGGTCTCCATGAGGACCGCACCGCCGATCGGCAGGCCCACGCGCAGGATCTCGCGAAAGACGGGGAGATCCGGCCGCCAGAACCGGCCGAGCACGGCATAGCGGCGGAAAGGTCGGACGCCGAGGCAGTAGGCGAGGAGCAGGAGGAACATGAGGGCGAAGGTGATCGCGACGGCGATGCCGGCACCCGCCGTGCCGAGCGCTGGCAGGCCCAGCCGGCCGAAGATCAGCCCGTAGGACAGCGGCACGTTGAGGAGCCCCGCCACGAGCGCTGCCGCGAGCACCGCCCCGGTCCGGCCGAAGGCGCTCGTGAAGCTGCGCAGCACGATGAAGCCCACGGCGAACGGCAGGCCCCAGACCGCATGGCGCATGTAGGCCTCGGTCATCGGCAGCAGCGCCGGGTCCTGCCCCATCGCGGCGAGGAGCGGGCGGACGAACCACAAGGCTGCCATGAGCGGGACCGTGAGCGCCAGCGTCACCCACAAGCCCTGGCGCACGGTGCGCCGGATCAGGCGCGGCCGGCGCGCGCCCTTCGCCTGGGCGACGAGCGGAGCCGTGGCGCTGGCGACACCGACCCCGAACATCATGGCGGCATGAAAGAGGGCAGCGGCGAGCGTTGCGGCGGCGAGCGGTGCCGCACCCAGCCGGCCCAGGAGCAGCACCTCGGTGGTGTACACCAGGACCTGGACGAGCTGGGTCAGGACGAGCGGCAGGGCGAGGCCGAGCATCGCTCTGAGCTCGCGCGCGAGCTTGACGGCGACGGTGGAGGGGGGCGCCACCGCCAGGGAGATGGTGAACGACATGACGAAGCTGCAATGGCCCGATTTTGACCGCGCAACCTAGCGCGAGCCGAGCGCCGTGGTCAAAGGGAGGTATGGCATAGGAGGTGTGCCCGAGCGTGTGAGCGTCATCGCCCTTGCGCTATGCTCGTCGTGCCATGGCCAGCGAGGAGCCCTGTCGCATGCGCGCCGTCGTGTTCGAGTTCCGCCCCTATCCCGACCAGCGCGCCGCCTATTTCGCGCTCGTCGCCGAGCTCAGGCCCCGGCTCCTCGGGATGCCGGGCTTCCTCGAGAACGAGCGGTTCCAGTCGATCCGGGACCCCGGCCGCCTGCTCTCGTTCCAGCTCTGGGAGGACGAGGCCGCGATCGCCCGCTGGCGTGCTCACCCCCGGCATCGGGTGGCGCAGGCGCTGGGCCGGAGCGAGATTTTCCAGGCCTATCGTCTCAGGGTGGGCGAGGTGATCGAGACGGACGGTCCGCCCGGCGGGGCGGACGTGGTGAGGCTCGCCTTCGGCAGCGGGCTCATGGCACGAGCGGGCGTCGAAGCGTTCGCGAGCATCACCGACGCGCGCCGGATCCTCCTCGTCGGCAGCGGTGACAGCCCGTGGGATGCCCGAGCCGAGCGGCGGCTCGTGGTGCGGGTGATCCGCGACTACGGGCGCGGCACGCTCGCCTGAGATCGCTCAGCGCTCGTAGGTGCCGACCAGCTCGGCCACCCCGAGCACGTGCTTCTGCGCGGCCCGCCAGATCTCCTCGACGCACGCCTTGGGTGCCTGGGTCAGCTCCTCGACGTCGAGTGCTGCGAGATAGAAGTGGTAGTGGTGGCGGCCGTGGCCCTTGGGCGGGGCCGGGCCGTCGTAGCGGGAATGGCCGAAGTCGTTGACGCCCATGCCCAGGCTCTCGGTCTTGGCGCCGTGGCCGACCCCTTCGGGCAGCTCGGTGCGCGAGCCGGCGATGTTGTAGAGACCCCAGTGCCGGAACGTGCCCGAGGGTGCGTCCGGGTCCTCCATCTTCAGGACGAAGCTCCTGGTTCCCGGCGGTGCTCCCGACCAGCGCAGGGGCGGGGAGACGTTCTCGCCGTCCGCGGTGTACTTCGCCGGGATGGGATGGCCGTCTCGGAAGGCCGGGCTGTCGAGAAGGAACGGCATGGTGCGGTTCTCCCGATGCTCTCACACCTCGAGGAGCGCGTAAGGCTTGCCGGTGGGCTTCGCGATCTGGGCCGCGACGTTGAACACCGGGATGCCCTTGCGCGTGCGGCCCTCGTAGGTGCCATGGTGGGCATGACCGTGGAACACGGCCTTGATTCCGTCGAACCGGTCGATGGTCTCGGCGAGACGCGAGCAGCCGAGGAAGGGAAAGATCGCCTCGGGCTCGCCCTTCACGGTAGCCTCGACGGGCGCATAGTGCAGGACGACCACGGTCCGCTCGGTCTCGAGCGATTTCAGGGCATGCTCGAGGCGGAGCGCCTCGTCGAGCACCTCCTGCACGAAGCTCTTGATGGCGGCCTCGCCGAAGGCATCCAGCATCCTGCCGTCGAAGCCGCCGCAGAAGCCCTTGACCCCGGCGAAGCCCACCCCGTCCACCTCGTGGACCTCGTCCTCGAGGAACTTGACTCCGGCGTCGCACAGGACGCGCGAGACCTCCTCGGGCCTGCCGCAGTGGTGGTCGTGGTTGCCGAGGACGGCCAGGACCGGGACGGCGCAGGCGCGCAGGTCCTCTGCCAGCGCCTCGGCCTCCTGCGCCGTGCCGTGGCTGGTGAGATCCCCGCACAGGCACAGCACGTCGGCGGCGTGCGAGATCTCCGTCAGCATGTCGCGCCAGCGGCCACGCGCCGTGGGCGAGGCGTGGACGTCGCCGATCGCGGCGACGCGGAGCCTGCGGTGCGTGATCGCCGGGGCGGCATCGGGGGCGACTTCCGTCCTCTCGGCCATGGGCTCAGCTTTTCCCCTGTACGGTATTGGGCCCCGCCGGGCCGACCACGTCGGCGAAGCCCCACTCCATGACGTCGACGCGGTAGTCGTCGGGCGAGAACAGGCGGCCGCGGCACACCTTGGTCTGCGGGACGGGCAGGTCGGCGTGCTGCCGCGCGCGCAGGAGCAGCTCGTCGTGGAGCCAGCGCGGGATTTTGTCGCGCTCGGACGGGTAGATGAAGCGGAAGTTGAGCACGTGGATCAGGAGCACTTCCCAATATTGCTCCATGTGCGTGAGTAGCCGCTTCCAGTCGATGCGCTCGCTCTGGCGCAGGATCAGGTGGGCGATATCGGCCCCGTCGTAGCGGTGGCGGTTCTGGAGGAGCGCCTTCGACCAGATCAGCTCGGTCGGCGGAGTGAGCTGGACCGGCACACCGTAGAGCTCGACCGGATGGCTCTCCTGGAACCAGAGGTCGGTGACGGTGATGACGGCCGTGGCCGAGGCGAAGATCACGTCGAAGAAGCACCGGCCGCGCCTGACCTTGGCGAGCCAGCGCTCGTCCTCGATCTCGATCTCGAAGCCCTGGTCCTTGAAATGCAGCAGGATGCGGGGGAAGTCGCCCGCCTTGCAGAAGATGTCGAGGTCCTTGGTGGCGCGATTGATGCCGGTATAGCAGTTGACGGCGAAGGTCCCGGCCACGAGGCAGGGGATCTCGCTGTCGTGCAGGATGTGCAGCGATTCCGCGTAGAACGCATCGGCCTCCGGCGGAGCGAGGTCCGAAGCGGGCGGCGGCGAGCCGGTCAGAGGCGCGTAGGTGCCTCCCGAGCCCGCTTCCGGCGCCGGGCGCGCGGACGCTTCGCGATCGAATGCGCTCAAGGTTGCCGTCCTCGATCCTGGTCACCGTCACGGAACGGCAACCTCGCCCGCCAGTTCCAAGACGGGTGTTACTTGCCGGCGGTCGTCGGGTCCTGCGACGGCTCGAGCGGGGGCAGCGGCCCGGGTTGCGGCGTGCCCTCCTTGGCCGCCTCCTTTCTGGCCGCCTCGAGCTGATGCTCGACCTTCGGGGTCTCCCCGGGCTCGTCGATCGCCTCCTCGACCTGGCGCTTCGTGGCCTCGATCTCGACGTCGGCGACACCTTTCTCGGTGATGCCGAGCCGTTTTGCGGCCGCCTTGGAAAGATCGATGTCGCGGCCGCCGACGTGCGGGCCGCGATCGTTGATCTCGACTTTCACCTCCTTGCCCGTGTCGGGGTTCTTCACCGTGGCCTCGCTGCCCAAAGGCAGCTCGGGATGGGCCGCGGTCAGGTCCTTCTGGTCGAAGCGCTCGCCGCTCGCGGTTTTCTTGCCCTGGAACTCGTCGCCGTAGTAGGACGCCTTGCCCTCCTCGCGGAAGACGACGGGGTCCTTGGCATCCTGCGCCGATGCCGGCCCCGTTACCAGCACGGCAGCGCCCGCTGCGGCCAGTGCGAGGAACCGGCTCTTCCGTTTGCTCGCCATGGTTCCGTTCCTCTGCCCGGCCGGCGCCGGCCGGGCGATTGCGAATCAGAGAGCCGAACCGGGTGGCACCGGGTGTGGTTCCGGCCGTCGGCAGCTTGCGGCACCCGCACCGGTCGGACCGATGCACGCTGGTCGCACCGCGGGGCTTGCGCTAGCTTTCGGCCCATGAACGACGCTGCCGCTCCCGAAAAGCGCCTCGTCCTGATCGACGGGTCGGGGTACATCTTCCGCGCCTTCTTCGCGCTGCCGCCGATGACCCGGCCGGACGGCACGCCGGTGAACGCCGTGTTCGGCTTCACCAACATGCTGTTCAAGCTGATGCAGGAGCGGCCGCAGGACGACCTCGTGGTCGTGTTCGACCACGGGCGGACGAGCTTCAGGAACGATCTCTACGACCAGTACAAGGCGAACCGCGAGGAGCCGCCGGAAGAACTGCGCCCCCAGTTCAAGCTCGTGCGCGACGCGGCGCGAGCGCTCGGCCTGCCGGTGATCGAGCTCGAGGGCTACGAGGCCGACGATCTCATCGCGTCCTATGTCAAGAAGGCCAGGGAAGCGGGCGAGCCGGTGGTCATCGTCTCCTCCGACAAGGACCTGATGCAGCTCGTGGGCGATGGGGTCGAGATGTGGGACCCCATGAAGCAGAAGCCCATCGGCCGGGCGGAGGTGATCGAGAAGTTCGGCGTGGGGCCCGAACTCGTGCGCGATGCGCTGGCGTTGATCGGCGATGCTTCGGACAACGTGCCGGGCGTGCCGGGGATCGGACCCAAGAACGCCTGCCAGCTTCTCACCGAGTTCGGCTCGCTCGAGGGCCTGCTTGCCAATCTCGACAAGATCAAGCAGCCCAAGCGGCGCGAGACGCTGCGGGAGAACGCCGAGCGGGCGCGGCTGTCCTACCGGCTCGTCTGCCTGAACGACGAAGCACCTCTGCCGCAGGGGCTCGACGAGCTGCGACGGCGGCCGTTCGATCCGAAGCAGCTCCTGGCCTTCCTGCAGGAGAACGGGTTCAAGTCGCTCGCGGGCCGGATCGAGCAGCTGGCACCTGCCGCCGAAGCCGCCCGTGCCGAGCGCCGGGAGCAGGGCGAGAAGCGCTTCTCGACCCTGACCTCGCTTTCCGAGCTCGACGCGGTGTTGGCGCGCGCTCGCGATCTCGGCCGGCTCGCGCTCGACACCGAGACCACCTCGCTCGACGTCAGCCGTGCGCGGCTCGTCGGCGTGTGCCTCGCGGTCGAGCCCGGCGAGGGCTTCTACGTGCCTTTGGCCCACATCGACGAGTTCGGCCAGAAGCGGCCGGGGCAGCTCGATCTCTCCGAGGTCGTGCAGCGACTCGCACCCGTGCTGGCCGATCCCTCGGTCCTCAAGATCGGCCACAACATCAAGTACGACATGGGTGTCCTCGCCCATTACGGGCTCGAGATCGCGCCGATCGACGACACCATGCTCATGTCCTACGTGCTGCACGGTGCCAGCCACGGGCACGGCATGGACGAGCTCGCCAAGCGCTATCTCGATTACGACACGATCCCCTACGAGGCCGTCTGTGGCAAGGGCGCTGCCAGGATCGGTTTCGCCGAGGCCGCGATCGACCGTGCGACGGCTTATGCCGCCGAGGATGCGGAAGTGACCTTGCGCTTATGGCAGGCGTTCCGGCCGCGGCTTCTGGAAGAGCGGATGCTCGCCGTCTACGAGACTCTGGAGCGGCCGATCGTTCCGGTGATCGCCGACATGGAGCGCTGGGGCGTGCGGGTCGACGCCGAGCGCCTGCGAAGGCTCTCGGCCGACTTCACGCAGCGCATGGCCGAGCGCGAGGCCGAGGCCTACAGGCTCGCCGGAAGGAGCTTCAACCTGGGCTCGCCCAAGCAGCTCGGCGAGGTGCTGTTCGACGAGCTGGGCCTGGGTGGTGCGGGCAAGCGGACCAAGACCGGCGCGCACGCCACCGGGGCCGACGTGCTGGAAGAGCTGGCGGCACAGGGCCACGAGCTGCCGCGCGTGATCCTGGAGTGGCGTCAGCTCCAGAAGCTGACCCGCACCTACACGGACGCGCTGGTCGAGCAGATCGATCCCGATACGGGCCGGGTCCACACCTGCTTCAGCCTCGCCGCCACCTCGACCGGGAGGCTGTCGTCGACCGAGCCCAACCTCCAGAACATCCCGATCCGGACCGAGGAGGGGCGGAAGATCCGCGAGGCCTTCGTCCCGGCCGAGGGCTTCGTCTTGGTCTCGGCCGACTACTCGCAGATCGAGCTTCGCATCCTCGCCCACATGGCCGACATCAAGCCGCTCAAGGAGGCGTTCGCGAGCAACGTCGACATCCACGCCGTGACCGCGTCGCAGATGTTCGGCGTGCCGGTCGAGAAGGTGGGGGCCGATCTGCGCCGCTCGGCCAAGACCATCAACTACGGCATCGTTTACGGCATCGGCGCCTTCGGCCTCGCCCAGCGCTTGGGGATCCCCCAGGCCAAGGCCAAGGAGTACATCGAGAGCTACTTCCGGCAGTATCCCGGCATCAAGGACTACATGGACCGGACCAAGGCCGAGGCGCGCGAGAAGGGCTTCGTGCGCACGCTCGACGGCCGGCGCTGCTACATCCCGGAGATCAACGCCAAGATCCCCTCGCGCCGGGCCTATGCCGAGCGCGCCGCCATCAACGCGCCCGTGCAGGGGACGGCGGCCGACATCATGAAGCGCGCCATGGCGAGGGTCTGGCGCGCGCTTCGCCGCGAGCTGCCCGAGGTGCGGATGCTGCTCCAGGTCCACGACGAGCTCGTGTTCGAGGTGCCGATGGAGCAGGTCGCGGCTGCGGAAGCCGTGATCAAGCCCGTCATGGAGGGTGCGGCCAGCCTCTCCGTGCCGCTCGTGGTCGAGATCGGCAGCGGCATGAACTGGGACGAGGCACACTGACGGTCGAGGGTCAGACCGTGCTCGGCAGATCAGCTCGATGGTGGGTCCGGTGGCACGCCACGCCCCGCGTCAGGAGGCGATAACCTTTCCCTGCGCGTGTGCGCCGATACAGAAGTCGGACAAGGGGGACAAGGGGAGGTGCGGGCGTCGCCGCGGCGGTACTCGAAGGACGCCAGTACCCGGAAGCAGGCCCGCCTTCTCGCGCACCTCGGCCGGGATGGTGACCTGCCCCTTGCCCGTGATCCGCATGAACGCGCGCTCCATTCCTGATCGCTGACGTAAGAACGGAGCGCGCCGCGGTCAATCCAGGATCTGGAAGTGGGCGTCCTTGACCACGAGGTCCTTGCCGTTGATCGGCAGCTTGTCCTGCGGGCAGGCGGAGAACGCGATCACGAGGTCCATCTCGGCGCGGAACGACACGTGCATGCCGGGCCGCGGGTCCGGGTGCGGCTCGAAGGAGAGGCGGCCGTCTTCGCGCCAGGGAATGTTCATGAACAGGTTCAAGGGCGAGGGTGTCTCCGGCACGACCAGGCCCAAAGCGCGCATGGCTTCGGCGAGGTTGTCCGTGCAGTTGCGGTGATAGTGCTTCTCGCCCAAGAGCTGGTAGCGATAGCGGTCGCAGGCCGCGATCAGCGTGTCGTGGATGCCACCCGACGTGTCCTCGACGAGGGTGAGGATCGGGCGGCGCAGGTTGGTGAGGAGCGCATCGCCGACCTCGGGCCGCAGGCGCAAGGTGTGGGCGCGGCTGTGCTCCATCGACATGAACTCGGCTAGCTCCTCGGCGTCGAACGCCCAGGTGTCCACGACCTGCGTGCCGTGGGTGTTGATCACCTTGATCGTCTGGCCTTGGCGCACGCGCGCGGCGACACCCTGGCCTGCGGGGATGAGCTGAAGCTCCGACATGTGGGGGCGACCTCGCCTGCGTCGTTGATGCTCTCGGGGCCAGAGATAGCCGAGGTCGCGGGCCGGTGCAGCCGTTGCCGACGCCGCGGCGCATGGATGCCGGCCGCGGGGTCAGCGCCCGCGATGTCCTTCGCGATCAGGGTCTCGAACGCCCGAGCGAGCTCGTAGCAGAGGACGATCTGCCGGTCCTCCGGGCTCCAGAAGGCGTTCTCCTCGCCGCAGCTCTTGAAGACGATCCCGAGGTCGTGAGGGAGCGCTATGTTCTGTGCGAGGTCTTCGGCCGCGGCCTCGATGACGCCGCTGTCCTCGAGAAACCGGATCTCATCCTCGAAGGCCGGATCGCGCTCGTAGCTGACGATGATCCTGCCGGCTTTCCGCTTCTGCTTGCGGCCGCCTTCGCCTTTGAGGTGCGGCGCCAGAAGTTTGCCCCAGCTCGCCGCCGTCTGGGCGTAGGTGGCCTTGCAGCTCTCCACCCGCTCCTCGGGCAGGCCGGTCTGGGCTGCGTATTCGGCGAAGCCCTCCGGATCGCTGCCGGCCATCAGGCAGACCGCCGCGTAATGGCGCTGCTCGTCGAGGCCGTGCTCGTCCCAGTAGACGGGCTCGTCGTCGCCGCGTTGATCCGCTGCCATCGCCCAGCCATCGGCGGCGGCGATGATGAGCTCATCGCGGAAACGGTCCGGCTCGTCCGGAATCATCAGAACGGCAGCGAGGCCGTCGACCGCGTCCTCCTCGCGGCCGAGCACCGGCAGGTCGAGCTCGCTGACCAGCGCGTGACCGGCCTCGTGATAGAAGGTGAACAGCATGTTCCCGAGGACGAACAGCGCCGTCTCCTCCTGCTCGGGGGTGAGGCCGGGCAGGATCGGCGCGTTCTCGTCCGCATCGCCTCGCGCGAAGGCCGTCGTCGCGGCGCAGAAGCCGATGGCGACGGCGAGCAGCCGGCCGTGGAGCCGGGACGTTCGCATGCATCCTCCCGAGGCAATCTCGCGTGTAGGTTGCAGGCTGCAAAAGCACGCTTCAGGCGAACGAGGCAAGCCCCTGCGCGAAAAGGCGTCGGCCGAGACCGTGCAGCAGGACGGCGGCGCGGGCGATCTCGGCCGCCGAGCGCGCCAGGGCGAAGGCCGGAAGGGCGCCGGCCGTCGCAGCGGCCCCCAGCGCCGGTGCGAGGGTCAGGAGCAGCACGAGGTTGCCGCGCAGGACCAGGCGCTCCGCGCCCAAGGCGGTGAGCGCCGCCTGCATCAGGGTCGTCGCGTGCTGCAGGAGCAGCCAGGGCAGGAGCCAGAGCAGCGCGTTCGCCGCGCCTGCATGCTCCGTGCCGAGGAGCGGCGGGAGTAGGGCGGGGCCGAGCAGGCCGAGCCCGAGCGCCATCGGCGTCGCGACGAGGGCGAGGCGGCGCGCCTCGCCGCGGAGCGTGCGCACGAACCGCTCCGGGTCGTGCCCGCGGGCAGGCAGGCGGGCGAGCGCGAGCTGGCTGGCCGCGTTCGCGAACAGAAGGGCCGCGACCGCGATCTGGCTCGCGAGCCAGTAGTCGCCGGCGGCACTCGCACCGAGCGACCAGCCGGCCACGAGGAGATCGGCGCTGAGCTGGGCCTGATTCGTGAGCGTCACCAGCATCAAGGGGGCTCCGCGCACGAGGAGCCGCCGCGGGCTCGGCGGACGACCGGCAGCCGCGGCGGGCCACGGCCGACGGAGCGCCGGCCAGGAGAGGCAGGCGGCGAGCCACCAGGAAGCGAGATAGCAGCCGGCGACGACGAAAATTCCTCCATCGCCCGGCCAGCCCAGGAGCAGGAGGAGGAAGCCCAGGGGCCGTACCACGAGCGGGCATGCGGCCACGAACGGGCGATCGTCGACGAGGGCCAGCCAGTCGAGCTGAAGGGCGATCGGCAGGATGGCGAGTGTCGCGAGGAGCACGAGCGGTGCCGCTTCCGGCCGGAGCCAGAAAGCTCCTACCGCGACCGTGGCCAGGACGAGCCCTGCGAGCAGGAGCCGCAGGCCCAGATAGCGGCGCAAGAGGTCGGGAAGCGCCTCGGGGGCGGCTGCAGCCGCTGCCGTCGCCACGCTGCGCAGGCCGAATTCCGCGACGTGGAGCGCATGGCCCTGGATGGCCAGCGCCAGCGACCAGTGGCCGAGCTCCTCGCTGCCGAGACGGCGCGCCACCAGGAAGACGCCCGAAAAGCCCAGGAGCGAGGCGAGCCCGCGCGCAGCGCCCAGGAGCAGGAGCCGCTGCGTCGCCCTCATCGCGTGGCGAGGCGGCGGTAGAGCCCGATCACCTCGCTCATGAGCCGCCCCTCGTCGAGCCGGTCCAGGTGCGTGGTCGGCCGATAGCGTCCCTCCTCGATCAGACGGGCGGCGCGACGGGCACCTTCGGCCAGGGCTTCCGGCTCGGGCGCACATAGAAAGCCGGTCCGGTCGTGCTCGAGCCAGTCGGCGACGTCGCCCACGTCGGTGCTCACCACGGGCCGCATGGCGCGCAAGGCCTCCTTCACCACGGTGGGCGAGGCCTCGTAGCGGCTGGTGAGAAGGAGAATCCCGTGCTCGGCGAGGAGTGCCGGGACGTCGTCGTGCGGGACGGCGCCGATCCAGCGGATCCGGGCCGAGGCAGGGCTGCGGGCCACGAGCCGGATCAGCTCTTTGCTGCCTTCACCGCGGCCGGCGATGGTGAGCGTCCAGTCCTCGCCGGCGGCGGCGAGCACCTCCAGGGTCCGGACGGCGAGAGGCACGTTCTTCTGGTGGCTGATCCGGCCCAGGATCAGGAGCCGCCGGGCGAGCTCGGGTCCGGGCGGTTGGCAGGACGTGCGCTCGAACAGGGCCTCGTCGTAGGCCGCGGGCACGACCTGCGCTCGCGAGAACGGTCCGGCGGCAACGGTGTGCGCCAGCTCGCGCCGGTCGCGGCTGCTGACACAGATGATGGCATCGGCGAGATTCGCCACGCGCCGTTCGAGCACCAGCATCAGGCGGCGTATCGGCACGGCGAGGCGGCCGAGCCGGCCCTCGAGCACGCGCCCGCTCATGTTGTGGTAGCTGACGACGACCGAGCCGCGGGAAGGGCACAAGAGGAGCTTCGGCCAGGCGGCGTAGTTGCGGTGGAAGTGGAACACGTCGCCGTCGTCGAATGTCCGGCGCCGCTGCCAGAACCAGCGCCAGAGCGCCAGATAGAAGCGCAGGAAATTGGAGCCGCGCGCGATGTAGAGGACCTCCGGCGCGCTGGCCCCGTCCTGGAGCCGGCTCGCGACCAGCCGGAAGGGCAGCCCGGAGCCGAGCAGGGCGCGGTGGAGGCAGCGGAAGTGCTCGGCACCGCCGCCGAGATCCTGGGCGAGGGGGTCGTTGTTGTAGAACACGTAGATCATGGTGCTGCACCCGGCTGCAACGGGGCGAGGGCGAGCTGCTCCAGCCGGTCCAGAACCGCATCGGGCGGTCCCTCGTTCTCGAGGACGGCCAGGCCGAGCTCGCGGGCGAGGCGCTGGTAGAGGGCGCGGCGGCGCGCGAAGTTGCGATCCAGGAGCACGTCCGGACGGCTTTCCCGGATCTCGGCTACGGGCCGCACGAGGACGACGACGAGTGCCGGACCGGGCAGGAGGCTCACGAGCCGGCGCCCGAGCCGGCCGAAGATCACCTCGTCGAGCCCGGTGTCGACGGCGAGATCGACCAGCGTGTCGTAGAGGCAGCGGTCGGCGAGGACGAGCCTGCGATCGGACCGGCACCGGTAGCGCCACCAGAGGTCAAGGAGATTGTCCAGAACCTGCAGGCACAGGAACGGCCAGGCGAGCCAGGGCCGGCCGGCGAAGTCGTGGTAGCCGATCCGCACCCCGGCCTGCTCCTCCTTGCGGTTGTGGCCGGAGAGGCGGGCGAGTGCCAGAAACGGCTTCGAGAGATAGTTCCGGAACCGGCTCCAGACATGACGGTGCGGGATGCCGGCCGCGGCGAGGCGGGCGGACAGGCGCTGCAGGAGGAAGGTCTTGCCGCTGCCGTCCACGCCGGTGAGCGCTACCAGCCGGTAGCGGGCGAGCCCGGTCGCGGGCTCGAGCAGCGGGGCGGCGGCCCGGCGCCAGTCGGTCCAGACGGCGGGATCGCGCGGGCTCGCGTGCGGACGGGAAGTCGCCTCGAGCAAAGCCCCGGCCAGCTCGTCGGGTGTGCGCACCACCGTGCCGCCCAGCGCGCGCGCGATCTCGCCGACACCGGGCGTGTCCAGCACGATCGTGGGCCGTCCGGAGAGGCAGGCCTCGATCACGGCCAAGGGCACCTCCGAGACGGTGACCCGGAACGGCAGGAGGAAGACGTGGCAGCGGGCGAGCTCCTGCCGCAGCAGGTCCGCGGGCAGCATCTCGAGCCGGCGCCCGATCCGGTGGCGCTGCGGGCTGTCCGCGATCCGCTGCAGGAGATGCCGGAGCGCCGCGTGTCCGCCGTCGGGACGCAGCAGCAGCAAGAGCCGCGCATCGAGGCCGCGGGCGACCGCCGCCTCGAAGGCCACGAGCACGAGATCGGCGCCCCGGAGCGAAAGCGCCGGTCCGAAATAGCCGATCGTGACGGGATCATCGCGCTGCGGCGCCGGTGGGGGAATGGCGGCGGGATCGGCCTGCGGCAGGAGGAGCTTTCCCGGTGGCAGGCCCAGGGCCGTGAACCGCTCGCGAGCGCTCGGGCTGAGATAGACGATCTCCCTCGCCCCGGAGCGGGCGAAGCCTGCCCGCAAAGCCGCGCCGGGGAGGAGCGCGTTCAGGAGCGGCAGTGCCAGAAGATGGCGCTCGCGCCAGAGCATCGCGAGCGTGAGGCGCCCCAGGAACTCCCGCAGATGGAGCCGTGGGCTCGCCATGACGAGCGCGACGGGGGCACCCAGCTCGAGCCGGCGCAGACGGGTCAGCTGGAAGGCGCCGGTGACGAGAAACACCTGCTCCACCCCCGCCACTGCCGAGCGAAGCTCGGGGCTCGCAGCACCGCTCCTCGTGATCAGACGGCCCAAGCGCTCGACCCGGTAGGGGGCGGACGGCGGCGGGCCTGCCATGTCGGTGAGGAGGCGGACCTCGTGGCCGAGGCCGGCGAGCCCCGCCGCGATGCCGTCGGCGACGTGCCAGGGCTGACGCCGCCGCCGCTCGGCCGAGAAGCCGGGGCAGACCACCGCCAGGCACCGGGCCGGCGCCGGCCGGGGCCGCGGCAGCGTCATGCGGCGCGCTCCGCGCGGCGCACGCCGTAGACGGCCTCGAGCCGGTCCACCACCTGCTCCCAGCCATAGCGGGCGACCACGAGCGCGCGGGCGGCCCTGGCCCGCGCCGCGGCGGCCTCGGGCTCGGCCAGGGTCCCGGCGATGGCCTCGGCCAGAGCCTCGGGCTCGGCGGCGCTCAAGACGGCGGGCGCGCCCTGGCCCATCTCGGCGGCGAGGCCCGTGGGCGTGGTCACGACGGGCGTGCCGCAGGCCATGGCCTCGAGGAGGGTCAAAGGCCCGGATTCGTAGTCGGCCGGGCTGACGAGGCAGGCGGCCGCCTGCAGCTCCCGGCGTACCCCGGCCCGGTCGAGAAAGCCCGCGAAGCGCACCAAAGGTGCGATGCCGAGCGCCGCCGCCCGCCGGCGCAGCGCCTGCTCGAGCGGACCTTCGCCGACGAGCGCGAGCTCGAGGCCGAGCCGGCGCGGCAGGCGGGCGAAGGCTTCGAGCAGGCGGAACAGCCCCTTCCGGTAGCCGAGCCGGCCGACATAGAGGATGGTGGGTGTGCGGCCCTCGCTCGGGGCGAAGCCGAAGAAGCCCGTGTCGACCCCGTTCGGGATCACGATCGGCCGGCCGCGCAGGCGGTAGCCCGTGGCGAGCTCGTCCGCCACGGCCTGCGAGACCGCGACGATGCTCGCCGCGTGGTCGAGATACCACTGCTCGTAACGGCGGCTGAACAGTCGGGCATTGGCCTTGATCAGTGCCGGCCACAGGCCCGGCTCGGTGATGGCAGCCGTATCCTGCAGCATCGGGCTGTGGACCGTGACGACGAGCGGTCGGTCGGTCAGGAGCGGCGGCAGGAGCGGCAGGTGGACGTGGACGAGATCCGCACCGTCCGCACCCTCGCGCAGCCAGCGGGCGAGCTCGTGCTGTGCCAAGGCGTGATGGAACGGCCGCAGCGGGTAGTGCGGGAAGTGCCGCACCCGCAAGCCCGCCGCCACCGTCTCGGCCCAGGGCGCGAAGGCGTTGCCGCGGGCGAGCACCGTCACCTCGTGGCCACGCGCTCGAAGACGAGACGCCACCTCGAGAATGTGCCGGCCGATGCCTTCGCGCGGCGGGAAGCGGTTGTTGGTGAGAAAGGCGAGACGCATGACGGCCTTCTCCCCCCTGCTCACGCCACGGCCAGGCCGCGAGCGCCGTTCCGGGCCGGCTCGGAGGTCCAGTAATAGTCCTGGCCGCTCAGCCTTCTCGCCACCGCCTGCGGCAAGCGCGGTCCGGCCATGCCGATGCGGTAGCCGAGCCAAGAGACGGCGAGATGCGCCACGACCCGAGGCAGTTCCGCGACGGCGGCTTTGCGGAGCGCCATCGTAGCGAACTGGCGTCCGCGCACCTCGTCGCGCTCGCGAGCCAGCAGAAGATCGGCGTGGAGCCGCCGCGTGTAGCCGATGTCGAACTGGCGGCGGAACGCGTCCTCGAGGCTCTGGGCGTGCGAGTGTACGACCACGGCCTCGGCGACGTAGGCGATCTTGTGCCCTCGGGCGAGAAGCTCGGCTGCGGCGATCGTCTCCTCCGAGACGAGCGTGGCCTTGAAGCCGCCGATCGCGTCCAGGGCTGCGTTCGACCAGGCGGCGCAGGCGTTCGAGCAGAAATGGGTGTAGCCGCCGTGCTGCGGCCAGTCGGTGAGGCTGCGGACATGGCTCGTCGCCGGATAGTTGAAGATCCGGCCCAGCCGCTCGACGGGAGCGGCGTCTTCGCGCGGGATCTGCCGGCCGTAAGCCACGGCGGCGTGTCCATCCCGCACGGGTGCCGTCAGCCGCTCGAGGAAGTCGTCGCGTACGGGATAGGCGTCGGGGGTGAGCATCGCCACCACGGCCGTGCCGAGGCGACGCCGGGCGAGCTCGCGGGTGAGACCGTGGTTGAAGCTCGCGCGCGGCACCACGAAGGTCTCGGCACCCATGGCCTCGGCCAGCTCCACCGTCCCGTCGCCCGAGGACGAGTTCACCACGAGCACGCGCGGCCGGAGCGGCGAGCGCAGCAGCGGCGGCAGGCAGCGCTCGAGATGCCGTCTTGCCGCGTGGGTGACGACGACGACCCCGATGGAAGGGCCATCCGTGCTGCCCGGCTGCCTCGTCATGATCCCTGCTCCCTCGCTGCCGCGCATCTTCTTCGGCGTCGGCTTCAGGGCACCATGATTGAGCAACTTTCAGTTGATTTCAATCGGATTGATTCCCGCTTTCGAGCAGGGCACGGGCGTAGCCGTCCCAGGCTGCCTCCGGATCGAGATCGGACACGAGCTCCCGTAGCGGATCGAGCCCGAGGCGCACCAGCGGCTCGTCGGCCGCTTCCGGCGGTGCGGCGCAGCGGAAGCGGCAGGGCAGGCCGAGACGCGGCGAGAGGCTGTCCGCGAGCCTTGCCGCGAACCGGTCCAGAGGCTCCGCGAACTGGCTCGGCGTCAGCCGGTGGCACCCGTCCGAGCGCTCCGGAAGGTCGTGCGCGAAGCGGGCATAGGCCGCGGCCAGCAGCTGAACCTGGAGATGGTCGCGCACGAGCTGCGGCCGGCACAAGGTCGGGACCTCGCGCCCGAGCCAGGCCGTCACGAGCTGGCGGACGAGGCCCGGCTTCTCGCACGGACCGAACGGGCTCGCGATCACGAACTTGCCGAGCGTGAGGCCGGAGCGGTCGGCATGGTAGCGGAAGACGTGCCAGGTGAGCGTCTTCGCGAGCCCGTAAGCCCCTACGGCCGCAAGCGGCCCGTCGCTCCGGCCCTCGTCGGCCTCGAACACCGTTCCGGTGAGGAGCAGCGTGCGGCAGCCCGCATCGGCGAGCGCTTCCAGCACGCGCTCGATGGCGCGCGTGTGCGCGACCGTCGCGGCCAGCGGGTCGAGGGCGGGGTCGCGATGATCGCCCGCCTTGGCGCCGTGGTGGCAGAGGATGTCGAGCGGCCGGGAGGCCCGGATCAGCGCCAGGAAGCACTCGCTGCCGAACGGGCAGGCCTCGATCAGCCGGCAGGCGCCGGCGATCCGGGCGAGGCGGGAGCGCCGGTCGGCGTCGCCCGCGTCCAGCCGGCTGCGCAGCGGTGCGATCACCTCGCAGCCTCGCCCGGCGAGGGCTTTGGCGAACCAGGCGCCGGTGAAGGAGCTGGCGCCGGTGAGGAGAACCCGCATCATGCCGCCGGGGCGAAATCCGGCAGGGCGGCGTCGCGTGGCGAGATCACGCGCGGCGGGAACGGCCAGGGAAGGGCGAAGGCCGGATCGTCCCAGCGCACGCCGCGCTCACGGGCGGGATCGTAGGCGGCGCTCACGAGATAGAGGACGAGGGTTCGATCCGCGAGCGTGAGGAAGCCGTGCGCGCAGCCCTCGGGGACCACGACGATCCGCCGGTTCGCGGCCGAAAGCTCGACCGGGGCATGACGGCCGTAGGTGGGCGAGTCCGGCCTCAGGTCCAAGACGATGTCGTGGAGCGCACCGGCGAGGCAGGTCACGATCTTGACCTCGGCACCGGGCTTTTCCTGCCAGTGCAGCCCGCGCAGCGTGCCCCTTTGCTCGGAGAAGGAGAGGTTCGCCTGCGCCACCTCGGCCCCGATACCCAGCGCCTGCAGCGTCTCGCGGCAGAAGCAGCGGGCGAACGAGCCGCGCTCGTCCCGATGGGGCAGGGTCTCCAGCACGGCCATGCCGGGGAGCGGACGGTCGAGCAGGCGCAAAGGTGCCCGAGCCCCCGTCATTTCCAGGGTGCTGCCCCGCTTTCCCACAAAGCCAGCACCTCCTCGCGGTCGCGCAGCGTGTCGACGCACGACCAGTAGCCCTGATGCCGGAACACGCGAAGCTGCCCCTCCCGCGACAGCCGGGCGAGCGGCTCCGCCTCGAGCGTGCAGCTATCCGTGGGCGAGAGATAGTCGAGGAAGGGGCGGCGGAAGAAGAAGAAGCCGCCGCTCGCCGTCTGGCCCGTCTGCCGCGGCTTCTCGACGAAGCTCGCCGTCCCGTCCTCGTGCAGCGTGAGCTGGCCGAAAGGCGAGGGCGGATCGATGCCGAGCACGGTACCGATCCGGTCGTGGGCGAGATGGAAGCGCAGCTCCGCGCCGAGATCGGCATCGGTGAGGCCGTCGCCGTAGGTGACGCCGAAATGCCCGGCATCGCCGAGATAGCGGGCCGCGGCACGGGCGAGACGGCCGCCGGTCATGACGCCGGTGCCGGTAAAGGCCACCGTCACCTCCCAGTCCGGCAGGCGCTCGCGCTGGTGATAGCTGATGGTGTTCCGGGCGAGATCGACCGTGTAGTCGCTGTTGAGCGCGGCGTAGTTCGCGAAGTAGCTGCCGATGACCTCGCTGCGGTGGCCGGTGCAGAGCACGAAACGGCGAAAGCCGAAGCGGCCGTAGCAGGACATGATGTGGAGCAGCATCGGCTTCTCGCCGATGTCGAGCATGGGCTTGGGCCGCATCGCCGCGATCTCGCCGAGCCGCGAGCCCTGCCCGCCGCACAAGACGAAGATCGGCACGTCGGCCGGCTCAGGCGAAAGCATGGCGGGGCTCGATGTGCAGGAGGTAATGGTCGGCCGGCAGCGCCATCGCCTCGTAGGCGCGGATCTGGTCGATCAGCCAGCCGGTGCTCCGCCCCCTCAGGAGGGCGCGATAGCCGTCCACGGCCCAGGCCACGGCCTCCTCGGTCGAGAGCCGCGGCCGCCAGCCCAGCCGGTGGCGCGCCCGCTCGCTGCACAGGAGGAGGGTCGGCACCTCGGGGGCGAGATCGCTCGCTGCCCGGCGCCAGCCGCCGCCGCCGAACCGCTCGGCGGCCACGGCCGCGATCCTGGCCGCGGTCCAGCTCGGGTCCTGGTCCGGCCCGAAGTTCCAGGCGGTGGCGTGCGCGGCGGGATCGGCCGCTAGGCGCTCGGCGAGCAGGAGATAGCCCGAGAGCGCATCCAGCACGTGCTGCCAGGGCCGCACGCCGGCCGGGTGACGCAAGTAGGCCGTCTCGCCCGCCGCGAAGGAGCGCATCAGGTCCGGCAGGAGCCGGCCCGGCGAAAAATCGCCGCCACCGATGACGTTGCCCGCGCGCGCCGTGGCGAGGCCGATGCCGGCGCTCGGCGGATAGAAGCAGGCGCGGTAGGCCTCGGCCACGATCTCGGCGCAGGCTTTGCTGGCGCTGTAGGGATCGTGGCCGCCGAGCGGGTCGCCCTCGCGGCAGGGGCGCTCGGGCCGGGCGTAGCACTTGTCGCTCGTGACCACGACGACGGCACGCAAGGAGGGCAGGCACCGTGCCGCATCGAGCAGGTTGGCGACACCCATGACGTTGCTCTGGAACGTCGCCAAGGGATCCTGCAGGCTCCTGGTCACGAGCGGCTGGGCGGCCAGATGGAGCACGATCTCCGGATCGGCGTCGCGCAAGGCGGCGGCGAGGCGGCCGCGGGCGCGGACGTCGACGATCCGGCTGTCGATCCGGTGGGCGAGGCCCGTCGCCTCGAACAGCGAGGGCTCGGTCGCGGGCGGGAGTCCGATGCCGGTCACTTCCGCACCCAGCTCGTACAGCCAGTGGCAGAGCCAGGTGCCCTTGAAACCCGTATGGCCGGTGACGGTCACCCGTCGCCTCGACCAGAAGCGCTCGTGCGTCGTCATCGCCCACCCTCGCTCGTCGGTCCGCCTTTATCAACCATAAGGCGATTGTTGGTTGCATAATATCGTTCGAAGGGAAAAGCAAGCTTCGTTCTTGCCCGAGGCGGGCGCACGCATGGTTGCCGTGCGTTCGGGACCGGGTTAGCTGCTCGTGGGCTCGAGGAGGCTCCGCACCCGATGCGCGCACCGGTCGTCCATCATCCCGCCTATGTCACCCCGCTGCCGGCGCAGCATCGCTTTCCGATGCCGAAGTTCGGCCGGCTGCTCGTCTGCCTGCGCGAGACCGGCCTCGTGCGGCCGACGCAGGAGTTCGTGCCGGAGCCCGCGCCGCGCGCCTGGCTCGAGCTCGCCCACGAGCCCGGCTACGTCGCCGGCATCCTCGGGCAGCGCCTGGACGAGGCCGCCATCCGCCGTCTGGGCCTGCCGCTCTCTCCCGTCCTGGCGCTGCGCGGCCGCTGTGCCGTGGCCGGCACGATCCTCACGGCCCGCCTCGCCCTCGAGCACGGCATCGCCTGCAACACTGCGGGCGGCAGCCATCACGCCTTCGCCGGTTTCGGTGCCGGCTTCTGCGTCTTCAACGACGTAGCGGTAGCCGCCCGCCTGCTGCTCGCCGAGGGTCTGATCGGCAAGGCCCTCGTGATCGACCTCGACGTGCACCAGGGCGACGGCACGGCCGCGATCTTCGCGGACGACCCGCGCGTCGTGACCTTCTCGGTCCATTGCCGCGTCAACTTCCCGGCGAGAAAGCAGCAGAGCGACGTCGACGTGGCGCTGGACGCGGGCGTGGGCGACGAGGACTACCTCGCCGTGCTGGAGGCGATCCTGCCTGCCGTGCTCGACCGGGTACGGCCGGACCTCGTGTTCTACAACGCCGGGGTCGATCCCCATGCCCTCGACCGGCTGGGGCGCCTTTCGCTCAGCGATGCCGGGCTCGCCGAGCGCGAGCGCTACGTGCTTTCGGTGGTTCGTGCGCGCGGCCTGCCGCTCGCCTGCGTGGTGGGCGGCGGCTATGCCCATGATCTCGACGTGCTGGCTCGCCGCCACGCCATCCTGCACGAGGCGATCGCGGCCCTCCCGGACTGGTAGCCGGTCCGCTCAGACCCGGACGACCTTGCCCGGGTTGAGGATGTTCAGAGGATCGAGCGTGCGCTTGATCGCTGCCATCACCTCGATCGCTTCCCCCGCCTCCTCGGCGAGGCTGTCCATCTTGCCCATGCCGACCCCGTGCTCGCCGGTGCAGGTGCCGCCCATGGCGATGGCGCGCCGCACGAGCCGCTTGTTGAGGGCCGCGGCCTTCGCCATCTCCTCCGGGCTCGCGGGATCGACCAGCATCTGGAGGTGGAAGTTGCCGTCGCCGACATGGCCCACGATCGGGGCGAGCAGCCCGGCCTGCGCCACGTCCTCGCGCGTCGCATGGATGCATTCGGCGAGCGCCGAGATCGGCACGCACACGTCGGTCACCCAGCTCTTGGCACCGGGCCGAAGCGAGAGCCCTGCATAATAAGCGTCGTGGCGCGCCTGCCACAGCCGGTTCCGGTCCTCGGGCCGGGTCGCCCACTGGAAGCCCTCCGCACCGCAGTCCTCGGCGATCGCCATCGCCTGCTCGGCCTGCTCCTTCACCCCGGCCTCGCTGCCGTGGAACTCGTAGAACAGGGTGGGGGCCGCGGGATAGCCTTCGAGCTTGGAGTACTGGATACAGCCCTGCATCTGCAGCTCGTCGAGAAGCTCGATCCGCGCGACCGGGATGCCGGCCTGGATGGTCTGGATCACGGCCCGGACCGCATCGTCGACGCTTCCGAAGCTGCAGACCGCCGCGGAGATCGCTTCCGGGATGCCGTAGAGCTTGAGGGTGATCTCGGTGATGACGCCGAGCGTCCCTTCCGAGCCCACGAACAGGCGGGTGAGGTCGTAGCCCGCGGCCGACTTCCGCGCCCGCCCGCCGGTGCGGATGATCCGGCCATCGGCCAGCACCACGGTCAGGCCCAGGACGTTCTCCCGCATCGTGCCGTAGCGCACGGCGTTGGTGCCCGACGCGCGGGTCGCGGCCATGCCGCCGATGGTGGCGTCCGCCCCGGGGTCGATCGGGAAGAACAGGCCGGTATCGCGCAGGTGCGCGTTGAGCTGCTTGCGTGTGACGCCGGCCTCGACCGTGACGTCGAGATCCTCGGCATGGACCGCGAGCACCCGGCTCATGTGGCCGAGATCGAGCGAGATGCCGCCGCGTACGGCCGCCACGTGGCCCTCGAGCGAGGTGCCCACCCCGAACGGCACCACCGGGATCGCGTGCTCGGCGCAGATCCGGACGATCCGGCTCACCTCCTCGGTCGATTCGGCGAACGCCACCGCATCGGGCAGATGCGGCGCATGGTAGGCCTCGCCGCGCCCGTGCTGCTCGCGCAGCGCTTCGGCGGTCGTGAACCGGTCGCCCAGGAGCTGGCACAAGGCGGCGAAGGCGCGGGTCTGGTCGGGTTGGTTCCGGGTGGCGGTCTCGGCCATGGCGGATCATCCGGGAAGCGGACTCGAGAAGGCGTTGTAGGACGGCTCGTCCGGCATGGCCAGAGAATGCTCCCCGTGACCACGGCGGAAGATCGGCTCGTCCATCTCGTGGCGCACGGCGTGATCGGGCCTGCCGGCCGGCTCGCAGCGCGGATCCTCGGCCGCGTCGGCGTGTCGCAACGGCTCGTGAACGCGGCAGGCGGGCCGGATGCGGTAGTCCTGCCCGAATGTCGTCTCTGTCGGGAGCAAGCCCATGAACGCTGCCTTGGATCGGGTCGAGACCTTGGTGCTCCTCATGCTGGAGAATCGGTCGTTCGATCACATGCTGGGCTATCTCGGCCTGAGCGGTCCCGGCCGGCTGCCGGTGGACGGCCTCTCGGTCGATCCGGCTTGGCTGCAGCAGCACGCCAATATGTGGCGCGGGACGGCCTATCCACCGTTCCAGCTCGGCGCCCAGAGAATCCCGGACCCGCCGCACGAGCGCGACGACATGGCGCTCCAGATCGGCACGCCACCGGCACCGGATCGGCCGCCGCCGCTGGACGGCTTCGTCGCGAGCTTCATGCGCCAGAAGAACCCGCCCGGCGATCCGTCGCTCGTCATGGGCTACTACACGGCCGCGGCCGTGCCGGTGTTCGATTTTCTCGCCAGGAGCTTCACCGTCTGCGACCACTGGTTCTCCGCCATCCCGACCGGGACGCAGCCCAACCGCCTGATGGCGATGAGCGGCGCGACCTCGCTCGCGGACAACACGCCCTACCTCCTGCCCGATCAGGAGCTGGTCTACGACTGGCTCACCGCCCGCGGGGTCTCCTGGTGCTCCTACCAGAGCGGCCCGTATCTGCCTTTCTTCAGCCTGATGCCGCGCTGGCAGGAGGTGATCCTGGCCTCGCTGGCGCTCGACGAGCTGGGCGGGCACGGGCGCTTCCGGCGCCTGAAGCGCTTTCGCGACGACTGGACCTCGCGCTCGGCCATGCCGCAGGTGATCTTCATCGAGCCCGAGTACACGGACGGCCCCCGCACCGCGCCCAACGACGATCATCCGCCCACACCCGTGGCCCCCGGCCAGCAGCTCGTGGCCGCGGTCCACGACACGCTGATCGCCAACCCGGAACGCTGGTCGCGGACCGTGCTGATCGTGACCTACGACGAGCATGGCGGGTTCTACGACCACGTGCCGCCGCTGCCGATTCCGACCGAGGTGCCGCGGCTCGGCCCCGCCGCCCGCTTCGGGAGCACGGGCCTGCGCGTGCCCGGCCTGATCGTCTCGCCCTTGGTCGAGCCCGGCAGCGTCTATTCCGGCCCGCTCGACCACACCTCGATCCTGCAGCTCCTGGCCGAGCGCTTCGACCCCGGCCGGACCTACTCGGCCGCCGTCAGCAGCCGGCAGCCGCTGCTCTCCCCCTTGTCCGCGGTCCTGACGCGGACCGAGCCGCGCCGGGAGTTCCAGCCGGCCCCACCCGTCGTCGCAGCCCCAGCACTCGTGGCGGAGGCCGGCATGCCGGCCGAGGCGTCCGCTGTCGACGTGAACGCGCGAGCGCTCTACCATGCCGGCGCCATGATGGTCCGCAGCCAGCCGCAGCTCGTGGCCGAGCTGATGCCGCAGCTCGCTGCCTACCTCGAGGGGCCTCCCGCGCCGGCGTGACCTGCCGGCAGATCGCTACGTCACATGCCGACGGGCGCGAGCAGGTGGCGCATCATGGCGCGGAGCTGCGCCGGCCGCACCGGCTTGTTGAGGAGCGGCAGCCCCAGGGCCCGGATCTCGCGCTGGGCCTCCGGCATCCGGTCGGCGGTGATGATCAGGCCCGGTAGCTGGTCGCCGTAGGTCGCGCGCAGGCGGCGCACGGCGTTCGTGCCGAGCTCGCCCTCGTCGAGATGGAAGTCGGCGATGACGAGATCGGGCCGGCGGGCGCAGGCGCACAAGGCGGAGATGGCGCTCTCGGCCGAGGCTTCGGCGATCACCTCGAACCCCCAGCCCTGCAGCAGCGCCTGCATGCCTTCCTGGATGGCGCGCTCGTTCTCGATGACGAGGACCAGCGCGTTGCGCAGGGCGGCAGGCGAGCCGTCCACCGCCGGCCGGGGCGCCGCGAGCGGACGGCCCGCACGGCCGGCCGGAACGTAGACCAGGAAGCGGGAGCCTCGCCCCGGCGCCGAGCGCACCTCCACGCGGTGGCCGAGGAGCCGGGCGATCCGCTCGACGATGGCGAGCCCGAGGCCGAAGCCGCGGTCGCGGGTGTCGGGAGCGTTGCCGAGCCGCCTGAACTCCTCGAAAATCTCCCGCTGCTTGTCGGGCGGGATGCCCACGCCCGTGTCGCCGACCTCGACGACGAAGCCGCCGCCGGAGCGGCGCACGCCGACGATCACGCGGCCGGCGAGCGTGTAGCGGATGGCGTTGCTCAAAAGGTTGCGCAGGATCCGCGAGAGGAGGTGCGGGTCGGTACGCACCACCGCACTCGACGGCACGAACCTGAGGGTCAGGCCCTTCTTCTCCGCGAGCGGCGCGAACTCGGCGACGAGCGGCTTCAGGACGGCCGCAAGCGGCACGTCGCCGATCTCGGCCGTGGTCACACCGGCGTCGAGCTTCGAGATGTCGAGCAGCGAGCCCAGGAGGCGCTCGATCGATTCGAACGCGATCTCGATGTTCTCGATGAGCTGCCGGCTCTTCGGCGTCTGGTCGGTCTCGCCCAGGGCCGAGAGAAAGAGGCGTGCCGCGTTCAGGGGCTGCAGAAGGTCGTGGCTGACCGCAGCGAGGAAGCGGGTCTTGCTCTGGTTCGCCTGCTCGGCCTCGGCCTTGGTCTCGGCGAGCGCCCGGTTCGAGGCCTGCAGATCGCGCAAGGCCTGCTCGAGCGCCGCCGTGCGCTCGCGCACCTTGCCCTCGAGCAGGATCGCGGTCTCGAACAGCGCGAAGTCGTTGCCTTGCATGTCCATGCTGCGCTCGACGCGGCGCATCAGCACCTCGTTGATCTTGCGCAGCTTGGCGTTCTCCTTGAGGAGCTGCTCGTGAGAGTCGCCGGTGCTCAAGCGTCCGGCTCCTCGGCACGCCCGATCGCGACACCGGTGAAGGTCTGGTTCACGTGCATCGAGCGGAACTGCTCGCCGAAGGTCGAGAACCCGATCACCCGGTTCGCCTGCAGGAGGCGTGCCACCTTGTGCTTGGTCTGATTGCGCTCGCACTCGAGCTTCCGGAGCACGCAGTCGAAGCCGATGACCGCGGCGGGCTCGCCGATCTCGCTCCGGATCTCGGCGAACAGGTCCTCGAGCCGGCTGTAGAGGTCGCGCCCCTCGGCCAGCGTGAGGACGAGACCCTCGTCGATGGCGCAGTAGAAGGTGAGGCTGCCGTCCGGGTTGGCCTTCTGGATCGAGCGGACATATTCGGCGCCGCCCAAGCGGACGACGAGCGGATGGGTCGCGAACACCATGGGTGTCAGAGCGTCCACCTCATAGCCGATGACGCGCGCATACTCGGCCACCGCAGGCTCGGCGTTGATCTCGGTCACCACCCGGCGCGCGGGATCGGCCCCGGTCACCACCATGCGCTTCCCGGAGCTCACGAAATGCTGGTTGCGGAACGGGCGCACCGGCACGTCGCTGCCGACCAGCAGGAGCACGCCGCTGTCGGTGTGGAAGGCGCCATCCACGAACACGCTGGTATGCTCGAAGGTGAGGCCGTCACCGGCCGAGGCGCCGAAGACCGGGATGTCGCTCAACACGCCGCCGAGGCACGACATGACGAGCTCCTCGCGCTGCGACAGGCCGTCGAGGAGCACCATGGCGAACTCGTGCCGGGGTGGATGGCCGAGGCGGGCGCGCAGCGTGGCGCGCAGAGCTTCCGCGACGTCGCCGCAGCGGGTCAGCTCGAAGTCCTTGAGAGGGCCGAGGCGCACGGCCGCCGCCTCGAAGGTCGGCCTTGCGAAGCTGATGCCGGTGACGGCGTTGTCGAGATAGCCATCGGGCGTGATCTCGCCGGCGCTGGTGCAGCCCACGACCAGAGCCGGGCCGAACAGCTCGTTCAGCGTCCGCGCGAAGCCCGACGTCTCGTATTCCGGTGCACAGAAGAACAGGACGAGGCTGGCGTCGTCCTGAACGAGCTGAGCATGGAGCTCGCGCGCGGCCTGAACCGGGTTCGTGGCCGTCGACACGCCCTGTCGGATCGGCGGGAACGGCTCGCTGCGGGATGGGGTTGCTGCCATACGTCTCGCTACGGCTTGCCTCGGGTCCGGAATGTCCGTCCACGACGGCCAGGATCGGTCAGCGGCCAGTGCCGGGGCAAGTCCTACCTTAGGGTCGATGGACAGTCGCGAGCCGGGTCGATCGTCGCAGCCGGGGATCGTCGACAAAAAGGGGGAGGCCGCGGCCTCCCCCTCGCCGTTTCGAGCCGCCTCGAAGCTGCCGCTCAGAGGCTCTTGCGGTTCTCGATCAGCTCGTCGACCACGGCAGGATCGGCCAGCGTCGAGGTGTCGCCCAGATTGTCGAACTCGTTGGCCGCGATCTTGCGCAGGATCCGGCGCATGATCTTGCCCGAGCGGGTCTTGGGCAGGCCCGGCGCCCACTGGATCACGTCGGGGCTCGCGATCGGGCCGATCTCCTTCCTGACCCAGGCGACGAGCTCTTTCCTGAGATCCTCGCTGGGCTCGATGTCGGCCTGCAGCGTCACGTAGCAGAAGATGCCCTGGCCTTTGATGTCGTGCGGGTAGCCGACCACGGCCGCCTCGGCCACGGCCGGGTGTGCCACGAGAGCGCTCTCGACCTCGGCCGTGCCCAGACGGTGGCCGGAGACGTTGATCACGTCGTCGACACGGCCGGTGATCCAGTAGTAGCCGTCCTCGTCGCGCCGCGCGCCGTCACCGGTGAAGTAATAGCCCTTGAAGGTGCTGAAGTAGGTCTGGACGAAGCGCTCGTGGTCGCCGTAGACGGTCCGCATCTGGCCGGGCCAGCTGTCGACCATGACGAGGTTGCCCTCGGCAGGCCCCTCGAGAATCTTCCCGTCGTTGTCGACCAGCGCCGGCTGCACGCCGAAGAAGGGCAGCGTCGCCGAGCCGGGCTTCAGATCGATGGCCCCAGGGAGCGCGCTGATCAGGATGCCGCCGGTCTCGGTCTGCCACCACGTGTCCACGATCGGGCAGCGGCTGTCGCCGACCACGCGGTGGTACCACTTCCAGACCTCGGGGTTGATCGGCTCGCCGACCGAGCCCAGAAGCCGCAGCGACTTGCGCGAGCTCTTCTTCACGGGCTCGTCGCCCTTCTGCATGAGCGAGCGGATCGCCGTCGGCGCCGTGTAGAAGATCGTCACCTTGTGCTTGTCGATCACGTCCCAGAAGCGCGTGATGCTGGGATAGGTCGGAATGCCCTCGAACATCAGCGTCGTGGCGCCGTTCGCGAGCGGCCCGTAAAGGATGTAGCTGTGTCCGGTGACCCAGCCCACGTCGGCCGTGCACCAGTAGATGTCGCCGTCCTTGTAGTCGAAGACGTACTCGTGGGTCAGCGCCGCGTAGACGAGATAGCCGCCCGAGGTGTGCAGCACTCCCTTGGGCTTGCCGGTCGAGCCCGAGGTGTAGAGGATGAACAAGGGATCCTCGGCGTTCATGCGCTCCGGCGGGCAGTCGGCCGAGGCCTCCTTCATCAGCGGCCCGGCGTCGATGTCGCGGCCCTTTTTCATCGGCACGTCCAGGCCGGTGTGCCGGAACATCAGGATCTTGACGTCGGCCGGGCACTTCTCGAGCGCCTTGTCGGCGTTCTCCTTGAGCGGTACCGCCCGGCCGCCGCGCACGCCGCCGTCGCAGGTGATGACGAGCTTCGACTGCGCGTCGTTGATCCGGTCGGCGAGGCTGTCGGGCGAGAAGCCGCCGAACACCACCGAGTGGATGGCGCCGATCCGGGCGCAGGCCAGCATGGCATAGGCCGCCTCGGGGATCATCGGCAGGTAGATCGTGACCCGATCACCCTTCTTGACGCCCTGCGCCTTCAGCACGTTCGCGAGCTTGCACACCTTCTCGTGCAGCTCGCGGTAGGTGATCTTCCGGTCGATGTTCGGGTCGTCGGCCTCCCAGATGATCGCGACCTGATCACCGCGCTTCTCGAGATGGCGGTCGACGCAGTTGTAGCAGACGTTGAGCTCGCCGTCCTCGTACCAGCGGATACGAACGTCACCCTCGAACGAGGTGTTCTTGATCCGCGTGGGCTTCCTCATCCAGTCCAGGCGCTCCGCCATCTCGGCCCAGAACCCGTCCGGGTCCTTCACCGAGCGCTCGTACATCGCGCGGTACTTCGCCTTGTCGCAGCGGCTCGTCTCCGCCCACTGCTCGCTGACTGGAAAAACGTCCGACATTAGCCCCCTCCGTCGCGAGTGCACCGAAGCGAAGGTTGATCCTACCCTCGCCGTCCTGCAAGCTTAACTCCCATGTCTGCGGCCGGCCCCACAATGCGGTGGGGACCTTTTGCCGCAACGGCACGAGAGCGCCGCCCGGACGGATGCAGCACGGATCGCCGGCCTTCGTCTCGTCCTGCGATCGCGAACAGCTTGCCCACAGCCTTGTCCACAAGGGTATGGATTATCCCCGGAATTCTCAACAGGTTGTGGGTAAGTCGCCGGATGGGTGGCCGGGATCACCGTCGTGGTGCGACATGTCGTACGGCACCACGGTGAATCGTTCTTCTTGCGGCTGGATCGTGTGCCGCAGTCCAACGCTGCCGCGGCGATGAAGATGTCGTCTCATTTACCTTGGAGAAAGGATTCGATCATCGGCACGATTCGTGCGACGATCACATCCACGCCGCGCCCGTTGGGATGGATGCCGTCCGGCTGCATCAGATCTCGTTGCAGCACGACACCGTCCAGGAAGAACGGGTAAAGCGGAACATGATGGCGGCGGGCGAGCTCGAGATAAACCGCCTCGAACGCCTTGCCGTAGTCGCTGCCGAGATTGGGCGGGGCGAGCATCCCGGCCAGCATGACCTGCACACCATGCTCCTTTGCTGTGCGGACGATGCGATCGAGATTGGCCTCGAGCGCGGCTGGCGGCAGTGCCCGGAGCGCGTCGTTGCCGCCGAGCTCGACCAGGAGATGGGTCGGCCGGTCGGCGAGCACCCAGTCGATCCGTGCCGCACCCCCGGCCGAGGTGTCGCCCGAGACACCGGCATCGAGCACCGCGCAAGTGATGCCGCGCGCCCGGAGCGCCTGCTCGAGGCGGGCCGGGAACGCCTCTTCCCGCACGAGACCGAAGCCGGCCGTCAGCGAATCGCCCAGGATCGCGAGCTTGCAGGCCAAGGCAGGTCCGTTCGCGAGCCAGCCCAGCAGAACCGCCACGAGCGGCAGGGCGGCCTTGCGGCCACGGCGGCGGCGGTCCATTTCCACCCGCGCGGATCCCTTGCTCCGCCGAGCGCAAGAGGAGGCGGGCCGTCGCCCATGATCGAGCTGCGTGACGTTCATCTCACCCTTCCCAGCGCCGCGGGCCCGGTCGCGATCCTGCGCGGCGTGGATCTTTCGGTCGAGCCCGGTGCAAGCGTGAGCGTGGTGGGACCGTCCGGCTCCGGCAAGTCCAGCCTGATGGCGATCGTGGGCGGGATCGAGCGGCCCACCTCCGGCACGGTGCGGATCGACGGCACCGACCTCGCCGGCCTCGACGAGGACGGCCTCGCCTCGTTCCGGCTGGAGCGGGTCGGCATCCTGTTCCAGTCCTTCCACCTGATCCCGACCATGACGGCGCTCGAGAACGTGGCGCTACCGCTCGAGCTCGCCGGCAGGCAGGGCGCCTTCGCGGTGGCCCGGTCACTTCTCGGCGAGGTGGGCCTGAGCGAGCGCGCGGCCCATTATCCGGGCCAGCTCTCCGGCGGCGAGCAGCAGCGCGTGGCGCTCGCACGGGCGCTGGTCAACCGCCCCCGCCTTCTGCTCGCCGACGAGCCCACCGGCAATCTCGACGGCGATACCGGGCGTGCCGTGATCGACCTCGTCTTCGCGGCCGCCGCCGCCCGCGGCACGACCCTGCTCCTGATCACGCACGACCCGGCGCTTGCCGCCCGCTGCGGGCGGCGCATGGTGATGGAGCGGGGCCGCCTGCACGAGGCCGCGGCTGTCGCCCGGCCGCTCGAGCTGACGGCACGATGAGCAGGCTTTCCGCCTGGAGCCTGGCACTGCGCCTCGCCGCCCGCGACCTGCGCGGCACAGGTTCCAGCTTCATCGTTCTGCTCGCGGCGCTGACGCTGGGGGTTGCGATCATCGCCGCCGTCGGCATCCTGAATCGGGGCGTAGGCACGGCGCTGAGCCGCGACGCGCGCGTGCTCTTGGGCGGCGACGTCGAGCTCGAGCAGGCGAACGCGCCCATCGCCGAAGCGGATCTCGCCCGGATCGTGCCGCCCGGCGCTGAGCTCGGCCGCGTGGTCGAGACCAGCACGCTCGCAACGAGCGCTTCCGAGCGCAGCCTCGCCGTCAGCCTCAAGGCCGTGGACGGGCTCTACCCGCTCGTGGGTGCCGTCCGGCTCGATCCGCCGCTGCCGCTGGCCGAGGCGCTCCGCGATCGTGGCGCCGTGGTCGAGCCGGCGCTTCTGGCCCGTCTCGGCATGGCGGTGGGCGATCGCGTGCGCGTCGGGGAGGTCATGGTCCGGATCGCGGCCACGCTCGTGCGCGAACCGGACCGGGTCGGCGGACTGTTCAGCCTCGGTCCCAGGATGATCGTCGCCGACGCCACGCTCGAGGCGGCCCGGATTCTCCAGCCCGGAGCGCTCGCGCGCTACGAGTACCGCCTCGCCCTGCCCGAGGGCATCGACGCCCCCGGCTTCGTCGCGGAGCTGGCGCAGCGCTTTCCCGATGCGGGCTGGCGCGCGCGCAGCCCGCGCGACGTCCAGCCCCAGGTCACCCGGTTCACCGACCGGCTCGCCACCTTCCTGACACTCGCCGGCCTCACCGCCCTGCTCACGGGCGGGCTCGGCATAGCGCTCACGATCGAGACCCATCTCGCCAGGCGGACGGCCACGATCGCCACCCTCAAGTGTCTCGGCGCCAGCGGGGCGCAGGTGTTCCGGATCTATCTCGGCCAGGTGCTGCTCCTCGCTGCGGCCGGCACCGCGCTGGGTTTGGTGCTCGGCCTGCTCCTGCCGCTCCTGACCCGGCTCCTGCCCGAAGGTACCCTGCCGGTCGCGCCCGATCCCGGCCTCTATCCGATGCCGCTCCTGCTCGCGGCCGCAGCGGGCCTCGTCACCACCTTCGTCTTCGCCCTCTGGCCGCTCGCGATCGCACGCGAGATCTCGCCGGCGGGCCTGTTCCGGGCGCTCGTCGCCCCGCCCCGCCGCTGGCCGCGGCGATCCTGCCTCGCCCTTCTCGCCGTCGCCGTCCTGATCCTGGCCGGGATCGCGATCATAAGCGTGCCGCAGCCCGGCATCGGCGCCTGGTTCGTGCTCACGGTGGCGGCAGCAGCGCTGCTTCTCTGGGGTCTCACCCGGCTGATCCTGCTCGGCGCGCGCCGCTTCGGCCATAAAGGCGGCTTCGCGCTGCGTCTGGCGCTCGCCAATCTGCACCGGCCGGGCTCGTCCTCGCCGCGCGTGATCGTGGGGCTGGGGGCAGGGGTGACGCTCCTCGTCGCGGTCGCGGCGCTCGCGGCCAATCTCCGCCGCGAGATCGCGGACAGCCTGCCGACCCGCGCACCGGCCCTCTATCTCATCGACATCCAGGCCCCGCAGCGGGACACGCTCGCCGCCATCCTGGCGGAGGTGCCGGGAGCGAGGCTCGAGCAGCTTCTGCCGAGCCTGCGCGCCCGCGTCGTCCGCATCAAGGGCCGGCCCGTGGAGCAGGTGCCGATCGGCTCGGAGGTCGCCTGGACCGTGCGTCGCGACCGCGGACTCACCTATGCCGCCACCATGCCCGAGGGCAGCGAGCTCGTGGCCGGCGCCTGGTGGCCTGCGGACTATGCGGGACCGCCCCTGGTCTCGATCGACGAGGAGATCGCGCGCGGCTACGGTGTGGGCATCGGCGACAGCCTCGGCTTCAACGTACTGGGCCGCCTGATCGAGGCCCGCATCGCCAATATCCGCCGGGAGGTCGACTGGAGCGGCGGCCGGCTCGATTTCCTGTTCATCCTCGATCCGGCCACGTTGCAAGGAGCGCCGCACAGCTTCGTGGCCTCCGCCGGTCTCCCGGCCACCGAGGAGCCGGGGCTTCTCGATCTCCTGGCACGGCGCCTGCCCAACGTGACGCCGATTTCCTTACGCGAGATCGTGGCGCGCGCGACCGAGCTTCTGGCCCGTATCGAGCTCGCGGTCATGGCGGTGGCCGGAGTCACGCTCTCGGGCGGCGTCCTGGCGCTCGCGGGCGGGATCCTCGCGGCCCGGCAGCGCCAGCGCTACGAGACCGTGGTGCTCAAGGTGCTGGGCGCGCGCCGCGCCGTGCTGCTGCGGGCCTTTCTGGTCGAGTATCTCGTGATCGGCGCCGCGGCGGCGGCCGTTGGCGGGCTCCTGGGCTCGCTCGCCGCCTGGGTCGTGGTCGACCGGGTGATGCACCTGCCGTTCTCGCCCGCACCCTTCCCGCTCGCCGGCGTCCTGCTGCTGACCGTGGCCGCCGTGCTCGCCGTGGGTGCGGTGAGCCTGTGGCGTCTGATCGGCCTTCCGGCCGCTCCGGTGCTGCGCGAGGCCTGAGCCTGCGTCCGAAGGATCACGTCCGCGCGAAAGCTCGCATCCTGCGCGCCGAATTTTGCTAAGGACGGCCGCGGCCGCACCTTATGGAATCCCTCGATGCTCGCGACCACCGGCTCGATCGGCTTTCTCACGGCGTTCATCGCCGGCGTCGTCTCGTTCCTCTCGCCCTGCGTCCTGCCGCTGGTGCCGGGCTATCTCTCCTATGTCGCCGGCACCTCGCTCGAGGTCCTGCGCGATCGCCGCACCGCACGGCTGCAGTCCCTCGCCTACGCCTTCTGCTTCGTGCTCGGGTTCTCGGTCGTGTTCATCGCCTTCGGTGCCAGCGCCACGGCACTCGGCCGGCTGCTCCTGAGCTGGCGCTACGAGCTCGGCATCGTGGCCGGCATCGTCGTCCTTCTGTTCGGCCTCCACCTCGCCGGGCTGCTGCCGATCCATCTCCTCGAGCGCGAGGCGCGCTTCCATGCCGAGGTCAAGGGCGGGCGGGTCGTGGGTGCCTTCCTTCTGGGCCTCGCCTTCGCCTTCGGCTGGACGCCCTGCATCGGGCCCGTGCTCGGCGTGATCCTGACGATGAGCGCGTCCGCGGCCGATCTCGGCACCGGCACGGCACTGCTCGCCGTCTATTCCCTGGGGCTCGGCCTGCCGTTCCTCGTCGCGGCGCTTTTCACCGACGTGCTCCTCGAGCGGCTCCGGCAGCTCTCGCGGGCGGGGCGGCAGATCCAGCGCGCGGCCGGGCTGCTGCTCGCCGTGGTCGGCGTGCTGATGATCACGGGCCGGCTCGAGGCGATCGCCTACTGGCTACTGGAGACGTTCCCGGCGTTGGCACGGATCGGCTGATTCAGCTACTTTCGAGCTGCTCACGGTTTCTTCGCGAATCTTCACCATTCCTTGATCTGTTCTGCCGTAACATCGGCGCTAGCGCCGGATCGGGGCACCGTTTCCGCTTGAAGGCTCCCTCGGCACCCCCATATCATGCGCGTCGTATCGAGCGATGCATCAGACGCGAAGGGCGTTGACGATGGCTTACCGTACGGATCCTCGCTTCGCGCAGGCCCGCGTTGCCGTTGGGGCGATCGACGAGGGTCTGCGCAGCTTCATGCTGGGCGTCTACAACTATATGGGCCTGGGCCTCGCCATCACGGGTCTCGTGGCGTTCGTCGTGGCCTCGACTCCGGCGATCTACATGCCGATCTTCACGACCCCGCTGAAGTGGGTGGCCATGCTCGCCCCGCTCGGGTTCGTGATGTTCCTGGGCGCTCGCATCCATGCGCTCAGCGTGAGCGCCGCCCAGATCACCTTCTGGCTGTTCGCGGCCGTGATGGGCGTCTCGCTCGCGAGCGTCTTCCTCGTCTTCACCGGCGAGAGCATCGCGCGCGTGTTCTTCATCACCGCCGCCACCTACGGCGCGGTCAGCCTCTACGGCTACACCACGAAGCGTGATCTGTCCGGCTTCGGCTCGTTCCTGTTCATGGGCCTGATCGGCATCATCATCGCGAGCCTGGTCAACATCTTCCTGATGAGCTCGGCCCTGCAGTTCGCGGTCAGCGTGATCGGCGTGATCGTCTTCACCGGCCTCACCGCCTGGGACACGCAGCGGCTGAAGGAGGAGTATCTCGGCAGCTTCCAGTATGCTGGGGGCGACCTCGCGGCCAAGGGTGCGATCATGGGGGCGCTGAGCCTCTACCTGAACTTCATCAATCTGTTCATGATGCTGCTGCAGCTCTTCGGGACGCAGCGCGACTGAGCCGATCGCTTCCCGTTTGCCTTACCGGCAACGCAGCGGCCCGCCCCGCCTGGGGTGGGCCGTTTCCGTCTGACGCCCGGACCCGCTGCCGCCGCGATGAAGAAGCCATTCCGCCTCGCCTGCCTCGTCTTCCTCCTGCCGGCCGCGGCCGCGTGCGCGCCCCGGCCGTTGGCAGCGGGACCCGGCCTGATCCGGGCCGAGCCTCTGGGCTCGGCGCAAGCGCCTCTGCCCGAGCGGCTCGGCCGGCTCGAGCTCGACGGTGCCTGGGTGCTGAGCGGGTCCGAGGCCAGCTTCGGCGGCATCTCGGCCGCGCGCTGGGACGGGGACCGGCTCTTGCTCCTCAGCGACCGCAGCCGTCTGTTCGTCCTGGGCTGGCCGGCTCACGCACGAGCCCGGCCCTTCACCGCTCCGGTGCTGGAGGAGCGAGCCCTCGCCGACCGGCACGGCCGGCCGCTCGACGCCGAGGCCCTGGTGCTGCTGCCGGGCGACACCCGCCTCGTCGCCGACGAGGGGCAGGAGCGGCTCTGGCGCTTCGCACCGGGGCGGGAGAAGCCGGAAGGAGCAGGGCGGCCGCTCCCTGAGCTTGCTCTTTCGGATGCATCCGGGAACGAGGGCGTCGAGGCGTTGGCCCGGCTGCCCGGCGGCGATCTGCTCGCGATCCGGGAGGCGACGAGCGACGACGGCCTGCATCCGGCCGTGCGCCTCGAGGAGCGGACTGCGCAGCGCCTGCGCTACCGCGCCGCCGAAGGCTTCCGGCCCACCGACGCCGATGCGGCGGGCAGCCATCTCTTCGTGCTCGAGCGGCGCGTTTCTCTTCTGAGCGGCTGGCAGGCGCGGATCGTGGCGGTGCCACTCGCGACCCTGCCGCATGACCCGGCCGGGATCGTCACGGGGCAGGAGCTCGCGGTTCTGTCCGGCCCGCAGCTCGGCGAGAACTACGAAGCGCTCGCCGTCAGGAAGGAGGGGGACGCTTACCGCCTGCTCGTGGCGGCGGACGACAACTTCAACCCGCTTCAGCGCACCTTGCTCCTCGAGCTGCGCTGGCGTCCCGACCGGGGCGAGACGGAGCCTCCGGACCCATCCGTCCGTTGATCGCAACGGACCGGCCCTTGCCGGGCGGCCGGCAGGCCCGATCTAGAAAGGAGAGGTTCGGCGGATCCGCCGGCCTCACGGAGACGTGTCATGCGTCAACTGCTCATCGCGGGTCTCGCGGCCGTCCTCCTGCTCGGCTGTGGAGCGCCGTTCGCCACGGCGGGAGCGGATCAGCAGCCGGTCCTGGTCCGACCCAGCGTTCAGCCGCCGCTCGGTAGCCTCGGACCGAGCCCGCTGCCGCAGACGACCACGCCGATGCCGCGGTCCGTCCCGCTGCCTTCGCGTCCCGCCATCGCTTGCGACCAGTTCGGCCGCTGCTGGCAGCAGAGTCCGAACTTCGGCTTTTCACCTGGCAGCGGGGTGAGACCGCCCGGCTGGGCCGACGATCTGCCGCGGCGGGCGCGCGATCCGGACCGCTTCATCCGTCCGCGCTCGGGCGTGGTCTGCGATGCCGCGAGCAGCATCTGCTACAAGCAGGGACGGATCGACAAGAGCGAGACCAGGGCCATGTTCGGCGACCGCGCCGCGGACCGGGCCGACGATCTCCGCGACGAGCGCGGTACCGGCCGGCTATTCGTGCCCGAGCGTGGCGTCACCTGCGACACGGCACGCCGCACCTGCTACGACGGCAACGTGCCCGATTTCAGCCTGACGCGACGCTATTTCGGACAGCGCGCGGCCGACGCGCTGCGGTGAGCCCGGGCGAAGCGGCCCGCTCGGGCCGCCCGACCGGCGGGGATCAGGCGGTCTTCTTGGCCTGGCTCTCGGCGATGCGGCGGCGGAGCAGCACGAGCTCGCGCGGCAGCTCGGCCTCCTTCGCCTCGAGGAGGTAGCCGTCGAGCCCGCCACGCTTCTCGATGGTGCGCAGCGTGCTGGCCGCGATCTTGAGCCGCACCGTCTCGCCCAGCGTCTCGCTGAACAGGCGCCGGCTCTGAATGTTCGGCAGGAAGCGCCGCCGCGTCTTGTTGTTGGCGTGGCTCACGTTGTTGCCGGTGAGCACACCTTTGCGCGTCAGTGTGCAGCGTCGCGCCATCGGAGGATCCTCGGAATCTGGCCAAAGCAAAGGGACGCGGGCAACCGCCCGCGTGAGCGAAGCCGCTTGTTACGGCGGCGGCTTGCGCGCGTCAAGCCGGCAGCGCCGTGTTCCCAGGGCGATCCGAAGGGGGGCAGCGCGACCGGCGAGAGCCGCGCAAGGCCACGGCCCGCGGGCGGTGACGGCATCTCATCGCCTGCGACCTTCGGCTTGTGCGCGAGCGCTCGCCGAGATAATGTTTCGGATCGACCTGGGCCGGACATTTCCGAGAATCGCGCGGCTTCGCTCATGAAAATTGCGCGAACGATTCGGGAAGCCCAGTAATTGCAAGGATCAAGCTGTCGAGCGCCGGCTGGCGTTCAGCCGGTCCGTACGCTTTCTGCCAGCTTCGTGGCAATGGCCATCGGGCGAGGAGTGCGGCGCAGCGTGGCCCCATGCACCGGATGGCTCCAGGTCGCCGTCGAACGTTTCAACGTTGCATCACCAGGCAAGCATGCGTACACGAGTAGGCTTGCCATGGCAAAGCAAACGAGGGAAGGCAACATGGCGGCGAGAGCAGAGACCAGCATCGATCGCGATCAACGAGGGGTGAACCTGGATTCGATCCTTGCCGCGCAGCGGCGCTATCTCGAAGGCTGGGCCGGCGCCAGCCGAATCATGGCGGATGCCATGCGGACCGTGGTTCGGCGTCAGGTCGAGTTCGCCGAGAGCGAGATGCGGGCATTCTGGTCGGAGCGCGATGCGGCGCTGCGCGAGGGCCCGTCCCGTTCGGGGGAGCCGATCGAGCGCCTGTGCTCGTTCTACGAGCGTGCGTTCGCGAGCTTCCAGGAGATGAGCGATATCGTGCTGAAGGCTCAGTCCGAGGCCATGCAGGTCTTCAGCGACTGCGCCGTCGCGAGCCTCGAGGACATGAAGAAGGCGGCCTGAGGTCGGCCACGGCGTCCGGCTGGCCGGCGACTGCGCCGGCCCCGGCGCCTCATCGCCGATCGGCTGCGCTCAGTGCAGTCGCCACAAGCCTACGGCGTTCCGGTAGCGAGGCGGGCCGATCAGCCTGCGGCGCGCCACCGTGACGCTGTGCAGCTTGCCGTCGATGTTCCTGGTCCAGAAATCGAGGAACTTGCGCAGCTCGGGATAGTGCGGCTCGAGATCGTAATGCTGCCAGATGAAGGTCTGCAGGAGCCCCGGATGATCGGGCATATGGTAGACGATCTCGGCGGTGGCCAGGCGATAGCCTTTGAGCTGCAGCTCCAGGGGAACGCGGTCGCTTCGGTGCATGCAGAACACTCCGCACTCTCTCGCTGGGAGAATTCTGCCCCACCCCCGATCGGCGTCAAGAGCGCCGCGGCATATTCCTTTGTGTTATCAAGAGGTTAGCAGCAAAGAGCGAGGAGTGCTGACAAAAGTGGACCTGCCCCCTTGAACGCTCCGAGCGCAGCGCCTAACTAGCGGGCCGAGGTTGGCACTCGTCGAGGGAGAGTGCTAACGACCGTGTCAAACGAGACTCGGAGGCTCTGCGCCATGAAGTTCAAGCCGCTGCACGATCGCGTCGTCGTCAAGCGCATCGAGGAAGAGAACAAGACCAAGGGCGGGATCATCATCCCCGACACCGCCAAGGAGAAGCCCATGCAGGGTGAGGTCCTGGCCGTCGGTCCCGGTGCCCGCAACGACCGTGGCGAGCTCGTCCCGATGGGGGTGAAGGTGGGCGACCGTGTGCTGTTCGGCAAGTGGTCCGGCACCGAGGTCAAGATCGACGGCGAGGAGCTGTTGATCATGAAGGAGTCGGACATCATGGGCGTGCTCGAGGAGAGCGGCGCCGCCGCCAAGGCCGCCTGATCCATACTGCCCTGTAAGCTTTTCCCTGGAGACAGCGAGAGATGGCTGCCAAGGAAGTCAAGTTTTCGACCGACGCCCGCACCAAGATGCTCAAGGGCGTCCAGATCCTCGCCGATGCGGTGAAGGTGACGCTCGGTCCCAAGGGCCGCAACGTCGTCATCGAGAAGAGCTTCGGGGCGCCCCGGATCACCAAGGACGGTGTGACGGTCGCCAAGGAGATCGAGCTCGCCGACAAGTTCGAGAACATGGGCGCGCAGATGGTGCGCGAGGTGGCGTCGAAGACCAACGACGTCGCCGGTGACGGCACCACGACGGCCACCGTGCTCGCCGCCGCGATCGTGCGCGAGGGTGCCAAGGCCGTCGCCGCCGGCATGAACCCGATGGACCTCAAGCGCGGCATCGACCTCGCCGTCGAGGCCGTCGTCAACGACCTCAAGAACCGGGCGAAGAAGGTCACGACCTCCGAGGAGATCGCCCAGGTCGGCACGATCTCGGCCAACGGTGACAAGGAGATCGGCCGGATGCTGGCTGAGGCCATGCAGAAGGTCGGCAACGAGGGCGTGATCACGGTCGAGGAGGCGAAGAGCCTCGAGACCGAGCTCGACGTGGTCGAGGGCATGCAGTTCGACCGCGGCTACATCTCGCCCTACTTCATCACCGACTCCGAGAAGATGCGCTGCGTCCTCGAGGAGCCCTACATCCTCATCCACGAGAAGAAGCTCTCGAACCTGCAGAGCCTCCTGCCGGTGCTGGAAGCGGTCGTCCAGAGCGGCAAGCCGCTTCTGATCGTGGCCGAGGACGTCGAGGGCGAGGCCCTTGCCACCCTCGTGGTCAACAAGCTCCGTGGCGGGCTGAAGGTCGCGGCGGTGAAGGCGCCGGGCTTCGGTGACCGCAGGAAGGCCATGCTCGAGGACATCGCGATCCTGACCGCCGGTCAGGTCATCAGCGAGGACCTCGGCATCAAGCTCGAGAACGTCACCCTCGACATGCTCGGCCGCGCCAAGCGCGTCGTGATCAACAAGGAGGACACGACGATCGTCGACGGCGCCGGCTCGAAGGAGGAGATCCAGGGCCGCTGCAACCAGATCCGGGCGCAGATCGAGGAGACCACCTCGGACTACGACCGTGAGAAGCTGCAGGAGCGCCTGGCGAAGCTCGCGGGCGGTGTCGCCGTCATCCGCGTGGGTGGCGCCACCGAGGTCGAGGTGAAGGAGCGCAAGGACCGCGTCGACGACGCGATGAACGCGACCCGTGCCGCGGTCGAGGAGGGCATCGTTCCGGGCGGCGGCGTGGCGCTCTTGCACGCGATCAAGGCGCTCGACAGCGTGAAGCCCGAGAACGACGACCAGCGCGTCGGTGTCGAGATCGTCCGCAAGGCGATCCAGGCCCCGGCCCGGCAGATCGCCGAGAACGCCGGTGTCGACGGTGCGGTCGTGGTCGGCAAGCTGCTCGAGGCCACCGACAGCAACTGGGGCTTCGACGCGCAGGCCAACGAGTACGCCGATCTCGTCGCCCGCGGCATCATCGACCCGGCGAAGGTGGTCCGCACCGCGCTGCAGGATGCGGCTTCGGTCGCCGGCCTCCTGATCACCACCGAGGCGATGGTCGCCGAGAAGCCCAAGAAGGAGACCCCGACTCCGGCGGCTCCGGGCGGCGGCATGGGTGACATGGACTTCTGATCCGTCCCGGATCGGAGATCGCAGGGAAGGGCCGCGGACGACCGCGGCCCTTTCTCTTTGCAGCCCGGTCCGTGGCAAGACGGACCTGCCACTGGCAGCGGGGATCGGTCGATGGCGGGGTTGGCCCCGAAGCCGATGACGGTTCGCGAGCTCCTCGCCTGGGACGACGGGACCGGCGCGCGCTCCGAGTTGGTCGATGGCCGGCCCGTCGCCATGAACCCGCCGGCCGAGCCGCACGTCGGATCACGGCCAACATCTTTCGTGCGCTCGACCGCAGGCTGCCGGCCACCTGCCGGGCCTACTTCGGTGGAGGTGTCTGGCTGTCCGAAGAGGACGACACGTGGCGCGAGCCGGACGTGTTCGTCTCCCGCCTGACCGGCGAAGGCTTCAGTCGCGGCCCCGCTTGGTGGTCGAGCTGCTCTCGCCTTCAGACCGAACGGGAAGATCGCACGACCAAGCTCGACTTCTATCGCCGCTTTCCCAGCCTCGAGGCCGTGCTGCTCGTGTGGCAGGACACGTGGCGCATCGAGCTGCACGATGCGCGCTGGCAAGGCTTGGCTCGTGCGCGACGTGATCGGCAGCGGCATGATCACCTTGCGCGAGCTCGGGGTCGAGCTCTCGCTCGAGGAGATCTATGCCTGAGGGCGTAGTGCTGTCGCCTCGGCGGCCAGCTTCTCGATCCGCTTCCAGTCGCAGGCCTCGACCGCGTCCTTGGGCGCCACCCAGGAGCCGCCGACACAGACGACATTCTTCAGCGCCAGGTAGGCCGGCGCCCTGGCGAGGTCGATGCCGCCCGTGGGGCAGAAGCCGATCTGCGGCAACGGTTCGGCCAGGCTCTTCAGGAGCGCCATGCCGCCTGCGGCCTCGGCCGGGAACAGCTTCTGGCGCAGATAGCCGCGCTCGGCCAGGACCATGGCCTCGGATGCGCTGGCCGCCCCCGGCAGGAACGGCATTCCCACCGCCTCGGCGGCAGCGAGCAGCGCCGGCGTGGCGCCGGGGCTCACGGCGAAGCGGCAGCCGTGATCGGCCGCCTGCTGCATCTGCTGCCGGTTCAGGACCGTGCCGGCGCCCAGCGTCACCTCGGGCAGGGTCCGGGCGATCGCCTCGATCGCAGCGAACGCCGCCTCGGTGCGCAGCGTGATCTCGAGCACGGTGAGCCCGCCCTTGGCGAGGGCCTCGGCCAAGGGCACCGCCTGCGCCGGGTTGTGGACGACCAAGACCGGGATCACGACCGCGGCATCGATCACCTCGGCGACCCGACGGGAAAGCGGGCTCGGTGTGTAGCTCGTCATCGTTCCTCTCCTCAGGCCGCGAGATCACCCAGAAGCGAAGCACCGTTCTCGGCCTCGCCGATGCCGCGGCGCAGATGGGCGAACAGCTCGCGGCCGATGCCGTGATCGTTCCCGCTCAGATCCGCCACGGCAGGCGTGCGGGCGGCCCATGCGGCGCTGTCGACCAGAACCTCGAGCGTGCCGGCCTCGGCATCGAGCCGGATCATGTCGCCGTCCTCGACCTTCGCGAGCGGCCCGCCGGCCGCGGCCTCGGGCGTCACGTGGATCGCTGCCGGCACCTTGCCGGAAGCCCCCGACATCCGTCCGTCGGTGACCAGGGCCACCTTGAAGCCGCGGTCCTGGAGCACGCCCAAGGACGGCGTCAGCTTGTGCAGCTCCGGCATGCCGTTGGCCTTCGGCCCCTGGAAGCGGACCACGGCGACGTGGTCGCGATCGAGCCTGCCGGCCTTGAAGGCGGCGAGCAGCTCTTCCTGGCTCTCGAACACGACCGCCGGCGCCTCGACGAAGCGGTGCTGCGGCTTCACGGCCGAGATCTTGATGACCCCGCGGCCGAGATTGCCGTCGAGCAGCTTGAGGCCGCCTTCGGCGGCGAAGGGTTCGGCTACGGGCCGCACGATCAGGGGATCGCCGCTCCCGGCAGGGCCCGGCTTCCAGACGAGGCGCTCGCCCTCGAGCCGAGGCCGCTCGCGGTAGCGGTGGAGCCCGCCTTCGCCCGCGACGGTCAGCACGTCGTCGTGGACGAGGCCCGCATCCAGGAGCTGGCCGATGATGAACGCCATGCCGCCCGCGGCCTCGAACTGGTTCACGTCGGCGAGGCCGTTCGGGTAGACGCGGGCGAGGAGCGGGGTGACGTCCGAAATCGCGGCGAAGTCGTCCCAGGTGAGGCGAATGCCGGCTGCGCGCGCCATGGCGACGAGATGGAGCGTGTGGTTGGTGGAGCCGCCGGTCGCCATCAGCCCGACGATGCCGTTCACGAACGCCCGCTCGTCGAGCACGCGGCCGATGGGCGTGTAGGCGTTGCCCTGCGCCGTGATCTGCAGCGCCCGCTCGGCGGCGGCACGGGTGAGCGCGTCCCGCAGCGGCGTGCCGGGGTTCACGAACGCCGCTCCCGGCAGGTGCAGGCCCATGATCTCCATCAGCATCTGGTTGGAGTTGGCCGTGCCGTAGAAGGTGCAGGTGCCGGGCGCGTGGTAGGACTTCATCTCGGCCTCGAGCAGCGCGTCCTTGCCGAGCTTGCCCTCGGCGTAGAGCTGACGCACACGGCTCTTCTCGGCGTTGGGCAGGCCCGAGGGCATCGGCCCCGCCGGGACGAGGACGGTTGGCAGGTGGCCGAAGGCAAGAGCGCCGATCACGAGCCCGGGCACGATCTTGTCGCAGATGCCAAGCAGCAGAGCGGCATCGAACGTGTCGTGGCTGAGCGCCACCGCGGTCGCCATCGCGATCACGTCGCGGCTCATCAGGGACAGCTCCATGCCGACCTGGCCTTGCGTGACCCCGTCGCACATGGCCGGCACCCCGCCCGCGACCTGCGCCGTGCCGCCCGCGGCGCGCGCGGCGGCGCGCAGGATCTTCGGGTAATCCTCGTAGGGCTGGTGCGCCGAGAGCATGTCGTTGTAGGCGGTGACGATGCCGATATTGGGCGCGTCGCCGCGGCTGAGCCGTGCCTTGTCCTCGTCGCCGCAGGCGGCGAATGCATGGGCGAGGTTGCCGCAGGCGAGCGCCGCCCGCCTCGGCCCGCGGGTCGCCATGGCCTCGAGCCGGCCGAGATAGGCGCTGCGGCTGTCCTCGCTGCGGCGGCGGATGCGGGAGGTAACGTCGGCGATGACGGGGTGCAGGGGCATTCCTTGCTCTCCCTCTGCTGACTGGTCGGTCAGTACTGGCTGTCCTCGAACCAGGTGCGGCCGTCGCGCTCGATGAGGGCGATGGCCGCAGTCGGGCCCCAGCTTCCGGCGATGTAGGGCTTGGGCGGCTCGTCGCTCTGCCGCCACGCCTCCAGGATCGGCTCGATCCAGCGCCAGGCGGCCTCGACCTCGTCGCGGCGCATGAAGAGCGTGGCGTTGCCGCGCACGACGTCCATGAGCAGCCGCTCGTAGGCGTCGGGATAGCGGACCTTGAACGCGTCGGCGAAGCGGATGTCGAGCGGGGCGAGGCGCAGGCGCATGCCGCCGGGGCCGGGGTCTTTCGCCATGAGGGCAAGCTGGATGCCGTCGTCGGGCTGGAGGCGGATGATCAGCCGATTTGGCTCGATCGGGCCGGCGGTGCGCGGGAAGATCGAGTGCGGCACCTTGTGGAACTGGATGACGATCTCGGATACCCGTGTGGGCAGCCGCTTGCCGGTGCGAAGATAGAAAGGGGTGCCGGCCCAGCGCCAGTTCTCGACCTCGGCCTTGAGCGCCACGAAGGTCTCGGTGCGGCTGGGGTGGCCGAGCTCCTCGAGGTAGCCCGGCACGGTGCGGCCGGCCACGGCACCCGCCCGGTACTGGCCGCGCACGATCTTTTGCACGGCTTCGCCGTCGCGGATCACCCGGAGCGAGCGCAGGACCTTGAGCTTCTCGTCGCGCACGGAATCGGCGTCCATGCTGGTCGGCGGCTCCATGGCGACGAGGCACAGGAGCTGCAGGAGATGGTTCTGCACCATGTCGCGCAGAGCACCCGAGCGGTCGTAGTAGGCCGCCCTGTCCTCGACACCCACGGTCTCCGCCACGGTGATCTGGACGTGGTCGATGTGGGCGCGATCCCAGACCGCCTCGAACAGCGAATTGGCGAAGCGCAGCGCCAGAAGGTTCTGGACCGACTCCTTGCCGAGATAGTGATCGATCCGGTAGATCTGCGATTCCTCGAAGACCGCGCCGACCTCGTCGTTGATGCGGATCGCCGAGGCGAGATCCCTGCCGATCGGCTTCTCGAGCACGACGCGGGATTTCTCGGTCACGATGCCGGCAGCACCGGCGCCGCGGCAGATCGGGCCGAACAGATCGGGCGAGGTCGCGAGATAGAACAAGCGCGCCCGGTCCTCGCCGCCGGCCAGCGCCGCCTTGAGGGCGCTCCAGTCGGCATCGCGCGACACGTCGAGCGGGACATAGGTGATGCGCTCGGCGAGCCGGGCGAAAACGTCTTCCTGGAAGCTGTCGGCAGGGACGTGCTCGCGGCAGGCGGCCTCGATCTGGGCGATGTACTCGGCCGTCGAGAACCGGGTGCGGGCCACGGCGATGATCCGGCTGCCGGATGGCATCTGCTGGTCGCGCTCGCGCCAGTAGAGGGCCGGAAGCAGCTTTCTGTGGCTGAGATCGCCGGTGGCGCCGAAGACGACGAGGTCGAAGACGGGAACGGGAATGATCTGGGCGGTCATGGTCGGGATCTATCCGCCTGATGGAGAGGGGGGGAGAGCAGGGTCGCCCTGAGCCGCGAGCAGCGCCTCGACCGAAGCCCGGGTCGGCAGGGCCGGGATGGCGCCGCGCTCGGTGGTGGTGAGCGCGCCCACGATGTTGGCGAACCGGCACAGCCGGTCCAGCCGGGCGGGGTCCGCCAGCGCATCGGGCTCGCGCAGCAGGCCTGCCAGAAGCCCCGCCATGAAGCCGTCGCCGGCCCCGGTGGTGTCGACGGCGGTGACACCCACGCTCGGTACGTCGCCCTGGGCCGTCGGCGTGAGCCAGGTCGAGCCGGCAGCCCCCCTGGTCACGGCCACGAGACGGAGCCGCTCGTGCCAGAGCGTGCTGCGGACTGCCGCTGGCTCGCGGCTGCCGGTGAGGAACTCCAGCTCGTCGTCGCTGAGCTTGACGACGTGCGCCTTTCTCAGGCCCTCGCGGATACCGGCGGCTGCCGTGGCGGCATCGGACCAGAGCGGCAGGCGCAGGTTCACGTCATAGGAGACCATGCGGCCGGCGGCAAGCGCCCGGTCGGCAGCGAACAGGCATGCCGCGCGCGGGTTCTCGCTGGCAAGGCTGATCGAGTCGAAATGCAGGACGGAGGCGGCCTCGACCGCTGCCGTGTCGACGTCCGCCGGACCGAACAGCATGTCGGCGCTGGGATGGCGGTAGAACAGGAACTCGCGCTCGCCGTCGGCGCGCAAGGAAACGAAAGCCAGCGCCGTGCGCGCCTGCGCGGTGAAGCGGAGCGGGCTCGTGTCGACGCCCTCGGCGCGCAGCGTGTCGGCGAGCAGATGGCCGAACGGATCGTCGCCCACCATGCCCATAAAGGCGCTCCTCACCCCCAGCCGGGCGAGGCCGACGGCGACGTTGGCGGCGGCACCGCCCGGTGCTTTCCGAAAGGCCGCCGCGTCGATCAGGCCCGTGCCGGTGACGGTCGGCACGAAGTCGATCAAGAGATCACCGACACAGAGCACCTCGGCCATGACTGCGGTTCCTTCTTGAGGGGGGGCGGCCCGGAGCCGCGGCTCCGGGCCGGGTAGACGGCGCCGCCTGCGGGGGGCACGGCGACGCCGAACAAAGGCCGGTCAGCGGGGGGACGACCAGCCCTTGTATTGGGCGACGTTCTCGCGGGTGATAAGCTGCGGCTCGAGCAGGATCATGGGCTCGGCCGGCTTCTTGCCGTTCAGAATGTCGTAGCCGATCTCGAGCGCCTTCTGCGCCATGAAGTAGGGGTCCTGGCTGGCCGAGGCCTGGATCAGGGTGTTGTTCTTGAGCGCGGCCTCGATGTCGGGGGCACCGTCCACCGAGGTGATGATGAACTCGCTACGGCCGAGCTGCTTGGCGGCGAGATCCGCACCGATCGCCGTCGGGTCGTTGATCGCGAACACGCCGTCGATGTGCTGGAAGCGGGTCAGAAGGCCCTGCATCACGCCGAGCCCGCCTTCGCGGCTGCCCTTGGCATCCTGGTCCGAGGACAGGATCTTCATCTGCGTCTTGCCGATGACCTCCTTGCAGCCGTTGACCCGGTCGACCACCGAGGAGACCTGCGGGCCGTTGATGATGACGACGTCGCCCTTGCCGCCGAGCTTGTCGACCAGGTACTGGCAGGCGATCTGACCGGCCTTGACGTTGTTGGTCTGCACCGTCGCATCCGCGCCCGCGGCCGCGACGTCGACCGCGACCACGACGATGCCGGCGGCCTGGGCGCGCTTGACCGCCGGGGCGATCGCCTTGGGGTCGGCGGCGTTGAGCAGGATGACGTCCACACCCGAGGCGATGAAGTTGTCGATCTGGGTGAACTGCTTGTTCAGGTCGTAATCGGCCGAGACCGCGATGATCTTGGCGTTCGGGTTGATCTCCTTCGCCTTGGCCTCGACACCCTTGGTCATGGCGACGAAGAACGGATTGCCGAGCGAGCCCAGCGTGACGCCGATCGACTTCAGCTCCTTGGCCGAGGCGGTGCCCATGGCGAGCGCCAAGGCCGCGCCCGCGAGCAGCAGGTTTTTCCACATCCGAGTTGTCTCCCTGGCCCCTCCCCGGGCTC
>NZ_JBBLZC010000099.1:0-664 GCF_037908215.1 Benzoatithermus flavus | reverse complement strand
ACCCGGCTGAAGACCATCACCTCGCGCTGGCCGACCGGCATCCGTGCGGGTGCCGACTTCGTCATGCCCACCATGCGGTGACGGCTGGGTTCCTGTCTCGAAGTACAAACTTGCGCGTGCAACATGGGGCCATACAGATGCGCTCCAGGAAAGTCCTGTCCGTCGTCGACTGCCATGCAGAAGGGGAAAGCGGCAAGGTCATCATCGGGGGTGTTGGCCAAGTTCCCGGCAAATCGATGTTCGATAAGCGGCTTTATCTTGAAACGTACATGGACGATATTAGAAAGATGGTCCTGTTCGAGCCGCGAGGAGCGGTCTGGCACAATGCCAACATTATCCTCCCCTCCAATCACCCCGACGCCGACATGGGGTATGTGATCCTCGAAACAACCGAATATCCGGCAATGTCGGGCTCGAATACAATGTGCGTGGCGACGATCCTTCTCGAGACGGGGACCTTGCCCATGAAGGAACCCGTAACTGAACTGACGCTCGAGTCTCCCGCCGGCCTGATCAAAGTACGTTCCAAATGCTCACCATGGGAAGGTGACGAGCGTCAGGCTGGTAAATCGGCCGGCATTTTGCTACCTGATTAGCCTTCAAAGTCATCCGGCCATGGGCTAGGATTGCCGCGGTTTCCAGGGCTGCGGGAGGCACAGGTATG
>NZ_JBBLZC010000098.1:0-666 GCF_037908215.1 Benzoatithermus flavus | reverse complement strand
CGGCATCCCACGCTTCGTGGAACAAGCGGACATAGTCGGCCATATCGTAGCACCGGCGCGCCTCCACCCACGGGTTGGACAAAATGTTTTTCGTTTGGTAAAAATGATACGCATGCTCGGAAATGCCAAAATGCTGAATGCCTTTTTTCGCGGCTTCATCGGTGAACTGGCGCAAATAATCGAGCGTCAGCGTCCCCCGCTCCAAATGGTTGTGATAATCCGTCAGCACAGTGTTTCTCCCCTCCTGCTGTTTTTTTCATTATAACGCATCACCGCAAGAAAGGACAACCGTTTGGCGAATCATCACCCAATCATCCGTTCGCGCCGACGAGAAACAACAGCCCGACGCATACCGCGACGCCGGCGACCGCCAAGAGCCGTGTCATGAGATCATCCATCTGCCACCCCTCCTTGCCTTCTTTGCGCCATATATGTCTTATGCTAATATCATCTCCGATAGAACAACAAAGTGAAGATCGTAACAAAACGACGCAAACGGCGGCGGCTACCAGCCGGCCGCCATCAACAGAGTGTTCGGCCCGGCCGTTTGCCGCATCAGGCAAGCCGACCACCATGACGCCGGCATCTTCCTGCGCCGGCGCCGCATCAGCGGCCATTATCGTCTCAACTTGGGGGGGAGAGCTCTCGGCTCCCAGCGTTTTGACG
>NZ_JBBLZC010000097.1:0-668 GCF_037908215.1 Benzoatithermus flavus | reverse complement strand
AGATTTCCCATTCGTAAGAAGTAAGATCCCTGAAAGATGATAAGGTAGATAGGTTCGAGGTGGAAGCATGGCGACATGTGGAGCTGACGAATACTAATCGATCGAGGACTTAACCAAGTCAAACTTGGTGATTCTCGGCAATACGCTTTGGTGGCGCGCAGAATTTAGTTTTGAAAGAACAAGGTTCTTTTCAAACTTATAGTCTGGTGGCGATAGCGAGAAGGTCACACCCGTTCCCATCCCGAACACGGCAGTTAAGCCCTCCAGCGCCGATGGTAGTTGGGGCCAGCGCCCCTGCAAGAGTAGGTCGCTGCTAGGCGGAAAACAGAGCACCCCATTGTGCATGACGCGCAATGGGGTGCTTTTTATCAACCCGCGCTGGGAAGCCTTTACTCCCGCGTGTTCGTGCAGGTGGGAGAGCATTCAATCATTTGGCTTGGCCCAAAACTTATGCATTAAATATTCGTTTAGCAGCAGGGGCACTTTGTCCGCCGATATGGAAAGAAATTGAAGAATAAAAATGTACGCCTTGCTTGAGTAAGAGTGAAGAAGTTCGCTCCACCACTCTGTTTCGTAGCGGGAGATCATGCTCAAATTGTACAGCAGCAAATAATGGGCATGGATTTCCGGGAGCGCAAAGATTTTTTCCTTCTTCGTTGGGATATGGT
>NZ_JBBLZC010000096.1:0-671 GCF_037908215.1 Benzoatithermus flavus | reverse complement strand
AAGGATTGTCGTACCAAATGGTATGGGGCTGGATGCTGGTTCCGCTGCCAAAAGACATTTTGCTATCGATCGCAGCCGGCTTGATCGCTCCAAAGCTTTGCCGGGCGATCGGCCGCTCCTCTTCCGCGAGCCGTCCGGCGGAATAACCGAAGCGCGCCTTTTTTACACCAGGCGCGCTTTTTGTTTGGAAACCCTCGATCATGGATTAGAAGAATAAACGAAGGATCTGGTACACAAACCCCGCAATCAACGCTGACACCGGCAAGGTGATGATCCACGTCAGCACAATGCGGCGAGCGACGCCCCATTTGACGCCTTTCACCCGTTGGGCGGCGCCGACTCCCATGATGGCCGAGGAAATGACGTGCGTCGTACTGACTGGCAAGTGGAACATCGTCGCCGAAAGAATGACGAGCGCAGACGACAAATCGGCCGCCGCCCCGTTGATCGGGCGGATTTTCATAATTTTCCCGCCGACCGTTTTAATGATCTTCCACCCACCAACGGCCGTTCCCAACCCCATGGCCAAGGCGGCAGAAATGCGCACCCATTCAGGAATGTCGGTCGTCGCGTGGTATCCGCCGGCGATTAACGCCATCGTAATGATCCCCATCGCTTTTTGAGCGTCGTTTGTTCCGTGCGTATACGCCTGAAACGCCGCCGTCACAATT